>NZ_JAUIZP010000020.1:0-50159 GCF_041414735.1 Rhodococcus sp. GXMU-t2271
GAAGCCCTTCTCGCCGTTGAACCACTTCACGGTACCTTCAACCATTTTCAACCTCATACATCTCGGAAAGCCTCGAGGCCTTCACGTTTCGTCGAACGACACGACGTCGCCCGGGCCTGTCACTCGACGGCTGAGAAGGATTCCGTGGGAATTTCGCATCCGCTCGCAACTAGAAAATGTGCGAGGGGTAAACCACGAACACACTACCTAACGACCGTGTACCAGTAGAGCACAGATCCGCCCGTCTGCCAAGCGTTGCGTGGGAACCGGTTTGCGCAGCGCCGTCACGACGTGCCGGCAATCCGCACGAAGGCGGCGGCGTCGAGCTTCTCGCCCCGCGTCGACGGATCGATCCCGGCGGCGAGCAGGCGACGTTCGGCTTCGGCAGCCGAGCCGGCCCAGCCGCTCAGGGCTGCGCGCAGTGTCTTGCGACGCTGCGCGAAGGCGGCATCGACGACGGCGAACACCTTGCGGCGGTGCGCTTCGTCCGTGGGCCACGGCGGCTCGGTGTAGCGGTCGATGCGCACCAGTCCCGATTCCACCTGGGGCACCGGCCAGAACACGGCCCGGCCGACCGAGCCGGCACGACGGACGTCGCCGAAGAACCCGGCTTTGACGCTGGGCACGCCGTATACGCGGCTGCCGGGCCGGGCGGCGAGCCGGTCGGCCACCTCGGCCTGCACCATCACCAGAGCGGTACGCAACGAGTCGAATTCGGCGAACAGGTGCAGCAGGACGGGGACCGCGACGTTGTAGGGCAGGTTCGCGACGAGCGCAGTCGGGGCGACCGGCAGGTCGGCGGGCTGCACCCGCATGGCGTCCTTCAGGACGACGTCGAGTCGGTCGGCGAGATCGGGTGCGCGGTCGGCGACCGTGGCGGGCAGCCGCTCGGCGAGCCTGGGATCGATCTCGACGGCGACGACGCGGTCGACCACGTCGAGCAGGGCGAGCGTCAGCGAGCCGAGGCCCGGGCCCACTTCGAGGACCACGTCGTCGCGGCCGACACCGGCGACGGAGACGATGCGGCGCACCGTGTTGGCATCGTGCACGAAATTCTGGCCGAGTTGTTTCGTCGGCCGGACGCCGAACTCCTCCGCGAGCGCGCGCACCTCGGCGGGGCCGAGCAGGGCGGCACGACCGCGAGCGGTCCCGTCGGAACCGTCGCGAGCGGTCGCGTCGGAACCGTCGCGAGCGGTCGCGTCGGAACCGTCGCGAGCGGTCACATCGGAACCGTCGCGAGCGGTCACATCGGAACCGTCGCGAGCGGTCACGTCGGAACCCTCGCGAGGGGCCGAGCCGGGATCGCCGGATGAGTGGTCTGGCACGTGCCGAACCTAGCGCACGCCGGGGCGGACGAGTAGGACGGCCACGCTCCCCGGCCCTGGGTGTGCCGTTCCCCGTCGATCGTCACGGTCTCGCGCCGGACGAGCGTCGTCGCGGCACTCCCGGCGACGAATGTCACCGGAAGCGCCGCGACGACGACGTGCGACAGCACGGAACGTGAGTCGTCGATCCTCGTCACCGAGGACACGAGCCGGAATTCCTACCGCAAGCCCATCTTGCTGGTGCACGACGGCCAGGCTCCCCAGCCCTGCGCGGCCTGGACCTTTTCGGCGACGGCGATCTGCTGCTCGCGACTGGCCAGGTCGGCGCGCGGCGCGTACTCGGTGCCGCCGAACGCGGCCCAGGTCTGCTGGGTGAACTGCAGGCCGCCGTAGAAACCGTTACCGGTGTTGATGGCCCAGTTGCCGGTGGCCTCGCACTGCGCGAGGGCGTCCCAGGTGGAGGCGCGGCCGGAAGCGGGCACGGCCGGCGCGGGCTTGGTGCCGACGCGGACGACTGCCGGGGCCGGCTCGCGGAGGGTCGTCGACGCCTTCTCGGTGCGGCCGACCTCGACCCCGTCGATCGTGTGCACATCGAGGGTCACGGTGCGCTCACCGGGAGCACCCGGGGTGTCGACGGCGGTCTCGCCCTGGGGCATGTTCGGGTCGTCGACGCGCTGCTCGGGGGCCGGCACCGGCTGGTTCTCGATGCGGGTCTCGATGCGGTCGCGGGTGACGCGGATATCGAGCCCCTCGGTCAGCGCCGCGTCGACCGGGGGCACCACCGAATCGGCCTGCTCGAGCGCCACGCCGTGCGCGGACAGGAACTCCCCGACCGTCGGTGCCGCCATCCGCACCTCCACGGCCGGAGCGCCACCGTCGAGCAACCGCACCGTCTTCGGGCTCACCACGTCGAGCTCGGCACCTTCGAGCGGCAACCGGTGCGACCGCGACGCCGAGGTGTACACGTCCGCGGCCAGCTCGAACTGTGCCAGCGCCTCGTCCACCGTCGACGCCGTCGTCCACACCGTGCGCTCGACACCGTCGACACTCAACGCCACCTCACGGGCCCGCCGCAGCACCACCGTGTCCCCGTCCGAGACCTCGGCGTCGACGGCCGGGGCCACCACGTCGTGCTCGCCGACCGGGTAGCCGGCGCCGGCGAGAACGTCACCGACCTCGGAGCTCATGGTGCTGAGCGCGATGTGCTCACCGTCCACGTCGAGGGTGAGTTCCTTGTGCTGGATCAGCGCGGCGATTCCGCCGGCCGCCAGGGTGAGAAAGAGCGCGGCGACGACCACGTACAGCGTCGGCGATTTCGCTCTGTTGATCTTGGTGAAAGGTGACACGGTAATTCCTGGACTGTCGACAACTTCGATCACGGCACGGTAACGAATCGGCATTGATACGGCAACTGCACCGTTTCTAACTGCAGTTTCTCGGTAACGAGACAGGTGACGATTCGTAATTTTCGATCAATAGCGGGCCGCGACCGAAGGTGCGGGCTAGCGTCGATTCGACGCTCGGGAAGACGTGCCGCACGACGCGCGAATTACAGAGGTGGGATTACTTTGGGTGACCGAATTCACCGTCCTCCGGCGCGGCGGAGTGCGGCGCTGCTGACCCTGCTCGGCATGCTCGGCGCGCTGCTGCTCGCTGCCACCCCGGCGGCCCTGGCGCAGTCCCCCGCCGCCGGCCGCACCTACGTCATCGCCACCGACGTGACCTTTGCACCCTTCGAATTCCAGAACGAGCAGGGCGACTTCGTCGGCATCGACATGGACCTGATCCGGGAGATCGCGGAGGACCAGGGCTTCACCGTGGAGGTTCGTCCGCTGGGCTTCGATGCCGCGCTGCAGGCGGTGCAGGCCGACCAGGCCGACGGCGTGATCGCGGGCATGTCGATCACGGAGGAGCGCAAGCAGGTCTTCGACTTCTCGGATCCCTACTTCGAGTCCGGCGTGCAGATGGCGGTCCTCGCCGGCAACGACGAGGTCGCGTCGTACGCCGATCTGGCAGGCAAGCGCGTCGCGGTCAAGAACGGCACCGAGGGCGCCGCGTTCGCCGAGTCCATCAAGGACGAGTACGGGTTCACCACGGTCTACTTCGCCGACTCGGCGAGCATGTACGACGAGGTCCGCACCGGGAACTCGGTCGCGGTCTTCGACGACTACCCGGTGCTGGCGTACGGCATCGCCCAGGGCAACGGGCTGAAGACGGTCACGGAGAAGGAGGCCGGTGCGAACTACGGGTTCGCGGTGAACAAGGGCCGCAATCCCGAGCTGCTCACCGCGTTCAACGCGGGCCTGCAGAATCTGCGGGACAACGGCCGCTACGACGAGATCGTGGAGAGTTACCTCGGCGAGGGCGCCGTGCAGGCCGACAACTCCATCCCCGGCCTGCTCCGCAGCACCTGGCAACTGCTGCTCGAGGGGCTGTGGCTGACCCTCGTGCTGTCGGTCGTCTCGATCGCGATCGCGCTGGTGCTCGGCGCGCTGTTCGGCCTCATGCGGGTCTCACGCAACATCGTTCTGCGCGGGATCGGCACCGCCTACGTCGACGTCTTCCGCGGCACCCCGCTGCTGGTGCAGGCCTTCTTCATCTACTTCGGCATCCCGGCCGCGGCCGGATTCCAGATGTCGGCGTTCACCGCGGGCATCATCACGCTCTCGCTCAATGCGGGCGCGTACATGGCCGAGATCGTGCGTGGCGGCATCCTGTCCGTGGACAAGGGGCAGATGGAGGCCGCCCGCAGCCTCGGCATCGGCTACCTGCCCGCGATGCGCAAGGTGGTCATGCCCCAGGCGGTGCGCACCATGATCCCGTCGTACATCAATCAGTTCGTGATCACGCTGAAGGACACCTCGATCCTGTCGGTGATCGGCATCGCCGAGCTCACCCAGACCGGGCGGATCATCATCGCCCGCAACTTCCAGTCGTTCCAGATGTGGCTGATCATCGGGGTGATCTACTTCGTCGTCATCATGGCGCTGACCAAATTGTCGGACCGACTCGAGAAAAGGATCAACCGTTGACCGAGGCAGCCGCGGCCCAGCCGCTCGAGGACGGTCGCGAGGTGAAGATCCGCGTGCGCGGCCTGAAGAAGTCGTTCGGCGAGAACGAGGTGCTCAAGGGCATCGATGTGGACATCCTCGCCGGCGAGGTGGTGTGCGTGATCGGCCCCTCCGGTTCGGGCAAGTCGACGTTCCTGCGGTGCCTGAACCGGCTCGAGGACATCAGCACCGGTTCGGTGGTGGTGCACGGGTTCGACCTTGCCGACCGGAAGATCGACATCGACCGGGTGCGCCGCCATATCGGGATGGTGTTCCAGCACTTCAATCTCTTCCCGCACATGACGGCCCTCGAGAACATCGTGCTCGCGCCGGTGCTGACGAAGCGGGCGACCAAGGAGGAGGCACGGGCACGGGGGCTCGCCCTGCTCGACCGGGTGGGGCTGAGTGAGAAGGCCGACGCGAAGCCGGCCAACCTGTCCGGCGGGCAGAAGCAGCGCGTCGCGATTGCACGGGCGCTGGCCATGAATCCGGACATCATGCTGTTCGACGAGGCGACCAGCGCCCTCGACCCGGAGATGGTGGGCGAGGTGCTGCAGGTGCTGCGCGACCTGGCGGCCGAGGGCATGACCATGGTCGTGGTCACGCACGAGATGGGTTTCGCCCGGGAGGTTGCCGACTGGGTGCTGTTCATGGCCGACGGGTACGTCCTCGAGGAGGGCACGCCGAAGGAACTGTTCGGGAGCCCCCGCCAGGAACGGACCCGCGACTTCCTCGCGAAGGTGCTCTGAGGCCGGCGCCCGGTTCCCGGGCGCCGGGCCTCACCCACGGCTACGCGGTCTGCAGGAACCGCACCCGGCGGCCGAGCAGGGCGTCGATGCTGTACGCGCCGGCACCGACGACGGCGAGCACCAACGCTCCCGCGCCGAGCGCCCCGACGAGCTCCCATCCGCCGTCGGTGACGTAGATGCCGTTGCCGATGTGGACGAAGAAGAACGCACCGAGCATGTTCACCAGCAGCAGGACGCCGAAGACCGGCACGAGCAGGCCGATGATCAGGGCGATGCCGCCGAGTGTCTCCACCCAGGTGGCGTAGAAGGCGGACAGTGCGGGCACGGGCACGTCCATGCCCTCGAATCCAGCCTTGGTGGCGGAGTATCCCTGGTTCACCTTCTGCAGCCCGTGGGCGAGGAAGACGATGCCGATGACCACTCGGGCGACGAGCAGCCCGACGTTGCGCAGGACGGGGTTGTTCATGGGGGACCTTTCGGTGCGGGCGGTGGGGGCTCGTCCTTCGATCGAAGCCGCCCCTACGGTAGCGGCACAAGGTTGAAGGTTCAACCTAGCCGGACGCGGAGAGCGCGATGCCCCGAAAAGTAGTTGATTGATCAATCACATGGAGTATGCTTCTCACCGAAGGCGCAACCACCGGTCGAAGGAGCCCCATCGTGAGCACCAGCGTGGAAGAGGAACGCAGCCGCCGCTCCGCGACGCTGCGGGAAGAACTCCGCACCCGATACCTCCGGCCCGTCGGCGAACGACCCACGTCGTCGGCGCGCGGGTTGCACCACACCGCACTCGTCAGCAGCGACGTCGAGCGCACGGTGCGCTTCTACCAGGACGTGCTCGAGTTCCCGCTCACCGAGTTGATCGAGAACCGCGACTACCCCGGTTCGTCGCACTTCTTCTTCGACATCGGAAACGGAAACCTGCTGGCCTTCTTCGACTTTCCCGGGCTCGACGTCGGCCCCTACCAGGAGGTCCTCGGCGGGCTGCACCACATCGCGATCAGCGTCGAGCCGGGCCGCTGGGAACACTTGCGCACCAAACTGACCGAGGCCGGCGTCGACCTCGTCGAACACAGCGAGGTCTCCCTGTACTTCCGCGACCCCGACGGTGCCCGCATCGAACTCATCGCCGATCCCCTCGGCGAGATGTACGGAAGCAAGGTCTTGTAGATGAGCAACGTCGACGCCGAGCCCGCCGAGATCGTCTGCGAGTCCGAGCCGGCACCCACCCGCGTGCAGATCATCACCTCCCGTGAGGTTCCGCTCGGCGGCCCGCGCGCGATGCCGGTCCGCCGCACGCTGCCGCAGCGAGCCCGGTCTCTCGTCGGAGCCTGGTGCTTCGCCGACCACTACGGGCCCGACGACGTCGCCGCCACCGGCGGAATGGACGTCGCGCCGCACCCGCACACCGGCCTGCAGACGGTGAGCTGGCTGTTCGCCGGCGAGATCGAGCACCGCGACAGCCTCGGCAAGCACGCGTTCGTCCGTCCCGGCGAACTCAATCTCATGACGGGCGGCCACGGCATCGCCCATTCGGAGGTCTCCACGTCCGCCACGACGGTCCTGCACGGCGTCCAGCTGTGGGTGGCCTTGCCCGACGCGCACCGCGACGCCCCTCGTGACTTCCGGCACTACGTGCCCGAACCGGTCCGGATCGCGGGCGCGACCGTCGCCGTCTTCCTCGGCTCCCTCGCCGGATCCACGTCGCCCGTGCCCACCTTCACCCCTCTGCTCGGCGCCGAGATCACCCTCGACCCGGGCGCGAGCGTCGAACTGGCCGTCGATCCCGAGTTCGAGCACGGCCTGCTCGTCGACACCGGCAGCGTCCGGCTCGCCGGCACCGTCCTGACCCGTTCCGCGCTCGGCTACGTCGGCACCGGGGTCTCTACGCTCGCGCTGACGAATCTCACCGACGAACCCGCACGCGCCGTGTTGCTCGGCGGTACGCCGTTCGGGGAGGAGATCGTCATGTGGTGGAACTTCGTCGGTCGCAGCCACGACGAGATCGCCGCGTTCCGCGACGAGTGGCAGCGCGAGGGAGAACGCTTCGGCCGGGTCGAGGGCTACACCGGGAAGGTGGCGCGGCTACCCGCACCGGCGCTGCCCAACGCCCGGATCCGGCCACGCCGCAATCCCCCCACCCACTGAGGAAGCGCCTGGACAGGGCCCCGAGGGGCACCCTCACCGATGCCACCGAGGGGCACCCTCACTCGGGGCGGATCCCGGCATAGGCATCGCCCAGCAGGCGCCGCACCCCCACCCGGGTCACCTCGCGCGGGTTGGGGTACTGCCGTTCGGTGGCCAGGTGTGCCGCCTCGTCCAGGTCCCCCTCGGACATCCCCAGTTCGGCCAGTGTCGTCGGGCCACCCGCGGCCGCCACCAGGTCGAAGACCCCGGCCGGAGCGGTGGGCGTGCCGAGGGCATCGGCGATGCGGCTCATCACGGCCGGCACCGACGGCGCGTTGAACGCCATCACGTGCGGCAGCACCACGGTGTGCGTCGCCGCGTGCGGCAGGTCGAAACTGCCGCCCAGGACGTGGCACAGCTTGTGGTGCAAGCCCATTCCCCCCGCGCTCAGGCACGTGCCGGCCAGCCACGCCGCGAGCAGCAGGTCCGAGCGTCCCTCCCGGTCCGCGGCGTCGGCACCCAGGACCGGCACACCCCGGGCGATCGCGCGGATCGCCTCGAGCGCCAGCGTGTCGATGATCGGGTTGGCGTGCTCGGCGTACAACGCCTCCACGGCATGCGCCATCGCGTTGATCGCGCTGGTCAGTGCCATCGGGATCGGCATCGACAGGGTGAACTCGACGTCGTAGATGACGGTCTCGGGCAGGATGGCCGGCGACGAGTGCGTGGTCTTCACACCGTCCGCGGTCTCCCCGAGGACGGGAGTCACCTCGGATCCGGCGTAGGTGGTCGGCAGGATCAGCTGGTCGACGCCGGTGCGCACTGCGATCGCCTTCGACAGCCCCGTCGTCGACCCTCCGCCCACGGCGACGACGGCGTCGATGTCGTGTTCGGAGACCAGGCCCAGCACCTTCTCGGTGACCGCCACGGGGGTGTGCATGACGGCCCCGTCGAACCGGGCGACCTGTAGGCTCCCGAGGGCCTTCTCGACCAGCTCGGCCTGCGGACGGACGTGTTCGCCGCCGAGCAGCAGGACCCGCGAGCGATCGAGGCGGCGCACCTCGTCGGCGACCCGCGCCGCGGTTCCCGGACCGAAGACCACCCGTGACGGCTGAGCGTTGTAGACGAAACTGTGCATGCCACCCATTGTCCCGGCCACCTGCTCCGGGCGCCTCGGAACGGGGACACCGTTACGAAAGTCCGTAGACCCGTTCGGCATTCGCGGTGGTCGTAGCGGCCAGCTCGGCCGGGTCCGCACCGCGCACCTCCGCCAGCGCCCGCACCGTGTAGGGCAGGCAGTACGGCTCGTTGGGGGCCCCGCGGAACGGATGGGGCGTCAGGAAGGGAGCGTCGGTCTCCACGAGTACCAACTCGGGCGGCACCAACGGGGCTGCGGCACGCAGCGCCTTCGCGTTCTTGAAGCTCACCGTCCCGGAAAAGCTGAGCAGGTAGCCGGCGTCGACGCAGGCCCGCGCCATGTCCGCGTCCGACGAGAAGCAGTGGAAGATCACCGTCTCCGGCGCGCCCTCGTCGTGCAGCACGCGCAGCAACTCGGCATCGGCGTCACGATTGTGGATCATCAGGGTCTTGCCGAGCCGTTTGGCCAGGTCGATGTGCCAGCGGAACGCGTCCTCCTGCTCGAGCGGGTCGGCGCAGCCGTCGAGCTTGCCGGGCCAGTACAGGTCGAGGCCGGTCTCCCCCACCGCGACGACGCGCGGGTCGGCGGCGAGCTTCTCGATCTCGGTGCGCGTGGCGTCGTCGAGCGCGTTCGCCCGGGTGGGGTGGAGCGCCACGGCGGCGTAGACCCGTGCGTCCCAGTGCGCGGCGTCGACGGCGAAGCGGGCTGCGGCGATGTCGTCGGCGACGGTGACGACGCGTCCGACGCCCACCGCCGCCGCCCGGTCGAGGACGGCCGCCACCGACTCGGCATCGCGGGCGCCGCACGCGTCGAGGTGCGTGTGGGCGTCGACGAGCGGCGAGAGCGGCTGCGGAGGCTCGGGCGCGGGACGGGTTCGGCTCACGGCCCATACACTATCTACCTATAAAGTGGACGCACCATGACTGCTCCTGCCGCCTCCCGCCCGCCGTTCTATCTGACGACCGCGATCGCTTATCCGAACGGCGCACCGCACATCGGCCACGCCTACGAGTACATCTCCTCGGACGCGATCGCCCGGTTCAAGCGCCTCGACGGCTTCGACGTGTACTTCCTGACCGGCACCGACGAGCACGGTCTGAAGATGCAGCAGACGGCGGCGAAGGAGGGCCTGGACGTGCGGGACCTCGCGGCCCGCAACTCCGGCGTGTTCGAGGCCATGGACAAGTCGCTGAACATCTCCTTCGACCGGTTCATCCGCACCACGGACGCCGACCACCTCGAGGCGAGCAAGGCGATCTGGCAGCGGATGGCCGACAACGGCGACATCTACCTCGACACCTACTCGGGGTGGTACTCCGTTCGCGACGAGGCGTTCTACGCGGAGGCCGAGACGACCGCGCTCGAGGACGGCTCGCGTATCGCGACCGAGTCCGGGACCCCTGTGGAGTGGACGGAGGAGTCGACGTACTTCTTCCGGCTCTCGGCGTATCAGGACAAGCTGCTGAAGCTGTACGAGGAACGGCCGGACTTCATCGCGCCTGCCACCCGGCGCAACGAGATCGTCAGCTTCGTCTCGGGCGGACTGAAGGATCTGTCGATCTCCCGCACCACCTTCGATTGGGGCGTGCCTGTGCCGGACCATCCCGAGCACGTGATGTACGTGTGGGTCGACGCGCTCACCAACTACCTGACCGGTGCGGGTTTCCCCGACACCGGGTCGGAGTCGTTCCGCCGCTACTGGCCTGCGAACCTGCACATCATCGGTAAGGACATCACCCGCTTCCACACCGTGTACTGGCCGGCGTTCTTGATGTCGGCCGGGATCGAGCTGCCCGAGCGGGTGTTCGTGCACGGCTTCCTGTTCAACAAGGGCGAGAAGATGTCCAAGTCGGTCGGCAACGTCGTCGACCCGCTCGAGATGGTCGAACAGTACGGCCTCGATCCGCTGCGCTTCTTCCTGCTGCGGGAGATCTCCTACGGCCAGGACGGCAGCTACAGCCACGAGGCGATCGTGACCCGCATCAACGCGGACCTGGCGAACGAACTCGGCAACCTGGCGCAGCGCTCGCTGACGATGGTCGCCAAGAACCTCGACGGTGTGGTGCCGGACCCCGGTGAGTTCACCGAAGACGACCGAGCGCTCCTCGCGCAGGCGGACGCGCTGCTCGACAAGGTCCGCGCCGAGTTCGACGTGCAGGCGTTGCACCTGGCCCTCGAGTCGATCTGGCACGTCCTCGGCGAGACGAACCGGTACTTCTCCGCCCAGGCGCCGTGGGTGCTGCGCAAGACCGACCCGGCCCGGATGGCCACGGTGCTGTACGTGACGCTCGAGGTCGTGCGGATCGTCGGCCTGCTCGTGCAGCCGGTGATGCCGGACTCCGCCGCGAAGATCCTGGATCTGGTGGGGCAGGATCCGCAGGCGCGGCAGTTCGCGGACATCGCCACGCGCCTCGCGCCGGGCACGCAGTTGCCGGCTCCGGCCCCGGTGTTCCCGCGGTACGAGTAGCGCGTCACGCCGCCTGTCGGTGGCCTCGTGCACACTCCGCGCATGGGGCGAGATAGAACATACTTTCGACAGGCGGCTGGCGGGTCCGGCGCATCCGAGGAGGCCTTCCACCTCGGGATCCGGCCGCTTCTCGACGAACTGGGCGCCGCGTACGAGCGCGGCTGGCAACCGGTCGACGTGCTGCACGTGACGGCCCGTTCCGGTGACACCACGGACGTTCCGCTGGCGGCCGCGGCGGTGCTGTTCGACGCCCGCCGCAGTGACGCGGCCGAGCGGGCACCCCTCGACTGGGTGCGCCAACTCGGCGCGGTCGCGCAGCGCTGCCCCTCGGCCGCGCGGATCGCCGACCGGGTGCCACCCGATGCACCCGCACGACGGTTGGGCGCGGAACTGCTGCGCGAGCTGCCCGGCCTGTCCCGCTTCCAGGTGATGGGGCTGGCGTTCGCCTGGAAGTACCTGCCGCAGTTCGCCCCACTCCTGCCGCTGCCCTCGCAGTGGCCGCCGCTGCGACCGGCGCCTGCGGCCGGCGAGGCCGCGACCCCGGATCCGAGGGTGCTCGCACGGATCCGCGGCCTCCTGGCGAAGGCCGAGTCCACGGACTATCCGGAGGAGGCCGAGACCCTCACCGCCAAGGCCCAGGAACTGATGACCCGGTACGCGATCGGCACGGCCCTGGTCACCCGCGCCGGCGCGGACACCACGCGCGGGCGCCGCGTGCACGTCGACAATCCGTACGCGAAGGAGAAGGTGCTGCTGCTCACCGCGATCGGGAACGCGAACCGCACGCGCACGGTGTGGTTCACCAAGGTCGGAATCGCCACGATCGTCGGGGCCGAGGTCGACCTGCAGCAGGTCGAAGTGCTGTTCGCGTCGCTGTCGGTGCAGGCCGCCCGGGCCGTACGCGCCGCCGGACCAGAGGGCCGCACCGGCGGTGCGGCGACGGCGTTCCGCCGTGCCTTCCTGACCGGGTACGCATACCGGATCGGCGAACGGTTACGGCAGGCCGACGCAGGTGCCACCGCGGCCGCCGCGGCCGACGCGAGTATGTCCGTCACGCAACTCGCGCCGCTGCTGGCCCGTCGCTCCGAGGCCGTGGACGCGGAGTTCCGCCGGCTGTTCCCGACGACCCGGTCGACCCGCACGCGCAGCGTCGATGCCGAGGGGTGGTTCGCCGGCCGCGACGCCGCCGAGACCGCCTTCCTCGCGCCCCCGCCCGGGTGAGCACCGCCACCGCCTGTCACGTTCCCGGGCCGGCCGGTGTCCCATCTACGACCGCGGACATCGTCGACAACAGAAGGGGTGGTCAGGATGGCAACCGACGTGGTGGTACTCGGAGCCGGGTACGCGGGAGTGATGGCAGCGAACCGTCTGCTCGCCGCGCATCCGGAGGTATCGGTGACGGTCGTCGCGCCGCGACCGGTGTTCGTCGAGAGGGTGCGGCTGCATCAGCTCGCGGCCGGCTCCGGCGGTGCCACGCACGGCCTCGCCGACGTGCTGCATCCGGCGGCAGCCGTGCACCTCGGTACCGCGGTGCACATCGGTAGGGATCGGGTGCTGCTCGCGGACGGGACGGCGCTGCCGTTCCGCATCGCCGTCTACGCCGTCGGCAGTGGCGCCGCCGCGCCTGCGATCCCGGGCGCCGACCGGCTGCACTCGACGGCCGAGTTCGAACGCGCCCTGGACACGGCCGCCGCGCTCGGGGAACTCCAGGACGGGGCGGACGTGGTGATCGTCGGGGGCGGACTCACCGGCGTCGAAACGGCCGCCGAGATCGCCGAGGCACATCCCCGCCTGACCTGCACCCTCGTCGGGGATCCCGTCGCACATCTGCCCGGGGCCACCCGGCGGTTCGTCGCCGCGCGGCTGCGACGGCTCGGCGTCCGGATCCGGCCGGGCCGGGTCGTCGCCGTCGAAGACGACGCGGTGCTGCTCGCCGACGGCGACGCGATGCCGGCCGAGCTCACGATCTGGGCAGGCGGCTTCACGGTGCCCGACCTGGCCCGGCGCAGTGGCCTGCCGGTCGACGACGCCGGCCGGCTGCGGGTCGACGCGACCCTGCGGAGCGCGGACGGAGCGAACGTCGTGGGCGTGGGCGACGCCGTGACCGTCGACGGTCAGGATCACATCCGGATGAGCTGCCAGGCGGCGCTGCCGCTCGGCGCCCACGGCGCCGACACCACCTGGGCGTTGCTGACGGGCACGGATCCGCAGCCGCTGTCGCTGGGGTTCGCGGCGCAGTGCATCTCGCTGGGCCGCGCCTCCGGCGTCGTGCAGCGCACCCGCCCGGACGACACGGCCCGCAGCTTCGCGTTGCGCGGTACGTTGGGGGCGTTCGGCAAGGAGACGGTGGTGCGCGGGACGGTGTGGATGTTGCGACGACAGGCGCGAGGACACAGCTACCCGTTCCCGAAGGGACCGGCGCCCACGCCCGAGCCGCTCGCGGTCCGTCGATGACGCACGGCGACACGACACCCAGCGACATGACACCCGGCGAGACGACGCACGACGAACTGTTCACCCGGCATCGGGGCCTGCTGTTCGGCATCGCGTACGAGATCACCGGCAGCGTCGCCGACAGCGAGGACATCCTGCAGGACAGCTACCTGCGCTGGGCCGAGGTGGAGCTCGACGAGGTGGCGAACCCGCGGGCCTATCTGAGCCGCGTGGTCACCCGGCAGGCGCTGAACTCGCTGCGCACGGCGCAGCGGCGCCGGGAGGACTACGTCGGGCCGTGGCTGCCCGAACCGGTGCGGACCGCCCCCGATGCCGCCGAGGACGTGCTGCTCGCCGAATCGGTGTCGATGGCGATGATGCTGGTGCTCGAGACCCTCGGCCCGCTCGAACGGGCAGTGTTCGTGCTGCGCGAGGTGTTCGGCTTCGACCACGCCCAGATCGCCGCGGCCGTCGGCAGGCAGGAGGCGACGGTGCGGCAGATCGCGCACCGCGCCCGCAGCCACGTACAGGCGCGACGCCGGCGGTACGTCGCGTCCGACGAGCAGGCGCGCCGGGTAGTGGCGGAGTTGCTGTCCGCCGCTGCCGGCGGCGACGTGGAGGCACTCATGGCGGTACTCGCGCCGGATGTCGTCTACGTCGCCGACGGTGGCGGCAAGGTGACGGCCGCGCGGGTTCCGGTGTCCGGAGCGCGGAAGGTCGCACGCGTGCTGAGCGGCCTGAGCCGCAGGCCGCTGCCCGACATGCGAGTGGAGTTCGCCGCGTTCAACGGCCTGCCCGCGCTGGCCGTGTACTCGGGCGAGCGACTCGATCTGGTCATGCTGGTCGAGATGGACGCGGGCCTGGTCACCGGCCTGTATGTGGTGCGGAACCCGGACAAGCTCGGTGCGGCGGAGCGGGTGATGCCGCTCGTCCGCTGACCGCCCGGCGGGATTCGGTCCGTCCCGGGGCCGCGTGGGAAGCTGTGCCCATGCGGATGGAACGGCTCGGTCCCGGGGGCAGTCCGGCGCAGGTGCTGCGACTGCTGGGCGCCCGGGCCGAGGCGGCAGGCACCCCTCCACCGGCCGCACTGACCGGAACGTGGTTCGGCGCGGCGGCGGTCCTCGCGCCCCATGTCCGTGCCGTCGCCACCCCGCCGGCCGATGCCTTCGTCCTGCGGAGCCGCTCGGCCCGGGGCCGTGACGAACCGGGCCGTGACGAACCGGTCGTCGGTGGAGGGTGGATCGGCTGTCTCGCGTATCCGGACCGCGCGCCCACCCATCCGGCGCTGCCGCGTGCGGCCGGAGGATGGACGGACACCGTGCTGCGGCTCGACCACGACGGCTGCTGGTGGTACGAGAGCCTCACCGACGCGGCGTGCCCGGCCGGGCTCGCCGCCGTCGTCCGCGAGGCGCCCGAAACCGCCGCGCGGGCACCGTGGCGCATCGACTGGACCGCGCCCGATCGCGACGCCCACCGTCGCGGCGTGCAGCAGTGCCTCGAGGCGATCCGGGCCGGCGAGGTCTACCAGGCGTGCGTGTGCACTCGCTTCACCGGTGCCTGGTCGGGCAGTCCGCTGCACTTCTTCGCCGACGGGATCGAGCGCACCGCACCGGCCCGGGCCGCGTACGTCGCGGGCGACTGGGGTGCGGTCGCGTCCCTGTCACCGGAGTTGTTCCTCGCGCGCCACGACGACCGGGTCACATCGAGCCCGATCAAGGGCACGCTCCCGATCGGCGCCGACCCGGCCCTGTTGCGCGCGTCCGTCAAGGACGTCGCGGAGAACGTGATGATCGTGGACCTCGTGCGCAACGACCTCGGGCGGGTAGCCGAGACCGGGAGCGTCACCGTGCCGGAACTGCTCGGGGTGCACCCGGCCCCCGGGGTCTGGCACCTGGTGTCCACCGTCGCGGCCTCGTTGCGGGCCGGGGTGGACACCGCGCGGTTGCTCGAGGCAGCATTCCCACCGGCGTCGGTGACCGGGTGCCCCAAGCTCCGGGCGCGGGAGTTCCTGCAGGTCTGGGAGCCGTACCCGCGGGGCATGTACTGCGGCACGGTGGGCATGGCCAGTCCTGTCGCCGGGGTGGAACTGAACGTGGCGATCCGCACCGTCGAGTTCGGTCGCGGGGACGCGGACACGCCGGGCTCGTGCGGGCTCGGCGTCGGCGGCGGCATCACCATCGATTCCGATCCGGATGCCGAATGGCAGGAGTGCCTCGACAAGGCCGCCAGCATCCTGGCGCTCAGCCCTCGCACACCGTCCGGCCCGCCACCGGCAGATCGGACTGTGGCAACATCTCGGTGATCCGGCCCGTCGTCGAGGCGCAGATCCGCGCGACGATCGACTCGACGTCCAGGCTCCAGGTGCGCACCATTCCGTCGCCGCCTCCCGCGATCACGGCGTTGCTGCCCGGCAGGAAGCCGACCTGCCACCGCCCGACACCCATCTCGGTGATCGGACCGCCCACCGGGTGCATGCGCTCCGGATCGGCGACGTGCCACAGTCGCACCGTGCCGTCGTCACCGCCGCTGACCACCTCGCTGCCGTTCGGGGTGACGGACACCGAGTAGACGGTGCCGGTGTGCCCGCGCAGCGCGTCGGGCCGGACGGTGAACGATCCGTCGGGTCCTCGGTCCCACACGCGGACGGTGTGGTCGTCGCCGCCGGTGGCGAGGACGTTGCCGTCGGCGCTGAACGCGAGGGCGTTGACGCCGCCGGTGTGACCGTCCGACACCGGCACCGCGACGGGGGCGGACGGATCGGTGACGTCCCACGCGTAGAGCGAGCCGTCCGCACTGGTCGCGACCAGGTGCCGGCCGTCCGGCGTGAACGCGGCCGCCCGCACGAGATTCGTCGGGCCCCGCAGTGGTGCTCCCCGGCTCACCGGACGAGCCGGATCCGACACGTCCCACAGCACGAGGGAGTGGTCGTCGTGGCCGGTGACGAGGGTGGTGCCCCCGGGACCGAAGGCGAGTTCGGACGTGAACCGGGTCTCGGTCACGATCGGGTCCGCCCACAGCCGCGGGGCCGCAGGGTCGCGGACATCCCACAGGTGGATCTCGCCGTCGGTAGTCGAGGCGGTGACCAGAGTCGCGGCGGAGGGCGACAACGCGGTGGTCACCGCACCGCCCACCGGCCGGGGACGATGCACGAGACCGAGCGGCGCCCAGCGCCCGTCGGAGTCGATCCGCCACAGCGGCACGGCGGAGTTGTACCCGCCCGTGGCGACGACCGAGCCGGCACGGTCGATCGCCGGCAGCGTCAGCGCAGAGTCCGCGACCGCGACGCGTCCGCGTGGCAGCGTCCAGATCCGGATGTTGCCGTCGTGGCCGCCGGTGACCAGCGCGGTGCCGTCGGGGGTGAACGCGAGCGCGGGGACGCCGCCGCCGTTGCCGGCGAGAGCCGGTCGCATCTCGTCGATCGTCCGCGTCCTCGGGTCGAGCGCCCACAGCTTCGCGGTTCCGTCCCACGATGCGCTCGCGAGGGTGCGGCCGTCGGGTGCGAACGCGACGGTCCACACCCCGCCGGTGTGTGCCTGCACAGGTGGTCCGGTCGGGTGCACCGCCGCCGGGTCCGTGGTGTCGAACATCGTGAGGACGCCGTCGTCGCTGCTGACCGCGAGAGTCCGGCCGTCGGGCGCGAACGCGACGGAGTGCGCCACGTCGCGGAAACCGGTCAGGGCGCCGCCGACGGGCACGGCGGCGGCCGGGTCGGTCACATCCCACAACCGCACCGACCGATCGTCGCTCGACGTGGCCAGCACGGTGCCGCCGGGGTGGAATGCCACGGTCCGCACCGCCGCGCCGTGCGCGGGCAGAACGGTACGGGGAAATCCCCGCGTCCGGGGCTCGCTCGTGTCGACGAGCACGACCGATCCGTTGTCGTACGGCACCGCGAGCGACCGGCCGTCCGGACCGAAGCGCACGTTGTGGACGACCTCCGGCACGAACACCTCGGCGGTGAGCAGCGCGACGGGCCGGTCCCGGTCGGTGACGTCCCAGATCCATACCGCGCCTGACGCCCCGCCGGCCGCGAGCAGGGTGCCGTCCGGGCTGAAGGAGACCGAGGCCAGATACGCGGGCTCGTCGGACACCAGCGCTCCGAGCGGCCGCGGAGCAGCCCGGTCGGACAGATCCCACAGCCGCACGCTGCCGTCGTCGCTGGCCGAGGCCAGGGTCGTACCGTCCGGGGCGATCGCCAGCCCGTAGACGGGACCGCGGTGGCCGTCCAGTGGCAGGGCCAGCGGCATCTGCTCGGTCGCGACGAGCCGTGAGTACGCGACCTCGCTGTCCGGACGCAGGCGCCACGCCGCGAGCGCCAGATGCGCCGCGGTGGACGGGTCCCGCTCCCGCATGGAGTCGGCGAGCGCGACGACCTGCTGGAACTGGGCGGCGCTGCGCTCGGCCTCGGCGCGGCTCTTGCCCGCCCAGGCCAGCGTCCCCATCACCACCGCGACGACGGTGGAGAGCACGAGGGCGGCGACGGCCCCGTTGCGGACGCGGGTCCGGCGACGGATCTGCCGCCGCGACTCCTGGAGGAATGCCACCGCGGTCGGGCTGAGCGCGGCCTCGACGCCGGCGGCCGGAATCTGCCCCACGAGCTCCCGGTCCTCGTGCTCGGCGACGAGGTCCATCCGGCCCCGCTGGTACAGCAGGTCCGCGTGCCGGCGGGCCGCGACCCAGCTCGCCGCGTCCGCCTCGATCTGCTGGCGCAGCGCGGCGTACGAACGGTCGGCCCGGATCCACGACTTCAGGCGCGGCCAGGCGTCGATCACCGTGTCGTGGACCAGCTCGACGCTGCCCTCGTCGACGACGAGGACGCGGGCGGTGACGAAGTGGTCGATCACCCGGCGTCCCGCCTCGGCGTCGTCTCCGGCGACGGCGAGCAGCCGATCCAGTGGGCGCCGGATCTTCACGTCGGTGCCGGTGCCGGTCACGTAGACCAGGTGGACGAGCATTGCGCGCGCGAGTCGGCGGCCACGGTCGTCGAGCTCTCCCCACGCACGTTCCGCGCCCGCCGCGATCGATCCGCGCACCCCGCCGGTAGCGCGGTACCCGGCCACGGTCAGCTGACCGCCGCGCCGGCGTTCCCACAGGGCGTCGAGCAGATGCGACAGCAGGGGCAGCTCGGCCCCGCCGACGTCGTCGTCGGTCAGCACACCGAGGTCGTGCAGGATCAGTTCGACCAGGCCCGGCTCGAACCGCAGGCCGAGCAGCCGCGCCGGCGCGGTGATCACCTCGACCAGGTCGTCCCGGGTCAGGGGCTGGACCGTCTTGCTGTGCCGCTCCAGCGCCCGGGCCAGCACGGGATAGGTCACCGCTCGCTCGTAGAAGTCCGATCGCAGCGTGGCCACCACCGAGATCGGTGTATCGCCGTCGCCGACGGTCGCGGCCCGCTCGAGCAGCGCCAGGAATGCCGAGCGTTCGGCCGCATCCTCGCAGTGGGTGAACAGCTCCTCGATCTGGTCGACGACGATCAGCAGGCCCGCGCTGCCCTCTCGGGCGGCGGCGGCGCGCAGCCGAGCCACCGCGGCCGGCTCGTCCGCATCCGAGATGTCGGCGAGTTCGGGTACGCACTCGACGAGCTGCGCCACCGGGTGCCGTCCCGGGGTCAGGACCACCGGCCGCCAGCGGTGGTCACGGCACAGTTCCGGGACCAGGCCGGCCTGCACGAGGGAGGACTTGCCGACGCCGGAGGCACCGGTCACCACCACGACGCCGTGACCGTGGGCGGCGACGACGGTCTCGGCGAGTTCGCGCACGCTCCGGGTCCGGCCGAAGAACAGCTGCGCGTCCCGATCGCGGTACGTCTCGAGGCCCCGGTAGGGCCGCACGCCGGGGGGCAGTGCCGCGGCGGGCGGCTCGGTGGACTCCACCCGGGCCCGCCCGGCAGGTCCCCGGGCGTGTTCCCACCACCGCTCCCACTGCTTGATCGAGTAGAGGCCGGGCGTGGGCGGCTGCGCGTGCAGGGCCCGGGCGGAGCGGATCAGCACCACCAGGACCGGACGGACGGTCTCGAACGTGGCGGGTACCCGGGCACCGGATCGCCAGTCGCTGATCCGCTGCACGGACACGGTGCGCTCGCTGCCCACGGACCGAGCGACGCCCGAGGCCTCGGAGGCGACCTTCTTGAGGGCGGGGCGTCCCGCCGCCGCGAACAGCGTCCGGAGCTGGTCGGCGAACAGCTGCCGGGGCTCCGCCGCGGTCCGCTCGTCGGCCGGTTCCATCTCCGGCATCCTCCTGTTCCGCGCCACCTGATGTCCGCTGCGGAAAAATTCCTCACTGGCCCTGACCTGGGATGATATCGCGAGCGGGCAGCGAACCGGTTGGTCGCCCCGGAAGTACCCGACAGAGTGGTCTCCGAGCGGGACACCCCCGCGACGCGCTGCACCTCCGCACCGGCCGGAACCCGACGAGGGGTGGTTCCGCCCGATGCGGAGGGAAGGCGGCCCCCGACCCGAACCGAGGGATCGTGTACAAGCTCGTCGACCGGATCGTCCACGGGGTCCCACCCACTCTGGTCGCGGCCCTGATCGTCGCGGTGGCCGTACTGCTGATCCTGGCGCTCTCCACGGCCGCCCCGTAGCGCCCGAACGCGGCTACCGCGTCGGCGTGCGGCTGTCCTTCTCGCCGAGCAGGTACGGATCCCGGGCGAGGTACTCCTTCGTCTCGCGGGCGATGAGGCCCGACAGGATGAGCAGCCCGACCAGGTTGGGCAGTGCCATCAGACCGTTCATCACATCGGAGAAGTTCCACACCACTTCGAGTTCGGTGGTGGCGCCGATGTAGACGACCAGCACGAAGACCGCCCGGTACGGGAGCACGCCGCCCCGGCCGACGAGACGCTCGACGCAGCGGTCGCCGTAGTACGACCAGCCGAGGATCGTCGAGAAGGCGAAGAAGACCACGGAGATCGTGACGATCCAGCTGCCCCAGTCACCGCCGAGACCGTCCGAGAACGCGAGGGAGGTCATCGCCGCGCCCTGCTCACCGGACTTCCACGCGCCCGTGGTGATGATGACCATGCCCGTGAAGGTCACGACGATGATCGTGTCGATGAAGGTCTGGGTCATCGACACCAGGCCCTGCCGGACCGGGTGGGTGGTCTGCGCCGCGGCGGCGGCGATAGCGGCGCTGCCCATGCCGGACTCGTTGGAGAAGATGCCGCGGGCCACGCCGTAGCGCAGGGCGATCATGAACACCGAGCCGATGAAGCCACCCGTTGCGGCGGTGCCGGTGAACGCGTCGGAGAACACCAGGGCGAACGCCTCGGGGATGTCGGTGATGTTGACCGCGAGGACGATGATCCCGGCGCCGACGTACAGCAGGATCATCGCGGGCACGAACCCGGCGGTGACCTTGCCGATGGACTTGATGCCGCCGAGCAGCACCGCGGCGGCGAGCACCGTCATGACGACGCCGGACAGCCAGGTGGGCACCCCGAACGTGGAGTCCATCTGGGTGGCGACGGTGTTGGCCTGCGTCATGTTGCCGATGCCGAAGCTGGCGAGCACCGCGAACACCGCGAACATCAGGCTCAGCACCAGACCGAACTTGTTGGGGATGGCACGGGCCAGGTAGTACTGCGGGCCGCCGGACTGCTCGCCCTTGGCGTCGGTGACGCGGTACTTGACGCCGAGGAACGCCTCGGAGTACTTGCTGGCCATGCCGACGAGGCCGGTGATCCACATCCAGAACAGGGCTCCCGGCCCGCCGAAGTAGATGGCGGTGGCGACGCCGGCGATGTTGCCGACGCCCACGGTGGCGGCCAGGGCGGTCGTCAGTGCCTGGTACTGGGAGATGTCACCTTCGGTGGCGTCCGGGTCCTTGCGGATGATCAGCCCCAGCCGCAGGGCCGGCCACAGCTTGCGGAACTGCACCCCCCGCAGCCGCACCGTCAGGATCACGCCGGTGCCCAGCAGCAGCGGTATGAGCATGTACGGGCCCCATACCACCGACGCGACCTCGACGAGGAATTCGTTCACCGACTCCATCCGTACCTCCTGCTGCGCGGTAAGGGGCAGAGTCTACGACGACGACTCGTCCAGCCGCGCGGCCAGTACCGCGTCGTACAGTTCGCGTTTGGACACACCGGCGGTCGCGACCTGGGCGCACGCGTCCTTCAGCCGCACTCCGTCCGCCACGAGCCGTTCGACCGCGTCGACCAACTCGGCAGGCTCCGCTACCTGCGCCGACGCGCCCTCGAGCACGACGGTGATCTCACCGCGGGCACCCTCGGCGGCCCACTGCGCCAACTCCGCCAGCGTGCCGCGACGTACCTCCTCGTAGGTCTTGGTCAGTTCCCGGCACACCGCGGCGCGCCGCTGCCCGCCGAGCACGTCGACCGCGTCGGCGAGGCACGCGGCGAGGCGGTGCGGGGCCTCGAAGAACACCACCGCGCGCGGCTCGGCGGTCAGGGTCTGCAGCCAGGCGCGGCGGGCGCCGGCCTTGCGCGGCGGGAAGCCTTCGAAGCAGAACCGCTCGACCGGCAGACCGGACAGCGCGAGCGCGGTGGTCACCGCGGAGGGGCCGGGCAGGCACGTGACGGGCAGCCCGGCCGCGACGCACGCCGCCACCAGCCGGTAGCCGGGGTCGCTGACGGACGGCATTCCGGCATCGGTGACCAGCAGCACCGTCCGCCCCGCCGCGATGTCGGCGACCAGCGCCGGGGTCCGGGCGGACTCCACCTGGTCGTAGAAGCTGACCACCCGTCCGGTGACGGTGACCCCCAGCGCGGCGGCGAGCGACCGGGTGCGACGGGTGTCCTCGGCCGCGACGACGTCGGCGGTGCCGAGCGCGTCGCAGAGCCGTTTCGAGGCGTCGCCGATGTCGCCCATGGGGGTGGCGGCGAGCACGAGCCGGCCCTGTCCCGGATTGTCTGGCTGCATGCGTCTCAGCCTACGATCGGGACGTGACCGTGACGGACGAGCGCCCTGCCGAGGCAGCGGACCGTCGCCGGATGCACAGCCCGGGTCCGACGGTGCCCGCGCCGGACTTCGGTCCGGCCGACCGTGGCCGCGGCTGGGTGGTGACACTGTTCGTCACCGCGATCGCAGCGATCACCCGGTTCACGATGCTGCACTACCCCACCGACGCGAAGACGCCGGTGTTCGACGAGAAGCATTACGCCCCGCAGGGCTGGCAGGTGCTCAACGGCGGCTGGATCGAGGACAACCCCGGCTACGGCCTCGTCGTGCACCCGCCGGTGGGTAAGCAACTCATCGCGCTCGGCGAGGCGCTGTTCGGTTACAACGGGTGGGGGTGGCGGTTCTCGGCCGCCGTCGCCGGGACGGTGCTGGTCCTGCTCGTGGTGCGGATCGTGCGGCGTCTGACCCGCTCGACCCTGCTCGGCGGTCTGGCGGGGATCCTCCTGATCGCCGACGGCGTCACCTTCGTCTCGTCGCGCCTCGGGATGCTGGACATCTTCCTGGCGTTGTTCGCGGTCGCCGCGTTCGGGTGCCTGATCGTCGACCGGGACGAGGTGCGGGCGCGGATGGCGCGCGTGCACGCCGAGGGACGCATCGGCGACACGGTGTGGGGTCCCCGGCTGGGCGTGCGGTGGTGGCGCTTCGGGGCCGGTGTGCTGCTGGGTCTGGCGGTGGGCACCAAGTGGTCGGGGCTGTATCTGATCGCGTTCTTCGGGTTGATGTCGGTGGCGTTCGACGTCGCCGCGCGCCGCGCCTACGGCGTGCAGCGGCCGTGGCTCGGGACCGGTCTGCGCGACGTCGGGCCGGCCCTCTACGCGCTCGTGGTGGTGCCGCTGGGCGTGTACCTGGCGACGTTCTGGGCGTGGTTCGCCGGCGAGACCGGGGTGTACCGGCACGCGGTGGGGCGGCAGATCGGCACGGACGGGGCGTTCTCGTTCGTGCCGGACGCGCTGCGGTCGCTGTGGTACTACAGCGCCTCCGTGCTCGAGTTCCACTCGGGTCTGACGAACTCGGCCGGCAACGTGCATCCGTGGGAGTCCAAGCCGTGGACATGGCCGATGGGGCTGCGTCCGATGCTGTACTACTTCGCCGACGGCGAGCAGATCCGCGGGTGCGGCGGTGAGCAGTGCGTCAAAGCCGTCATGCTGGTGGGCACCCCGGCGATGTGGTGGCTGGCGCTGCCGATGCTCGTGTGGGGCGGATGGCAGCTGCTGGTGCGGCGGGACTGGCGATGGGCCGCGGTGCTCACCGGCTACGCGGCGACGTTGCTGCCGTGGTTCGCCACGCTCGACCGGCAGATGTACTACTTCTATGCGGTCCCGCTCGCGCCGTTCCTGATCATGGGGTTGACGCTGGTGCTCGGCGACGTGCTCGGCTCGCCGCGGGCCTCGGCCGAACGGCGTTCGACCGGTCTGCTGGTCGTGTGCCTCTACGTCGGCCTGGTGGTGGCGAATTTCGTGTGGCTGTGGCCGATCCTGACGGCCGCGCCGATCACCGTGGAGACGTGGCAGCAGCAGCTGTGGCTGCCGAGCTGGCGGTGACGTCCGCGGGCGCGGCCCGCACACCGACGGTCCGGCCACCCTCGACGATGTCGACGATCGCGTAACCGCAGCGCGCGAGCAGCGCGCTGATCCGCATCGACACCGGTCCGACGGCCAGACCCGGGGGCGGTTCGTCGAACACCCAGAGCTCGCCGGTGGGCCGCAGGAGCGACGCGACAGCCGTCGGCGCGGCCGGGTCGTCGCTGCGGAAGCTGGGGACGTTGACGGCGAAGACGAGATCGAACGACCCCGGCAGGTCGACGCCGGGGAACTCGCCGACGCGCAGTTCGGCGAGCCCGGCGTCGAGACCGTCCCGGTTGCGGCGACGCGCCCGGTCGATCTGCGTCGCCGAGCGGTCCACCCCGACGACGCAGCCGCGGCCGCGCAGCCGCTCGCACACGAGCGCGAGCGCGACGCCCCCGCCGCAGCCGATCTCGAGCACGTCGCTGCCCGGTTGCGGATCCATGGCCTCGACCGCGAACGCGATGCGTGCCGGCACGGTGCCACTCATGGAAGACTCCTCGTCGACGGATGGTTTCATGCGCCACGCAGCGCCGCGACGACGAACTCGAGCACCTCGTCGTCGGACATGCCGAGGGTGCGCAGTTCGCGGACGTAGCCGGTGGCGGCGCGCTGGGCGAGCGTGCGGGTCGGGTCACCGGACTCCGCGACGAATGTCCCGGCCCGGCCCCGGGTCTCGATGATGCCGAGTTGCTCGAGTTCACGGTAGGTCTTGGCCACGGTGTTCGGGGCGATGCCGAGGTGTTCGGCCAGCCCGCGGACAGTGGGCAGCTTGGTGCCGGCGATCAGTTCGTCGCGCCGCACCATCGTGACGATCCGCTGGCGCAACTGCTCGTACGGCGGGACCGGCGAGCCGGGGTCGATGACGATGTCGAGCATCGGGACGTCCTCAGGTGGGCTGATGGTGCGTCGAGGCTAACAGTGCCGGCCGACCGTGCCCGAATGCGCTGCGGTGCCCGCCGCACCCGACCCCACGGCACGGCAGAATGTGGCCATGGCAACGACCGCGACGATCTACCACAACCCCCGGTGCAGCACGTCCCGCAACACCCTGAAGGTGTTGCAGGAGGCGGGCCTCGAACCGACCGTCGTCAAGTACCTCGAGACCCCGCCGTCGCGCGACGGGCTGCGCAAACTGCTCGACGACGCCGGCCTGGTCCCGAGCCAGGCGATCCGGCGGAAGGAGTCGCTGTTCGGCGAGCTGAACCTGGCGGACGCCTCCGAGGACGAGTTGCTCGACGCGATGGTGGCCCATCCGATCCTCATCGAGCGGCCGATCGTGGTCACCGACAAGGGGACCGTCCTGGCCCGGCCCGCCGAGAAGGTGCACGAGATCCTCTAGATCCCGGGCTCGCCCGCGGTCGGTCAGCCGCGGGCGAGCGGGCAGGACATGCAGCGCGGCCCGCCGCGTCCGGAGCCCAGCTCGGACCCGGCGATGCGCAGCACCTCGATGCCCGCGTCCTCGAGGCGCGTGTTGGTCTCGAGATTGCGTTCGTAGGCCACCACCACGCCGGGAGCGAGGGCCAGGGTGTTGTTGCCGTCGTCCCACTGTTCCCGTTCGGCGACGACCGGGTCGAGGCCGGTGTCGATGACGCGGAGCTTCTCGATCCCCATCGCGTCGGCGGCCGCCTCGAGGAAGCCGCGCGGCCCACCGATCCGGACGTCACCGTTCTCCCGGTGGAGAGTGAAGGCCTGCAACGTCTCCCGCACCGCGGGGTACATCACCACGGCGTCGACGTCCACCATCGTGCACACGGTGTCCAGGTGCATCGAGGCCCGCTGCTGCGCGATCGGCACCGCCAGCACGGTGTGCGCGAGACCGTCCTCGAAGACGCTCCGGGCCAGCGCCTCCGCACCCGCCGGTGTCGTGCGCTCCCCCACGCCCACGGCCACGACTCCCGGCGCGAGCAGCAGCACGTCGCCGCCCTCGACCGGCGCCGTGTGCGATTCGTAGGCCCGCCGCACCCCCAGGAACCGCGGGTGGAACGCGTAGATCAAGTCGGTGAGCCCTGCCTCCCGGCGCCGGGCCGGCAGGGCCAGGGTGGGGATCGCGACCCGGGGGCCGATCCAGAACGACGAGTCGCGGGTGAACAGCAGGTTCGGCAGGGGCTCGATCACGAAGTCGGCTCCGTGATGCATCAACCGCACCAGCGACGGCGCGGCCCCGAGTCCCGCGGCCGGCAGTTCGTCGAATGTCATGCCCGCGACCAGGACGCGGGTGAGGTCCGCAGCGGACATCGCACGCAGGTGGGCGGCGAGTTCGTGCGCCAGCCCGTGCCCGAGCCGGCGCGGGTCCACCGCTGACGACACCCCCTGGACGCGAGCGGCGCCGCTGACCTCCAGGGTCTCGGTGAGCAGGTCGGACAGGAGCAGCACCTCCACACCCCGCCCGCGCAGCAACTCGACGAACGCATCGTGTTCCTCCTGCGCCCGCGCCACCCACGGCAGCGCGTCGAACAGCAACTGGTCGTTGTTGCGGGGAGTCAGGCGTTCGAGTTCCGCGCCCGGCCGGTGCATGAGCACCGCTCTCAATGCCCCCACCTCGGAATCCACACCCAGCTGAGCGTTCATGAATAGACCGTAATGCCGCGGGCCGCTTCACGGTGCGCCGAACCTCCGCGAACCCGACCCGGCGTCCACCTGCGGTGGCAGGATCGGCGGTGCCCGACGACCGAGGAGACATTCATGACCGACACCGACCCGCTCGGGGAACTCGCCGACTTCGCCGGCCGCTGGGTGGGCGGTGGCGACGGCCACTACCCCACCATCGAGGACTTCACCTACGACGAGACCATCGAGTTCACCGCCGTCCCGGGGAAGCCGTTCCTGATGTACGTCAGCCGCACGAAGAACCCCGGCACCGGTCAGCCCATGCACACCGAGAACGGCTACCTCCGTCTCGCCGGCCACGACGTGGAGCTGCTGGTCTCCCAGCCGACCGGATTCGTCGAGATCCAGCGCTCCCGGCTCACCCACGGCGTCCTCGACTTCACCCTCGTCCACCTCGAGCGCTCACCGCACGCCAAGCCGGTGCACGAGCTGCGGCGGCGGTTCGTCCTCGACGGCGACGAGCTGACCTACGACCTGTGGATGGCGCACGCGCAGACCCCGCTCACCCACCACCTGCACGCGACGCTGCGACGCGCCGGCTGACCCTCAGAGCAGGCCGCGCTCGCGCGCCGCCGCGACCGCCGCGGTGCGCGAGTCCACCCCCAGCTTCGAGAACGCATGCACCAGATGGGACTTGACGGTGGCTTCGCTCACGAACAGTTCCTTGGCGACGGCCCGATTGGACAGGCCGCGCGCCACCGCGGCGAGCACCTCGATCTCGCGGGCGCTCAACTCCACCCGGGGTGTCTGCATGCTGCGGTAGAGACGTTGCGCCACACCAGGATCCAGCACGGTTTCGCCCCTCGCGGCCCGGGTCACCGCGTCGACGAGCACGGCCGGGTCGGCGTCCTTGAGCAGATAGCCCGCCGCCCCCGCCTCGACCGCGCGAAGGATGTCGGAGTCGGTGTCGTACGTGGTCAGCACCAGCACCTTCGGCGGATCCGGCGCGGCGGCGAGTTCGGCTGTCGCGTTCGCCCCGTCCATCCCGGGTCCGAGCCGCAGATCCATCAGCACCACGTCGGGGCGGTGGGCGGCGTTCTGCGCGACGGCCTCCCGCCCGGACGCGGCCTCCGCCACCACCTCGAGGCCGGGCTCCGACGCGAGCAGCGCACGCAGGCCCGCCCGCACGACGGGATGGTCGTCGACGAGCAGTACCCGGATCACGACAGCATCCGCACGGGCAGCGTTGCGGCCACGGCGGTTCCGTCGCCGGGCGCCGACTCGACGACGACCGCGCCGCCGAGTTCGGCGAGCCGGTCCCGCATGGCGGTGAGCCCGAAGCCCCCGCCCGCACCGGCCGCGTCGACCTCGAACCCGGTTCCGTCGTCGACCACGTCGAGCCGGACCTCGTCCGGGGTGTAGGCGAGGGTCACCCGCACGCGACGCGCCCGCGCGTGCAGCCGGACGTTCGCCAGCGCGCTCTGCGCCACCCGCAGCAACGCCACGTCGAATCCCGTGGGCAGTGGCAACGGTTCACCGTCCACACGCAGCTCGGCGTCGATGCCGGTGTCGCCGCGCATCCGGTCCAGGATGCGGCCGAGGGCTGCCGCCAGCGGCGCGTCGTCGAGTTCGGAGGGACGCAGCTTGTCCACGACCCGACGGGCCTCGACGAGATTGCGTCCCGCGGTCTCCTCGATCCGGCCGAGCAACGCCGTCGTGTCGCCGCCGCTGCGCAGCCCGGCGCGGGCGAGCAGCAGGATCGACGAGAACCCCTGGGCCAGCGTGTCGTGGATGTCGCGGGCGAGGCGAGCCCGTTCGGCGGTGGCACCGGTCTCCCGCTGCAACCGCACCAGCTCGTCCTGGGCGTCGAGCAGTTCGCGGTGCGCCTCGGTGAGTTCGGTGAGCAGCGCGTCGCGTTGCTCCGCGTCGCGCACGAGCTGGCGGTAGATCAGGGCCGTGCCGGACGCCACCAGTGCACCGAACAGCGGTCCGAGCACGGCGGCCGTCGGGTTGGCGGTGCCGTGTCCCACGCTCGCGACGATCGCGACGGCCGTCAGCGCCGCGGTGGCCGCAATCGCGGCGACGGTGGGCAGCAGGTGGAAGCACAGGAAGAACAGCGCGAAGGCGAGCCACACGAAATCCGGCGCGAGCGACACCAGCGCCAGCCAGCCGGCCAGCAGCACCGCCAGCCAGATGCCGCCGCGGGATCCGCGCCGGGCGAACCACAGTCCCGAGACGTACCAGGCGAATTCGGCGCCCGCGAGGACCAGCACCCCCGCCGAGCCGCCACCGCGCAGCGCACCGACGAGCAGTAGCAGCACGAACAGCGCGTGCTGGCCCAGCTGCATCGCACGCAGCACCGGGACCGTCCCCTCGGGAGGGTGCGGTCGGACGGTCTGCATTGCACCGACGCTAACACCGCCGACCACGCCGCCGCCTCCTACTTTCGATTGATCCGCGAACCCATCCGCCGAGCGATGCGGCGGCATCTCCGCACCGGGCACGGTGGAACCCATGTTCCTCGCACTGCGCGATCTGCGCTTCGCCACGGGACGCTTCGCCGTCATGACGGCGGTGCTCGTCCTGGTCTCGTTCCTCGTCGTCATGCTCTCCGGCCTCACCGCCGGCCTGGGCAACCAGTCGATCGCTGCGATCCGCGGTGTCGGCGCCGAGCACTTCGCGCTCGACGGCGGCGGCACCGAGCCGTCCGACCTGTCGTTCGGCGAGTCCACCGTCACGGACGCGCAGCGCGCCGCCCTCGCCGCGCAACCCGGCGTCACCGACACCGCCGTGCTCGGGGTCGTTCCCGGACGCGTCGGGTCGGGCGGGCGCGAGGTGGCGGCGGCTCTGTTCGGAGCCGCTCCCGGTTCCTTCGCGGCACCGGCGGGCCTGCGCCCGGCGACGGCGGTCGTCGATGCGCAACTCGCCGACGACAACGGCTGGTCGTCGGGCACGATCCTGACCGTCGGCGGGCGAGAGGTCACCGTCGCCGCCCTCGTCGAGGACTCCTACTACAGCCATCAGCCGGTCGTGTGGCTCGACCTCGGCACCTGGCGCGAACTGCCCGCGACGGCCGGCGCCGACGGGACGGTGATCGCGCTGCGGACCGGGCCCGGGTTCGACGCGGCCGCAGTCGCGGCCGCGACCGGCACGAGTGTGCTCGACACGTCCGCGACCCTGGACACCATCGGCTCGTACACCTCCGAACGCGGGTCGCTGCTGCTGATGCAGGCCATGCTGCTCGTCGTGGGCGCCCTGGTGGTGGGGGCGTTCTTCACGGTGTGGACGGTCCAGCGCAGCCGCGACATCGCGGTGCTGCGCGCGATCGGCGCGTCCACCTCCTACCTGCTGCGCGACGCCCTCGGACAGGCGGCCGTGGTGCTCGTGCTCGGCACCTGGCTGGGCACCGTCGCCGCTACGGCCGCGGGGGCGGCCGCGGCCACCGTCGTTCCGTTCACGCTGAGCGCGGCGACGACCGTGCTGCCGTTCGTCGCCCTGGTCGGGCTCGGTCTCCTCGGTGCGGCTGCGGCCGTCGCCCGCATCGGCTCCGTCGACCCGCTGACCGCGCTCGCCGCGGCCCCCTGATCTGTAGAGACACCGGGCTGTCGAGACACCGATCCCGTTCGAGAAAGGCACCCACCATGAGCGTTCGGCTCACCGACATCGTCCTCACCTATCCCGACGGCGACGCCACGCTGCGCGTCCTCGACGGCCTGGACTTCCACGCCGAGCCCGGCGAGACGGTCGCCGTCACCGGCCCGTCCGGATCCGGCAAGTCGAGCCTGCTCGCCGTCGCGGGACTGCTCACCGCGCCCGATTCCGGCCGCGTCGTCCTCGACGGCGTGGATACCACGGGACTCGACGCGGCGACGCGGACCCGGCTGCGGCGGGACCGGATCGGCTTCGTGTTCCAGCAGGCGAACCTGCTGCCCTCGCTGACCGCCATGGAGCAGCTCGCGCTGGTCGCGCACCTGAGCGGGCGCCGGATCGACCGGGCCCGCGCGCGCGACCTGCTCGCCGCGGTGGGGCTGACGCAGCAGGCCGACCGCCGCCCCCACCAGCTCTCCGGCGGGCAGCGGCAGCGGGTCGCGATCGCCCGCAGTCTCGTCAACGATCCGGCGGTCCTGCTGGTCGACGAACCGACGTCGGCGCTGGATGCCGACCGCAGCCGCGAGATCGTCGAACTGCTCGAACGGACGGCGCGTGAGCGCGACATCGCTGTCGTGATGGTCACGCACGATCGGGAAGCGCTGCGGGCGGGATCGCGGATGCGCGAGTTCGCACTCGACAAGACCTCCGCCTGAGCGTCACCGGCGGGTGCGGACCGCCTCGAGGGTGCGGGAGAAGTAGTTGTTGGCCAGTTGCATCACCAGGTTGTACGGCGGGGCGAACTTGCGGGCCCACCAGTAGCCGAAGCGCACGTCGAACGACGTGTACACCAGGAAGCGATTCTTCCGGATGCCGGCGAGGATGCACCCGGCGACCTTCTCCGGCGACGCGGCGTGCCGCTCGAACCGGGCGGTGAGCTTGCGGGCGGCCGGATGGTCGCGATCGACACCGACGATCTGCACGGAGTTCACCAGCGGGGTGCGTACCGCGCCGGGTACAACGAGCGAGACCCCGATGCGATGCCGGTGCAGGTCGAACCGCAGCACCTCGGACACGCCGCGCAGACCGAACTTGCTCGCGCTGTACGCCGCGTGCCACGGCAGGGCCAGCAGTCCCGCCGCGGAGGAGACGTTGACGAGATGTCCCCCGCGACCGGCCTCGATCATCGACGGCACGAAGTTCTCGATGACGTGGATCGGGCCCATGAGGTTGACGTCGACCATCTGCTTCCAGTGCCGGTGCTCGAGCGCGTCGACCGTGCCCCACACCGACGTTCCGGCGACGTTGGCGACGACGTCGAGGGCACCGGCGCGCTGGTGGACGTCGGCGGCGAAAGCGGAGACGGCGTCGTAGTCGGAGACGTCGAGTGCCGCGGCGTGCAGCACCGAACCCCCGCGTTCGCGCACGGTGCGGACCGTGTCGTCGAGACCGTCGGCGGCGAGGTCGGTGAGCACCAGTTCGGCGCCTTCCGCGGCGGCGGCCAGGGCCAGCGCCCGGCCGATACCGCTGGCCGCTCCGGTCACGAGGAACTTCCTGCCCCGCAGGTCCTTGATCGCCATGCCCGTCCCCCGCTCTCGTCGTCTGCGGGCCACCTTAGCGCGGCGCGAAGTGCCGCGGCGCCGTGCAGGCGCCGTGGTGCAAGGTGCGCTCGTCCTCGCGCCCGCGGGGGGTCAGAGGCGCTGGGCCATTTCCTCCTGGTATTTGCGGATCGTCTCCTCGATGCCGTCGGCGTCGGCGTCGCGGCCTTCGCTGCGGGCGCTGTCGGCACGTTCGCGGAGCACTCGAATAGCGCGCCGCAACTCGTCGTCACTCATCCTGTGTTCCATGTCACACAGTGTCCCCGACCGGGCGACGGTTGGCCCGCAATCGGCCGCACGACATCGACGACGAAGGGCGCCTCCCGGCCTGGGAGACGCCCTTCGGTGGTGGAGCTGAGGGGAATCGAACCCCTGACCTCTTCGATGCGAACGAAGCGCGCTACCAACTGCGCCACAGCCCCGCGGGTTCCGTTCGGAACCGCCCGCAAACTGTAGCAAACCAGCGAGCCGGAGACGAAATTGCGGTATCGGCACAGGTCACGGCGGCGGACAATCGACCTGTGGATGCAGTGCGCCTCCGCGGGGAACAGGCCCTGCGGGAGGGTCGGTGGGCCGCTGCGCTGGCCGACCTGACGTCGGTGGCGGCCGCGACCGACGATCCGGCGGCGTGGCTCGGCATCGGCGAGGCGTCGTGGTGGCTCGGGCGCCTCGACCACAGCGTCGCCGCCTATCGCAGGGCCTACACGACGGCCCTCCGGAGCGGCGACCGAGAGAGTGCGGTTCGCAGCGCGGCGTGGCTGAGCATCAGCAACACGTCCGATTTCGGCAATCGGTCGGCGGCCCACGGTTGGGTCCGTCGTGCGCAGCGCCTGCTGCCCGAGGGCGCACCGGGCGCGTTGCACGCCCTGGTGTGGGTGACACACGCCCATCGCCTGCTTCCGGACGCCGCGGCGGCCGGGCCGTGGGCGTCGCGCGCCCTGGAGGCCGCACATCGATGCGGCGACCGCGACCTCGAACTGGTGGCACTCGCCCAGTCCGGTCACGTGGCCGTGGCCCGGGGCGACCGGGAACCCGGATTCGCGTTGCTGGACGAGGCCGCGGCAGCCGCCCTGAGCGATGCCGACCGCCGATTCGACACCGTCGTGTTCGTCTGCTGCGACATGCTCGGCGCGTGTGCGCTCGCCGGCGACACCCGTCGCGCCGGCGAGTGGTGCCGTGTCGCCGAGGACTTCACCTCCCGATGGGGGTGTCCCTTCCTGTACGTCGATTGCCGCACCCTCTACGGGGCATTGCTGCTCACCGCGGGCCGGTGGGCGGAGGCGGACCGGCTCCTGACGGCGGTTCTCACGCTCGACGAGAAGATCTGCCCCGCCGTCCACGCACGCGCCGTCGCGGCCCTCGCCACGCTCCGGGTCCGGCAGGGGCGGTTCGACGAGGCCCGGGCGATGCTGGACCGATCCCGCCGTCCGAGCGCAGAGCTGGACACTGCCCGCGCCGAGGTCGCCCTCGCCGACGGCGATCCCGCGACCGCCCGGCGGCTGCTCGAACGTCGCAGCACCCCGTCCCTGCTGTGTGCCCGGGCCCAGGCGGCCATGGGCGACCTGAACGCGGCGACGACCACCGCGGCGGCGCTCGACCCCGACGGTCCCGAGGTGGTGGAGGCGGCGGGGCTGGCTGCCGCAGCGCAGGGCCGCGTGGCGGCCGCGGTCGATGCCTTCGAGACGGCCGCTGCTCGCTGGGCGGACTGCTCGGCGCCGTTCGAGGAGGCCCGATGTCTGCTCGAACTGGCCGAGTCGGCGGTGAACGACGATCCTGTCCTCGCGGCCGCACGCGGGCGAACGGCGGTGACGATCTTCCAGGAACTCGGAGCCGTCGCCGCCGCGGACCGCTCCGCGGCCTTGTTGCGGCGTCTCGGGGTGCGCGGCCCCCGCATCCGCGCCACCACTCGCACCGGCCCGGACCTCGACCGCGGCCTCACCGCTCGCGAACGCGAAGTACTGGACCTGCTCGCGGTGGGCTTGACGAATCCGGAAATCGCCGGCCGGCTGTTCGTCTCCCGCAAGACGGTGGCACACCACGTGAGCCACATCCTCCGCAAGCTCGGCGTGCGGAACCGCTCGGAGGCCGCCGCGTATGCCGCCACCCACGGGGAAGATGGGTCACTTGCCCGATGCGCCGTACCCGGGCGCGGCGCCACCCTGGGTGCATGACGAACGCAACCGAGAACTTCGGGATCTCACCGACGGCCGCGGAGGTGTACGAGTCACGCTTCGTACCCGCGATCTTCGCGCAGTGGGCGCCACGGCTGCTGGACCAGGCTGCGATCATGACGGGCGCGCGGGTGCTGGACGTGGCGTGCGGAACCGGGATCGTGGCGCGCGTAGCCGCCGACCGGGTCGGCCCGTCGGGACGGGTAGTCGGTGTCGATGCCAGTGCGGCCATGCTGGCGGTGGCACATCGGTTGCGTCCCGACCTCGAATGGCACGGGGGTGACGCCGGAGCGCTGCCGTTCGCGGACGGTTCGTTCGACGCGGCGCTGTGCCAGATGGCGCTGATGTTCTTTCCCGATCGTGTACGGGCACTGCGCGAGATGCGGCGCGTGGCGACGGCGGTAGTCGCCGTGTGTGTGCCGGCCGCGCTGGACGAGCAGCCGGCATACCGGGACTTCGTCGACGTCGCGGTCCGGCACGCCGGCCCGCCCGCGGCGTCTCTCCTGGGCACCTACTGGAGTTGTGGGGACCGCGACGAACTGAGGGGATGGTTCCGCGACGCCGGACTCACCGTCGATCGGTTCACCACGCACACCGGAAGCGCGCGGTTCCCGTCCGTGGATGCGATGGTGGCGACGGAGATCGAGGGCAGCCCGTTGATCGAGCGGATCGACGCCGGAACGTACGAGGCGATCAGATCGGAGGCCCGATCGGTGCTGGCCCGGTTCACCGACCCGGAAGGCTCGGTGTCGGCGCCTCTCGTGGCACATATCGTCACCGCGCGCTGAATGCGCCCCCTCTCCCGGACGGGTCGGTGACTACTCGCCGGAGGCCCGGCGCGCCGGGTAGTCGTCGGCGTCGTAGCGGGGTTCGTACGTCTCGTAGACGGGTTCGTCGTCCGAGTAGTGGTCCAGGTGCTCGAACACCGGGTCCTCGTCGTCGGCCTCGAGCACGACCGCGCCGGGACGGCGCAGCCGCGCCGGGACGAGGCGTAACTCGTCGTCGCTGTGCGACTCGACGCCCAGGCGCGAGCGGTTCAGGCGGGCCATGCGACGACGGCGGATCTCCTGCTCGACGCGCACCTGGCGACGAAGGTAGATCAGGTAGCCGGCGAGGGCGGCCGTCGCCACCGCGCACAGCCACCACAGCGCCGACGAGAGGACGAGGGCGAGGGCGGCGGTCATGATCGCGGCGAACAGCAGGCCGAGCACGGTGCGCTGCCGGAACTCGTAGCGCGCGGCCCGGGCCATGGCGTCGGCCTGGGGATCGAATCCGCCGCGTCCGCGGCGCTGAGGCACGAACTCCCGGGCGGGAGCGCGTTCGGGACGGTCGTCGAAGTCGGTGTCGTGGTCGGTGTCGAGCTGTGTGTCCATGCGGTCCTCCGCTGGGTGGCGGTGTCTGCGGTCGTCCATCGTGCGGACGCGACCGGAGTCGTCGCCGGCAGTGGAACGGGCGGAATCCCGACTCGGACGCCAGTGGGGATCGCGGCGATGACCTGCGGCCGGCCCGCGCGGGGCGAGTGGCTCGTCGTCACCTCGGTGCAGAACCCGGGTTGCGAGTGCGGCGTCGGTCGTCTGACGGATACGGGGGCGCTTCGTGACCAGCATCGGCACCAGAACGAACAACCACACGGCGACCAACCCGATCCACAGGAGCGAGTTCGGCATTCGGTGGCCCTCCTCCCAGTCGTCGCCTACCAGTCCGTCGACGCCACTGACCCCGTCAGGTTAGCGGCCCGCAGGCCGTCACCAGGACAGAAACGCCGACTCAGATGACTACAGCTGTCACACGAGTCACGCGAATCATGTGACACTCTCTTCACTCTAGTCACACGCATATACCCACGTGTGGGTATTTCTACGCACCGGTACACGTAATCTGCGTTACAGGCGTCAGGCCCAGCTGGCGCGACCGCCCCGGATCAGCACATCGGACACGCTGCCGGGAACCTCCTCGACCGTCATTGCCACCAGCAGATGGTCACGGAAGCGCCCGTCGACGTCGAGGTAGCGCCGCAGCAGGCCCTCCTCGCGGAAACCCACGTTGCGCAGGACCGCGCGGCTCGCGACGTTCTCCGGCCGCACCGTGGCCTCGACCCGGTGCAGCCCCGCCGGGCCGAAGCAGTGGTCCAGCCCGAGCGCCACCGCCGCCGTGGCCACCCCCAGGCCGTTGACGTGCTTGGCCACCCAGTACCCGATCCACGCCGACCGCAACGCACCGCGCACGACGTTGCCCACGGTGATCTGTCCACAGAACTCGCCGTCGAGCTCGATCGCCATCGGCAGCATGTGGCCCCGGCGGGCCTCCGCCCGCAGACTGCGGTACAGCCCCGGCCACACGGTGATGTGATGACGCATCTCCCACGGCACGTCCCCGGTGGGCTCCCACGGCTCGAGGTGCGCCCGGTCCCGGATCCGCAGCCGGCTCCACGCCGCCGCATCGCGCAACCGGATCGGCCGCACTGCGACCAGTCCGCCGGCGACCCGCAGCGGACCCAGCTCCGCCGGCCATCCCGGATGACGGCTCATCAGCCGCGCTGTCCGAGGAAGGCGACGTCCACCGGATCGCCGGTGCGCACCTCGGTCACCTCCGGATCGATCAGCACCAGGCAGTTCGCCTCGGCCAGGGTCGCCAGCAGGTGCGACGACGCGCCCGCCGCACCACCGAGCGCCTGGACCATGTACTCGCCCGTCGCCTCGTCGCGCATCAGCTGCCCCCGCAGGAATCCCTTGCGGTCCGGGATCGAGGTGATGGGCGCGACGGTGCGGGCGGTGACGACGCGTCGCATCGGCTGCCGGCGGCCGAGCGCGATCCGGATCAGCGGCCGCACCATCACCTCGAACACGACGAGCGCGCTGACCGGATTCCCCGGGAGCAGGAAGGTGGGCACCTCGTCGCGGCCGAGCTGGCCGAACCCCTGCACCGAGCCGGGGTGCATCGCCACCCGCTCCACCTCGAGCTTGCCGAGATCCGCCAGCGCCTCGCGCACCTCCTCGAGCGCCCCACCGCCGACGGCCCCGGCGATCACGACGATCTCGGACCGGATCAGCTGGCCCTCGACGACCTCCCGCAGGCGCTTCGGGTCGGTGCTGGCGATCCCCACGCGGTTGACGTCCGCGCCTGCGTCGCGGGCGGCCGCCGCCAGTGCGTACGAGTTGACGTCGTACACCTGGCCGGGACCCGGGGTGCGGTCCACGTCGACGAGTTCGCCGCCGATGGAGATCACCGAGAGCCGGGGACGCGGATGGACCAGCACCTTGTCGCGGCCGACCGCCGCGAGCAGCCCCACCTGGGCGGCTCCGATGATCGTGCCGGCCCGGACCGCGACATCGCCGGGCTGGACGTCGTCGCCCGCCCGTCGGACGTACTCGCCCGACCGGACGGGATGCAGGACCTTGATACGCGCGCGGCCACCGTCGGTGCGGTCGAGCGGCAGGACGGCGTCGGCGAGGGTCGGCAGCGGCGCCCCGGTATCCACCCGCACGGCCTGTCGCGGCTGCAGCCGGATCGGCTGACGCGAACCGGCCGAGACCTCCCCCACCACGGGCAGCGTCAACTCGATCGGTTCGCCGTCGTCGCCGACCGCGTCGGTGCCCGCACCCTGGACGTCGACGCTGCGCACCGCGTAGCCGTCGATCGCGGCCTGGTCGAAGCCGGGCAGGGGCCGCTCGGTGACCACCTCCTCCGCGCAGAGCAGGCCCTGCGCTTCGGAAATGGCGACCCGGACCGGCCGGGGCGCCACCGCTGCCGCCGTGACCCTGGCCTGTTGATCCTCGACCGACCGCATACCGCTTCTCGTCCTCCCGACCTGACGCGCCGTCAGTGCTTCAGGCGCTCGACCAGCCACTCCCGCAGGGAGGGGCCGTACTCCTCGCTGTTCAACGCAGAGTCAACCGCAGCGCGCAGATAGCCGCCGGGATTTCCGAGGTCGTGTCGAGTGCCGCGATGCACCACCACGTGCACGGGGTGACCCTCCTCGATGAGCAGGGCGATCGCGTCGGTGAGCTGCAGTTCGCCACCCGCTCCGGGAGTGATCCGGCGCAGCGCGTCGAAGATCGCCCGGTCGAGCAGATAACGACCGGCGGCGGCGAACGTGGACGGCGCATTCTCGGGTGCCGGCTTCTCGACCATGCCCACGACCTTCAGCACGTCCGGGTTCACGGCGTCGGGTACCTCTTCGACGTCGAAGACACCGTAGGCGCTCACCTGGTCCTTGGGCACGTCGATCGCGCACAGGACCGTGCCGCCGCGCTTGGCCCGCACCCGCTGCATGGTCTCGAGGACTCCGCGCGGCAACACGAGGTCGTCCGGCAGGAGCACGGCGACGGAGTCCTCGTCGGGATCGAGGGCCGCCTCGGCGCACGCGACGGCGTGCCCGAGTCCGAGCGGCTGCTCCTGCACCACCGACTCCACTTCGAGCAGCCCCGGCGCCTTGCGGACCTTCTCGAGCAGGTGGTACTTGCCGCTCTCCTTCAGCTTCGACTCGAGAACCAGGTCCTCGACGAAATGGGCGACGACGCCGTCCTTTCCCGGCGCCGTCACGATCACCAGTCGCTCGGCACCCGAGTCCGCGGCCTCCCCCGCCACGAGCTCGATTCCCGGCGTGTCCACCACCGGGAGGAGTTCCTTCGGCACGGTTTTGGTCGCCGGCAGAAAGCGCGTACCGAGGCCCGCCGCGGGAACCACTGCCGTGCGGAAATGGCCCGCTGCACCGGTCGCATTGTTCGTCATAGATCCCACCCTAACTTTCGGCTACCACCCGGTAGATAGGTCAGATCCTAAGGTGACGGATATGAGCGCACTCTCCAAGCCACAATGGCGGGCCCGAATCGTTGCCGCGCGACGGGCCCGTGACGACGAGGAGCGCCGCGGTGAGGACGCCGCCCTCGCCGCGGCGGCACGGTCCCTGGCCCCCGCCCGGGCGACGGTGTGCGCCTACGTCCCGGTCGGGTCCGAGCCCGGCGCGCTGTCCCTGCTCGATGCTCTCTGCGAGGCCGGAAACCGGGTGCTGCTGCCGCTCACCCGTGCGGACAGCACCCTGGACTGGGCGCAGTACACCGGAGCCGGCGCACTCGCCCCCGCCGGGTACGGCCTGCTGGAGCCCACCGGACCGGCCCTGGGTCCGGAGGAGGTGCGCCGCGCGCACACCGTGCTGGTGCCGGCGCTCGCTGTGGACGAACGCGGCGTGCGGCTCGGTCGCGGGGCCGGCTTCTACGACCGGACGTTGCATCTCGCGGCCGGCGACGCCGTCCTCGTGGCAGTGGTCCGGGACGAGGAACTCGTACCCGAACTGCCGGAGGATCCCCACGACATCCGGATGGGCTGGGCCCTGACGCCCGGCCGCGGCCTGGTGCCGCTGAACGGGTCGACCGGGTCGGGGAATAGGGAGCCCAGGTAGCGATGTTGGCACTGTCGGCTGTAGAGTGCTAACGCTGCGGTCGCCAACCAACTCGCGGAGGATCCACCGGTGCCCACTTACTCCTATGCCTGTACGTCCTGCGACAACCGATTCGACATCGTGCAGTCGTTCACCGACGACGCCCTGACGGAATGCAACGAGTGCTCGGGCAAGCTGCGCAAGCTGTTCAATTCGGTCGGCATCGTCTTCAAGGGCAGTGGTTTCTACCGCACCGATTCCCGCAGCGGAGGCAGCACCGCCAGCGAGCCGGCCAAGTCCGACTCGTCGCCGGCCGCATCGTCGAGCACGTCGTCCTCGAGCGCGTCGTCGAGCAGCGCGTCGTCGAGCACCTCGGCACCGGCCGCAGCCGCGAGCTGACACCGTTCATCCACAAGCGGACGATTCATCCACACTCCGCCCCTGATCGGCGCTTCGACGGGCCGGCGGGTACGACCCGACCCCTAGGGTTCGGGCCATGCCCGCCGGCCCGTTCTCGTTCCCGCCCCTGCGCAATCCGCTCGACCCCACCCTGGCCGACCGGCTCACGGCGCTGACGCGGCCCGGCTGGGCGCGCTCCGTCACCGTGCGCCGCGCGATCGCGGCCGGCCTCGTCGGTGTCGCGGCGGTCTCCGCCGTCACCGGCGGAGCGTCGGACGACCGGACCCGCACGGTCGTCGCCGCCCGCGACCTGCGGCCCGGACAGACCCTCACCGTCGACGACGTCATCGTCATCGAACGCGACGCCTCCCAACTCCCGTCCGGGGCCCTCACCGACCCCGCCGAGGCCCTCGGCCACACCCTGGCCGGCCCGGTGCCCTCCGGCGAAGTCCTCGTCGGGGTGCGGATGCTCGGGCCGCGGCTCGCGGCGGCCACGACCGGCGACAGTGCGACTCGGGTCGTGCCCGTCCGATTGGCCGACCCCGGCGTCGGGGATCTGCTCCGCGAGGGCGACCTCGTCGACGTCCTCACCGTCGCCGACGCCTCTGCTCCGTCGGCACCGGAAGTGCGGGTGCTGGCCACGGGGGCGACGGTCGTGCTGGCTCAGGGAACGGAGGAGGCGAACACTCGCGGAGAGAAGGTGGTGCTGCTCGCGCTGCCGCCCGAGCCCGCCACAGCCGTGGCAGCGGCCTCCCTCGTCAGCGCACTGACGGTGACCTTGCACTGAGCCGGACGACGTCCCCGCATTTCGGGTTGAACATCATACCGGCTGGTTTATGGTGCGACTGCGAGCACGACGACAACACCTGCCTAGGAGACGCACCATGCTGAAGGGCTTCAAGGATTTCCTGCTCCGCGGAAACGTACTCGACCTCGCCGTCGCGGTCGTCGTCGGCACCGCGTTCACGGCCATCGTCACCGCCTTCACCAGCTACATCATCGAACCGCTCATCGCGGCGATCGGTGGGGACAACGAGATGGGCTGGGGCGTCCAGGTCCTGCCCGACAACCCCGAGACGTTCCTCAACTTCGGCGCCGTGGTGTCGGCGATCATCAACTTCATCATCATTGCGGCCGTCGTCTACTTCGTGCTGATCGTCCCGGCGAACGCCGCCAAGAAGCGGTTCGCCACCGAGAAGGACGACACCAAGGCGAGTGCCGAGGACCTGCTCATCCAGATCCGCGACATCCTCGAGGCGCAGAGCGGTCAGAGCGGTGCGCACGCCAAGCCGAGCCTCGAAGAGCAGGAGCGATAGGCACGCACTGCGCCGGACAACGAAAGAGGTTGGGCCCGCTCGGAATTCCGAGCGGGCCCAACCTGTTTCAGCCTGCGGCCGGAACGTCGTGTCAGACGGTCCAGGGCTTGCCGTAGGTGGTCACGTTGTCGCCGTTCGCGGTGATGGCGCGGACGAACGGACGGACCTGGACGGCGCCGATGACGCCGGAGGCGGTGCCGTGGACGTTGGAGAACTGGACGGTCTTGAAATCACCGTCGAACTCGCCCTCGGCGACGACGAGCTCCTCGATGCCCGGAGCCGGGGTCAGCTCGAGCTCGGCGTAGGCCTGCGGGAGGATGTCGGTCACGGTGGCGGTGGCACCGTCCGCAGCCGAGAGCTCGAGCTCCAGCTGCGGAGTGGAGTAGGTGACGCCGATGGCGCCGTCGATGCTGCCGGCCCACGCGAACTGGTAGCCGAACTGGAACGTGGTGCCCTCGGCGTCGGCAGCATCCTCACCGATCAGGTTCGCGGTGCCGCGGCCGTTGTGGAACCACTCGCGGTTGAAGGGGCTGCCACCCAGGGCCGGCACGCCGTGGATGAAGGTGTCCTCCTGGGTCACGACGACCTCGAGGCCGTCCGAGACGATCCGGTTCTGATCGTCGACCGCAGCCTGCGCGGAGCCGGTCGCACCGAGGACCAGGCCCAGGACGGCGGCACCGGACACCGCGGCGTTACGTGCGGCCTTGAAGCCACGCGACTTGATTCCCATGATTTCTCCGTATTTCTTGGTGGGGATTACTGCGGGGTGGGGCGGAGCAGGACTAGATCGTCCAGACCTTGCCGTAGGTGGTGACGTTGTCGCCGTTCGCGGTGATCACACGGACGAAGGGGCGGACCGAGACCGCGCCGAGGACCCCGGTCGCGGCGCCGTGGACGTTGGCGAACTGCACGGACTTGAAATCACCGTCGAACTCGCCGTCGGCGACCACGAGTTCCTCGATGCCCGGAGCCGGGGTGAGCTCGATACCCGCAGTGAACTGCGGCAGGATGCTCGAGACGGTGTTGGTGTTATCGATTGCGTCGACAACCCGGTAGGCCGGGACCGGCTCACCGTCGGCGTCGAGAATCGGATCACCGTTCTCGTCGTACTGGAACACGGGCTCGCCCTCTTCGTCGAGGATCGGCTCCTGCACCTGGGTCGTTGCGAACTCCGCTTCGAGCTCCGGGCTCGCCCACGCGATGCCGATCGAGCCGTCCAGGCTGCCCGACCACGCGAACTGGTAGCCGAACTGGAAGGTCGAGCCCTCGAAGTCCGCGGCGTCGGGGCCGACGATGTTGGCGATGCCGCGGCCGTTGTGGAACCACTCACGGCTGAGCGGGCTGCCGCCGATCGGGGGAACACCCTGGATGAAGGTGTCCTCCTGGGTCACGATGACCTCGTGACCGTCTGACACGATCCGGTTCTGGTCGTCGACCACAGCGCCGGCGGTCCCGGTCGATCCCAGAACCAGGCCGAACACGGCGGCCGCGGCCACCGTGACGTTGCGGGCGGCCTTCACACCGCGTCGCGTCTGCATCTTCATGAATGCCTCATCCATTCTCTGCGTGCCGGGTCACGCACACGCGTCCGACAACTGCCTTGTCGCCCGCGAGGCATGCCACACCATGAACACCGGCGGGCGCCCACCCGCCGGTGCGACGTGTGCGTCATCCGCACGGTTGCGTTTCCGATTCGTGATGAAGACCTCGACTTGTGCCGTTGATCTTGACCTCAGCGAACCACGACAGAGACTAGACCGTGACCTCGAACCCCAGCAACGGCTACGTCGGCGCCCGGAGTCGCCCTCCGACGGAAATGTTTCGGCTCAGTGAAACAACCGGTGACAGGCACTTGCCGCGGCACACAGAGACCGCGCGATGTCAAATCTTAGGCTCGGCTTATCTGCATTCGTGCATACCCACAGGTGACCCCCGCAAACCGGGTGTGAGGCGGTGCATTCGCCGGGTGCGACGGTGATCGACCTCACCGGAATCGGCGGAGATGATCAAGGCGAAACGCCGAGTGGAAGGGTTACGAAGAGATTTCGAACGGTCGGCCGCAAAATGAACGGCCGCCCCTGGAGAAACAACTGGAAGTGGGGTAGATCACACGCTGCCACCATGGTGAGGCGGGACCTGCCGACGCAGCCATTCGTCCGAGTCGGACGACTCGTCGCCCGGCGAACGCTCGTCGCGAGTCGTCTCGGGAAGCACGTCACCGAAGACGCGGCGGAGCCGGGCCCGGTCGATCCGGGCCCGGCTCACGTCGTCGCGCTGCGGTGCGTCGTCCGGCGACGCACCGGCCGCGTTCTCGTTCGTACCGGTGATGGCTATCCCTCCACTCGCGACAGTTCCTCGATCACGTGCGAGGCGAGCGGCAGCAGCGTGGCCATGCCGTCACGGATGGCGGCGCGCGACGAAGCCAGATTGGCGACCAACGTGGACCCGGACAGGCCGACCAGACCACGGGACAGCCCGGCATCCATCGCGCCGGCGGAGAAACCGGACGAGCGCAACGCCTCGCCGATCCCCTGGAGCTCCCGGTCGAGCACGTCGGACGTGGCGTCCGGCGTCACGTCGCGCGGCGACACCCCGGTCCCACCGACGGAGATCACCAGGTCCACGCCGCCGATGACGGCGGTGTTGAGGGCGTTGCGGATCTCCACCTCGTCGGCCGACACGGTGACGACACCGTCGACGGCGAACCCCGCCTCTGCGAGCAGTTCGGTCACCAACGGTCCGGCGGAGTCCGGGTTGTCGCCGTGCGCTACCCGGTCGTCCACGATCACCACGAGGGCTCGTCCGGTCCTGGGGGTTTCGAATTCCATGATGCCCACCGTAGTTCCCCTGTCCGTCGAACGAGCTGTATGTCCGAGAATGAACCCGGCGGTCGATTCTGCTCTCATCGGCCACCCGCCTCCGCCTCCGCGAGCTGCACCTCGACGGTCTTCTCGCCGCCACCCTGGGCGTCGGTGTAGGTGATGCGCACGGTATCGCCGGGCGCGTACGAGCGCACGGCCGCGATCAGGGAGTCCCCGTCCGTGACGAGCCGGTCGTCGACCTTGGTGATGATCACGCCGCTCGGAATTCCGGCCCGTTCCGCCGGGCCGCCCGCGGTGACCTCCATGACGCGCGCGCCACGCACGTCGCTCTGCGACGGCACCTGCACGCCGATGATGGCGTGGGTGGCCTTCCCGGTGTCGACGAGCTGGTCGGCGATGCGACGGGCCTGATCGACCGGGATGGCGAAGCCGAGACCGATGGATCCGGACTGTCCACCGGCGGTGGCGATGGCCGTGTTGACGCCGATCAACCGGCCGTCCATGTCCACGAGCGCGCCACCGGAGTTGCCGGGGTTGATCGCGGCGTCGGTCTGCAGCGCGTCGATGACGGTGTTCTGATTCCCGGTCTCCCCGCTGGTCGACACCGGCCGGTCGAGGGCCGAGACGATCCCGGTGGTCACCGTGCTCTCGAGCCCGAGCGGTGAGCCGACCGCGACGACCTGCTGGCCCACCTGCACGGCGGCGGAATCGCCGAGCTCGATCGGCGTGAGGTCGGTGCGGCCCTCGGCCCGGATCACGGCGATGTCGGAGATCGGATCGGTCCCCACGACGGTGGCCGGGGCGGAACTTCCGTCGGAGAAGTATGCGGTGAGCTGCGCGTCGGCGCCGCCGCCGGCGACGACGTGGTTGTTGGTGAGGATCAGGCCGTCGGAGGACAGGATCACCCCCGAGCCCTCGCCCTGTGCCGCGCGGCCGACCACCTCGATGCGCACGACGCTCGGCACGACCTTCTGCGCGACGGCCTGCACCGAGCCCGCGGGCGCGGCGGCGACCGTCGTCGTGGACTGCCTCGGCGCGTCGAGAGCATTGGTGACGGACGCGCCGCCGGTCGACTGTTGCGTGGTCCACGCGCCGACCGCACCGCCGATGCCGCCGCTGACCAGTGCCAGCGCGACGGCGCCGAGGGCGAGCAGGCCCCGCGCGGACCGCGGCGAGCCCTGGGGCCTCGGCGCGGGCTGGCTCGGGGCGCCGAACGGCGCGGTGTATCCGTATCCGGGACCGGCGGGAGCCTGGTAGGGATTCGGCTGGGGTGGTGTCGGCTGGTGGGGCTCTCGGTGGCCGCCACCCTGGGTGGGGTCCTCGCTCATCTCATCGCTTTCGTGTACACGGCCGCCGGGTCGGTGGCTCGTCGGCTTCCAGCATGCCCGCGGCGGCTGAGAGTCCGCTTAGACCCGGCGCCGATTTTCCTGTCAATCCGCCGGGTGTTCGAGGTGCGGCGCGCCGGGCAGCACGATCCGGACGAGGGCACCCCCGCGCGACGAGGCGTCGACCGCGATGGTGCCGCCGTGCTTCATCACCACCTGCCGCACGATCGCGAGGCCCAGGCCGGATCCGGGCATCGATCGCGACGCGGTCGAACGGTAGAACCGCTCGAACACCAGCTCGCGGTCCTCTTCGGGGATTCCGGGCCCGGCGTCGTCGACGGTCAGTTCCATCAGGCCGGGCCCGAGCTGGTGCATCGACACCAGCACCTCGGCGTCGGCGGGACTCCACTTGGCGGCGTTGTCGAGGACGTTGAGCACCGCCCGCGAGAGCGCGGCCTGGTCGCCGTAGACGAACCACGGTTCCGTGTGAGCCGTGAAGTCGATGTCGGAGCGGCGGCGCCGGGCACGTTCGAGGCTGCGCTCGACGACCTCGGAGATGTCGACGGGCTCGAACACCGTCTCGGGTGCGTCCTCGCGGGCGAGGTCGACCAGGTCCCCTACGAGGGTGGACAGCTCCTCGATCTGCGCCACCACGTCGGCGCGCAGTTCCGCCATGTCCTCCTCGGGCAGGTTCGGCGCGTCGGGCCGGCTCGCCGCGATAAGCAGCTCCATGTTCGTGCGCAGCGACGTCAGCGGGGTGCGTAGCTCGTGGCCGGCGTCGGCGACGAGCCGGCTCTGCCGCTCGCGCGACTCGGCGAGCGCGCGCAGCATCGTGTTGAAGCTCTCGGTGAGGCGGGCCAGCTCGTCGTGCCCGGTCACGCGGATCGGCCGCAGGTCGTCGGTGCGGGCGACCCGCTCGGCCGCCGCGGTGAGACGCGCGACGGGGCGCAGGCCGGTGCGCCCGACCGTCGCACCGGCGGCCGCGGCGAGCACCACTCCGCACCCGCCGACGACGAACAGCACGCTCGCGAGCCGTTTCAGGATGTCCGCGGTGGGCTGCAGTCGCTGCGCGATGACGATGGTGCTGCCGTCCGGGATGCGCTGCGCGAGCACCCGCTGATGCCCGACGGTGCGCAGCGACGACTCCCGTTCGCCCTTGGCGACGGCGAGTTCGGCGTTGCCGATCGGGACGGAGGATCCGGGCGGCACGTACTGACCCAGGTCGGGATAGACGAGCGCCACGCTGATATCGGAACTGTAGAGCTGGGCGCCACCGATGTAGCGGGGGTCGTAGGTGATCAGGGTGCTGCTCTCGACGAGTGCGGCGGCGCGCGCCCGCAACTGCTTGTCGACGTCGGAGTAGAGAGCGCGCGCGACCACCGCGTACGCCGCGATGGAGGTCACTGCGACGGCGATCGCCACCGCGCCGGCCGCCAGCAGCGTGACACGACGGCGCAGCGGCACCGACCGGGTCAGCAGCAGCGGGGGCCGCATCGGGCGCCCGGCATCCGAGTCGGCGCCTTCGCGCCGGGTCACGGCGGGGTTTCCCGCAGGACGTAGCCGACGCCGCGGACCGTGTGGATCAGGCGCGGCTCACCCTCGGCCTCGGTCTTGCGGCGCAGGTACCCGACGTAGACCTCGAGGGCATTGCCCGAGGTGGGAAAGTCGTAGCCCCACACCTCCTCGAGGATTCGGCTGCGGCTCAGGACGCGGCGGGGGTTCGCCATGAGCATTTCCATGAGAGCGAACTCGGTGCGGGTGAGACTGATCGACCGGGCACCGCGAGTGACCTCACGGGTGGAGGGGTTCAGGGTCAGGTCCGCGAAGCGCAGCGTCTCCTCCGACTCGGTCGGGTCGGGTGAGGCGCGGCGGAGCAGCGCGCGCAGCCGGGCGAGCAGCTCCTCGAGCGCGAACGGCTTGGGCAGGTAGTCGTCGGCGCCGGCGTCCAGGCCGGCTACGCGTTCGGAGACGGAATCCCGGGCGGTGAGTACGAGGATCGGGAGGTCGTCGCCGGTGCTGCGCAATCGTCGGCACACCTCGAGGCCGTCGACCCGCGGCATCATCACGTCGAGGACCATCGCGTCGGGCCGTTCGGCCGCGACCTGTTCGAGGGCGTCCTGCCCGTCCGTCGCGAGCTCGACGCTGTATCCGTTGAAGCTCAGTGATCGGCGCAGGGACTCCCGCACCGCCCGGTCGTCGTCGACCACCAGAATGCGCATGGCTTCCAGTGTGGACCCGACCGCTGAGAGGTGTCTGAGAGGACGACGGCGTGTCCGGCGAGGGAACCGCAGGGCGCTGCGGTTCCCTCGCCGGGCGTCACACGTCGTTCGGGTCGATCACCCCGAGCTGCACGGACTTGACGAGGCGTCGCGGAACGTGGTGGGTGACACCGGCGACGGTGACCGGCACCAGGGCCGGGACCTGCGCGTTCCACTGCGAGCGGCGGCTGCGGGTGTTGGACCGGGACATCCGGCGCTTCGGTACTGCCATGGTGGTTCTCCTCGGGGGGTCGGTCAGCGGCGACGGCGCGTGCCGTACTTGCGTTCGAACTTCTCGACGCGGCCGGCCGCGTCGAGCACGCGGGCAGTTCCCGTCCAGAAGGGATGGGACTCGCTGGTGACGTCGACGACGATCAGCGGGTAGGTGTTGCCGTCGGACCATTCGACCGTGCGGTCGGCGGTGACGGTGGAGCGGGTGAGGAACGCCGATCCGGTGTTCGCGTCCTGGAACACCACGGGGTGGTAGTCGGGGTGGATGCCGGGCTTCATGCTCGTCCTTCTCCTTCTGTCGGTGCGGCGTCGGCGGTCGGCGCCGGGAGGTCGTCGCACGGGTCTTCGTGGTAGTCGCCGAACGGGTCGTCCCACGTCGGCCAGGCCGCCGGGTCGGCGAACTCCTCGTCGGTGAGCAGCGCCCACTCCAGGACGCGACGAATCTCGTCGGGGTCGGCGTCGTGGGTGAGAATCACCATCGAGGTGTCGCGGTCTCCGTAGGTGTCGTCCCAGCGCAGCGCCGCCATGGCGCGCCGTTCGCCGGAGACTCGTTGCTGCTGCTCGGGAGTCATCGCGACGAGCCACGGTCCGGCGTGGGCGACGCGCAGCCCCTCCCCGGCGGACTCGATCAGCAGCGCGGTGTCGGGCTGCGTCGCGACCCAGGCCCGGCCGCGGGCCCGGACCACGCCGTCGAGGAGGACGTCGATCGCCTCGTGCAGGCGCTGCGGATGGAAGGGTCGGCGGGCACCGAACTCGAGCAGCCGGACGCCGCAGTCCTCGCCGAGCGGTGGCTCGCCGCGCAGCAGCGGCGAGTGGGCGTCGGAGACCACCCCGCGCCGCGCCCCGGCGGGTATCTGCCGGAGTAGGTGTTCGACATCGACGTCCTCGCCCCACGCGACGGGGGCATCGGGCGCGAGCCGCGCGAGCACCGCATGCAGCTTCGCCTGGTGCCAGCCGTCGGCGCCGGGCCGGACGACGAGAGCGTCGGCGAATTCGACCTGGCCCACGACGACCTGGGCGACGGTGCGGTCGTCGTCGAGTTCCTCGTCGCCGGTGGCGTCGGCGAGCCAGGTGGCAGCGTCGATGCAGGTGACGGTGGCCTCGATCCGCACGTCGTGGGCGGCGGGTCCGTCGAGCTGCCCGACGACGCCGGAGACGACGACGTGCTCGACGGCCCAGCACAGGGCCTCGGGCTCGAGCCGGGGGTCGAGCAGCAGGACGATGCGATCGACGTTGCTGCGGGCATGCAGGCGCCGCAGCAGCGGGAGCAGATCCTCGCGGAGGGTGCAGGAGACGCAGCCGTGGGCGAGTTCGAGCACGTCGAGGCGGTGATCGTGCTCGGTGGTGAGGGTGCGGCGCACGACGCCCTCACCAACGTGGTCGAGGTCGTGGTGCACCACGACGGTCCCCGGACGCAGCAGGGCCCGCGCGGTCCGTTCGGTGGGTCCGCGCCGGCCGGCGACGACGATCAGCGGCGTTCTGGTGTCCACCGGAACCCCTTTCGGTAACGATTGTCATTAGCTCGAAGAGAGCGTACAGTCGCATGGGCCATTTGTCGAAAACGATTGTCGTTACGCCCTGAGGGCGCCGACAGAAGGGAGCCCGCCGTGTCGGCGCACTGCCAGGTGACCGGACGCAAGCCCGGCTTCGGGAAATCCGTCTCCCACTCCCACGTCCGCACCAACCGGCGCTGGGACCCGAACATCCAGCGCAAGACCTACTACCTGCCCTCCGAGGGACGCCGCGTCACCCTGACGCTCTCCGCGAAGGGCATCAAGACCGTCGACCGCGACGGCATCGAAGCCGTCGTCGCCCGGCTCCGCGCCCGAGGAGAGAAGCTGTAGTGGCCCGCAACGAGATCCGCCCCATCGTCAAGCTCCGCTCCACCGGCGGCACCGGCTACACGTACGTCACCCGCAAGAACCGGCGCAACGATCCCGACCGGCTCGTCCTGCGCAAGTACGATCCCGTGCTGCGCCGCCACATCGACTTCCGCGAGGAGAAGTAGGCCATGGCCAAGAAGTCGAAGATCGCGCGCAACGAACAGCGGGCGCTCGTCGTCGCCCGCTACGCGGAACGTCGCGCGGAACTGAAGGAGATCGTGCGGCGCCCGTCGAGCACCGCCGCGCAGCGCCTCGCCGCACAGACGGCCCTGCAGCGTCTGCCGCGCGACGCCAGTCCGGTACGATTGCGCAATCGAGACGCTGCGGATGGACGTCCGCGCGGCCACCTGCGGAAGTTCGGGCTCTCACGCGTGCGCGTGAGGGAACTCGCGCACCGCGGCGAGCTGCCCGGCGTCCACAAGTCGAGCTGGTGAGGAGCGAGTCATGGCAGTCAAGAGGGGCCCGTCGAAGAAGTCGCGTGCCGTGGAGGGCCGCAAGCCCAAGAAGAACCCGCTGTTCGCGGCGAAGATCGAGTACGTCGACTACAAGGACGTGAACCTGCTCCGCACGTTCATCTCCGATCGCGGCAAGATCCGCAGCCGTCGCGTGACCGGCCTGACCCCGCAGCAGCAGCGGCAGGTGGCCACCGCGGTGAAGAACGCCCGCGAGATGGCCCTGCTGCCCTTCACCACCACCAGCAAGTAGAGCTCCACTCGCGGCGAGGGCCGCGCGGGCACGTGCCCGCGCGGCCCTCGCCGCGAGTGGAGCTCTACTTGCTGGTGGTGGTGAAGGGCAGCAGGGCCATCTCGCGGGCGTTCTTCACCGCGGTGGCCACCTGCCGCTGCTGCTGCGGGGTCAGGCCGGTCACG
>NZ_JAUIZP010000021.1:0-38043 GCF_041414735.1 Rhodococcus sp. GXMU-t2271
AGTGCGCAGTTCTCGTGCCACTGCCCGGCGTGTCGTCCCGAGATGTGCACACTCACGCGAGTTGTCCACAGGTCGCCGTGGCCTCGGTTCCCTCCCGTACGGCCACCGGGCATCCTCGGCGATCATGGGGGAATTCGACGAGCCGTTCCTGGGGACGCAGGCCGTACAGGCGGGCCTTCTGACATCGCATCAGCTCCGGCGATTCCGGCGCATCCATCGGAATGTGTACATCCACAGGAACGCGCCCGTCACACCGTGCGGCCGTGCGCGGGCAGCATGGCTCTGGGCGGGGGGCGACGGAGTGCTGGCCGGCTACTCGGCGGCGGCCCTCCTCGGCAGCCGGTGGATCGATGCGACCGCGCCCGCCGAACTGATCCGGAGCGGTAGCCGCCGGGGCACCGCAGGGATCGTCGTGCACGCCGGGACGATCCCGGACGACGAAGTGTGCGAGTTGGCAGACATGCGCGTGACGTCACCGGCCCGCACCGCGTTCGACCTCGGCCGTCGCCTCGTCCTGGATACCGCTGTCGAACAGCTCGACGCCCTGTGCCGTGCCACCCGCTCGGATCCTGCGCGAATCGCGGAACTGGCCGATCGGCACAGCGGCGAGCGCAGCGTTCGGCGGTTGCGGCAGGCACTGGAGCTGGTGGACCCCGGAGCCGAGTCGCTCCCGGAGACGCGAGTGCGGCTGCTTCTCGTGCGCGGCGGCCTCCCCCGCCCCAGCACCCAGGTCCCGGTCGTAGGGATGGACGGACGCATTCTGGGCTGGGCCGACCTGGGCTGGAAGCAATGGCGCACTGTCGTCGAGTACGACGGCATCCATCACTGGACGGACGAGCGCCAGCGCACCAAGGACATCGAACGGTACGAGGCCTTCGCGGCGCTGGGCTGGTCCGTCGTCCGCGTCAACTCCGAGCAGCTTCGCCTGCGCTCCGCGTCGATCGTGGAACGCGTGCGGGCGCAACTTCGATCGGCAGGCGCTCCGGTCTGACCGTCGAGTGCGCACTTCTCGCGCCGGCGCCCGGCGTGTCGTCACGAGAAGTGCGCACTCACGGAGCGACGGACGTGCGCAGGGCGGGAGCATCGGGCCGGCGCAGGGCCTTCGCGAGATCGTCCAGGCGGACCGGTTCGGCGACGAGTTCGTCCCACGGGTAGGTGCCGGCCGTGCGGGCCAGGAACTCGACCGCCCGGTGCAGGTGGGCGGGCTCGTAGTTGTGGACTCCGGTGACGGTGAGCCAGCCCCGCACGACGGCTTCGGGGTCGAGGGACACCGAAGGGCCCGGCATCACGGAGCCGGCCAGGACGAGACGACCCCCGACGTCGAGCCGGTGCAGGCACTCCCCTACCGCGGCGGCGGATCCCGAGAAGTCGAGCGCGACGTCGACCGGGCCGCCCTCGTCGCCGACGCCCCCGAACCGCTCGGCCACCGCGATCCGCTCCGCATCCGGGTCGGCGACGCGCACGTCGGCACCGGCCTCCGCGCACAACGCGATCGCCGTGACCCCGAGCATGCCCGCGCCGCACACCAGGACCCGCCGGCCGGCGACGTCACCGGCCGCCTCGACGGCGGCGACCGCCGTCGCCGTCGCACATGCCGCCGGGGCCGCGACGACGTCCGGCATCGGGTCCGGCACCCGGACCACGCCCACCCCGGCCGGCAGCACGATGTAGCGGGCGTAGGCGCCGGACAACGCCCATGCGCCGTCGAATGGTTCGTGCCCCACCTTGCGGAGGGACCGGCACTTGGCGCTCCGTCCGGACTCACACCTGTCGCACGCACCGCACGAGGCCGTGACGGTCCACACGATCCGCGCGCCGACGACGGGCCCCGCACCGGGGCCGGCGGCGACGACGTCGCCGACGGCTTCGTGGCCCAGCACCGACGGCCGCGGCCCGGGTCGCCGTCCGGTGACGGTGTGCAGGTCGCTGCCGCACACAGTCGCGAGCCGGACCCGTACCAGCAGTTCGCGGGCACCGAGACGCGGGACGGCGACGTCGCGCATGTCGACGCCGGCGCCCGTCCACACGGCTGCGCGGGTCAGACCACCAGCGACCGAATCCATCCCGACACCCTTTCGATCACGAAGACGACGGCGAACACGATGAGCACGATCGCACCGGCGAATTCGAAGTTCAGCGTGCGGATCGCCTCGAACAGCAGGAAGCCGACGCCGCCGGCACCGACGATGCCGAGGATCGTCGAGGTGCGGATGTTGACGTCGAGCAGGTACAGACCCGAGCCGATGATCGACGGAATCGCTTGCGGAATCACCGCGGACAGCAACGATTTCCACCATCCGCCCCCGGTCGCACGCACGGCTTCGATCGGTCCGGGATCGATCTCCTCGACCGCGTCCGCCACGAGTTTGCCGAGGAATCCGATCGAGCCGAGTGCGAGTGCGCACGCCCCTGCTACCGGACCGAGCCCGATGGCCGCCACGAAGATCACCGCGAGGACGAGTTCGGGTACGGCGCGGACGACGAGAATCACCGTGCGGGCGAACCAGTAGAGTGCCGGAGTCGGAGAGACGTTGCGCGCGGACAGGATTCCGAACGGTAGCGACAGTACTGCACCGACGGCCGTGGCGACGACACCGATCGCGAGGGTCTGCAGCACCGCATCGACGAGCGCGTCCCCCACCGCACCGAAGTCCGGTGGCAGCAACCGACCGAACACGTCGAACGCCGCTGCGGGCCACGTGAACAGTGTGCGTGGATCGATGCGCAGGACGATCAGGGCGCCGAGGCTCGCCCCGAGCACGATTCCGGAGAAGAGGAGCCGGGATGCGCGCTCGCGCCGGGGATCGGGACGTGCCGGGGCGAGCAGGGCACGCCGGACGACGATCGCGACGACCTCCATCGCGGCGATGATCACCAGAATCACACAGACGATGCCCAGCGCCCGGGGGTACACCAGGCCGCGCAGAGCGTCCTGCAGCGCGAAGCCGATGCCGCCGGCGCCGACGAAACCGAGGACGACGGAGGTACGCAGGTTGATGTCGATGCGGTAGACGAACGTGCCGGTCCACGCAGGCACCACCTGCGGTACGACAGCGTTGATCATCTCCCGGACGTATCCGACACCGGTGGCGCGCACCGCTTCTCGAGGTCCGGGGTCGGTCTGCTCGATCGCGTCGGCGAACAGCTTGCCGAGCATGCCGATCGAGTGCAGCGCCAGGGCGAGCACCCCCGGCAGCACGCCGATGCCGAGAGCACGCACCAGCAGCACCGCGAACAGCAGGTCGGGCACGGCCCGGCAGAACGTGATGACGCCGCGGGAGACCGTGTACACCACGGGATGCGGGCTGGTGTTGCGCGCCGCAAGGAAGGCCAGCGGCACCGACGCCACCGCCGCGAGGACGGTACCCAGCACCGCCATCAGCAGCGTGTCGAGCGCGAGTGTCCAGATGCGGCCGGGGTCGTCGACCGTGGGCGGCAGCATCCGCTCGAGCAGATCGGCGACCGCATCGACACCGTCGACGAGGGTGGCCGGGGCGAAGTCGATGTACCAGGCGGACACCAGCGTCAGGAGTAGGGCGGCAGCCGAGCAGCTCAGCAGTATCCGGCGACGCGCCACCGACTCCGACGCCGGGGCGGGCCGGGTCGGCGCCGGTGGCGCTTCGAGCACGGTCATGATGTCGCGGCCGTTGCGATCGTCGCGTCGGCTGGGTCGACTCGCCGATAGATCTCCATGGCGTCCTCGCGGGAAAGTCCCACGGCCGGGCGATCGAGCACCTTCTCGCCACCGCGCAGGCCGATCACGCGGTGCGCCCAGCCGAGGGCGAGATCGACCTGGTGCAGCGTGCACAGCACGGTGAGCTTGTCCTCCATGCAGACCCGGAAGAGCAGATCCATGACGACACCGGCGTTCTCCGGATCCAGGGAGGCGACGGGTTCGTCGGCGAGCAGCACCGTGGGCTGCTGCATGAGGGTGCGGGCGATCGCGACTCGCTGCTGCTGACCGCCGGAGAGCGTATCGGCGCGACGGTCGGCGAGTTCCGCCAATCCCACCCGATCGAGGTGGGCGAGCGCCTCGGTGCGCATCCGCTTCGGGTATGTCGATTTTCCGTAGCGCGGCAGGCGCAGCCGGCCGACGCCGCCGATCAGGACGTTCTCGAGACAGCTGAGCCGGCCGACGAGGTTGAAGTGCTGGAAGACGAAGCCGACGTCGCGCCGCAGGGCACGCAGTTCGGCGCGGGAGGCGAGATCGACGCGGGTGCCGTTCACGGTGACCGCGCCGTCGGTGGTCGGGTGCAGGCCGTTGAGACAGCGCAGTAGCGTCGATTTGCCGGAACCCGACAGGCCCAGCAGCACGACGAGTTCGCTGCGGCGGACCTCGAGGTCGACGCCGCCGAGTGCGACGGTGTCGCCGAACTTCTTGACGACGCGACGGGCGGAGACGACGACGTCGTCACCGGCGACGGGATGGTCGGTGGTCATGTCAGCCCTTGCACTTGTCGGATTCGGTCAGCGTGCAGACCTCGCGGACGCCGTCGTAGTCCGCGTCGGTGGCGGGAACGACGCCCCATGCACGCTCGTCGGTGATCCGGCACTCGCCCGCACAGAAGCCCTGGGCGCGCATGTAGTCGGCGTTGGCCTTGTCGACGAAGACCGTGCGGAGCCGATCGACGGTGTCTGCGCCGAGGGAGTTGTTCGCGACGAACAGCGAGCCTGCGATCGTCTCGGATTCCCAGACCTTCTTCAGCTCGCCTTCCTTCAGGTCGCCGCTGGCGATCATGGTCTCGTCGACCATCGTGTCGAACGCGAAACCGGCGTCGCAGTCGCCGGCGGCGACGGCGAGCGCGGATGCGTCGTGGCCACCGGCGTACACCGGCTCCACCCCTGCGGCGACGGCCTGCTCGGTTCCGGAGGCGATGACGCCCGCTTCGATGAGACCCGCTGTGGGGTAGAGGAATCCGGAGGTCGATCCGGGGTCGACGAAGCAGACGCTCTTGCCCCCGAAATCCTCGATGCGGTTGATGTCGGCATTGTCGGCGCGGGTCAGACCGTAGGACCGGTAGCCGGCCTCGCCGCCGGCCTCCTGCACGACTGCCCCGAGCGGGGTGACGTCGGCGCCGTTGACGCCGGCGACGACGTACGCGAACGGACCGAAGAATGCGAGGTCGACGTTGCCGGCGATAATGCCCTCGACCACACCGGCGTAGTCGGAGGCCTGGATGAACTCGACCTCCGAGCCGGTCTCCTGCTCGAGCAGCGCGATGAGCGGATCGTAGCTCGCCTGCAGATCGGCCGAGTTCTCGGCCGGAATCGCGGCGAGGGTGAGCGTTTCGGGAAATCCTCGGGCGTTGACGGCGTCGGGGTCGGAGCCGCCGCAGGCGGTCAGCGTGACGGCGAGCCCGGCAGCGAGGGCGGTGGCCGCGGTGGCGCGGCGGAACAGGGGGGAGTGCATGAGGATCCTCGGGGTCTCGGGTCAGACGGAAAGGAGGAGATCGGGCAGGTCGGCGACGGAGTCGAGGACGTGGGTGGCGCCTGCGTCGCGCAGGATCGCCTCGTCGTGTGCGCCGGTGCGGGTTCCGGCGACGACGGACGCCCCGGCGCGGCGACCGGAGAGGACATCACCCGCGGTGTCGCCGACGACGGCGACGTCGCGGACATCGTCGGTCCCGGTCCGCAGCAGGGCCGTGAGGATCATGTCGGGGTAGGGCCGGCCGCGTCCGGCGTCGGCCGGAACCAGGGCGAGGTCCGCAAGGTCCTGCCACCCGAGCGCCGCGAGCAGACGGTCCTGGGTGCTGCGGCTGAATCCTGTGGTGAGCGCGACCTTGATGCCGCCGTCGCGGAGACGGGTGATCGCTTCCTCCGCACCGGGGATCGCGGTAACGTCGCCGGCGCCGACGAAGCGTTCGTAGGCACGTTCGAAGGCTTCGTTGGCGGCGTGGGCCCGTTCCTCGCTCCCGAACAGGGCGCGGAAGACGACGATCTTCGACTGGCCCATGGTGTCGAGGACGTAGCGCCGGGCGGCGTCGCGTTCGGGTCCGTCGGCGGGTAGTCCGACGCTGGTGGCGGCCGCGTCGAAGGCGCGCAGGACGAGGCCTCCGTCGGCGACGGTGGTGCCGGCCATGTCGAGCACGGCCAGGCGGATGACAGTCATGGTTGCTCCGGAATCGTTGCGGGAGGGTTCGTTCAGAGGTTCAGGAGGTCGGCGGTCTGCTCGCCGAGGTAGGGGCCGAGAGTCATGCCGCGGCCGCCCGGCCCGGCGACGATCCAGACGTCGTCGTCGACCCGGGCACGGTGGACGAGTTCGGTGGGATCGAGGCACTGGCTGTAGACCCCGGCCCAGCGGCGCACGACCGGGGGGAGCCGGTGCCCGAGCAGCTCTTCGGTGACGGTGACGAGGTGCTCGTACGGTGACTCGTCGACGTCGAAGGCGAACGGTTCGTCGTACTCGTGGGTGTCGCCGAGCGTGAGCCCGCCGTCCAGGCGCTGCACACACAGCAGCTGCATGCGGTGCTGCTCGGCGGTGAGCGCCTGCGGTTCGCGCGCCTTCAGCTCCTCCAGGGCGGCCCCGGCGAAGCCCGGGTAGTACCGCAGGCTGTCGCCGTCGGCGACGGACGTGGTGAGCGTCTCCCCCAGCGGGGCGGTCTGCATCATCTGCAGGCGCACGCGGCGCAGGGGCAGATCGCCGCCGAGTTCGCGGGCGAGACCGGACAGGGTCGCGCCGGGGCACACGAGCACGAGGTCGGTCTCGTGGACCGTGCCGTGGTCGTCGCGCACCTGCACCGTCCCGTGGGCGGTGCGGGTCACGGTGCGGGCCTCGGTCCCGGGGCGGAAGCTGTAGCGCCCGGAAGTGGTCAGATGCCACCGGATCGCGGGCAGGGCGACACGGGATTCGACGGCGGCGTCGGTGCTGCAGTGCAGGCCGGCGACGAACTTGCCGCGCAGGGCGGGATTGAGCCGGCGGACCGCCTCGGGCTCGAGCAGGGTGAAGCCCCGCTGGCGGGCGTCGGCGCGGCCGGCCGCCTCCCGGGCGACGGCCACCTCGGCGTCGCTGCGAAGGAGGGTGATCGACCCGTTCGCCCGGAAACCGATGCCGGGGACGCGGGCGCCGAGGTCGGCCCACAGTTCGCGGGAGCGCAGGGTGGCGGTCAGTTCGCTCTCGGTGCGCCCGGAGACCCACACGAGACCGAAGTTGCGGACGGTGGCGCCGCGGGCTTCCGGTTCACGTTCGAGGTGAACGACGTCGTGCCCGCGGCGGACGGCGGCGTCGGCGTGGGCGGTTCCCAGGATGCCGCCGCCGATGATCAGGATTCGCATGCCCCGAGCCTGACCGATGGTCTAGACCAATGAGGGACGTCAGGCGAACGGGCGGTGAACGATTGGTATAGACCAGAATCCGGTACGCTTCGAGTGTGACGGCAACCGCCCGCGAGACCCGGGTCCCCAAGCATCAGATCGTGCGGCACCGAGTCGACGCCCTGCTCGACGAGCTCTCCGTCGGCGACCCGGTGCCCTCCGAGCGCGAACTCGCCACCCGGTTCGACGTGGCCCGGGAGACCGTCCGTCAGGCACTGCGCGAGCTCCTCGTCGACGGCCGCATCGAACGCCGGGGCCGGGGCACCGTCGTCGCGAAACCGAAGATCCTGCAACCGCTGATCATCGGCTCCTACACCGAGGCCGCGCTCGCGGAGGGCCGCAGCGCGGGGCGCCTACTCGTCGGCTGGACCGATCTCGCGGCCGACCCCGAACTCGCCGCGGTACTCGCGATCGCCGTCGGCGATCCCGTGCTCGAACTCGAACGCGTCCTGCTCACCGACGGCGTCCGCGTCGGACTGGAGCGGACCCGCCTGCCCGCCGCGCGCTTCCCGGGACTCGCCGACAGCTTCGACTCCACGTCGTCGCTGTATGCGGCGATCCGGGCGCGCGGCATCACCTTCGCGCGCGCGGTCGAGTACATCGAGACCACCCTGCCCGACGCCCGCGAGGCGGCACTCCTCGACGCCGACATCCGCACACCCATGCTGCTGCTCAACCGGGTCTCCTACGACCAGCACGACACCCCGATCGAGCAGCGGCGCTCGCTCTACCGCGGGGACCGAATGACGTTCGTCGCCACCGTGACGCCCTGAGCCCAGCGGGGCCGGCACACCTCAGGAACCGTCGTCGCTCCAGACGCCGAGATGCTGCAGGACCAGCTCCTGCCGCCGTACGAGCCGCTCCGACATCGTCCAGTCCGCATGCTGATAGCGCGGATGCTGGGCGAGCGCGATGACATTGGCCGGGAGATGAACAATCGGGTCGGTCGGCATTTTTTCAGCATTGCAGACTTCCGGCTGCAATGCCCTGCCGGACTCCCGCTCACCTCGTCGCACCGCCGGGCGGCACCACGGGACCGGCCTGCCCGGTGCGCAGCGGTGCCGTTACCACCGGTAAGGTTCTCGGTCTGGCGTGCAGCGCCTGCATATCGTGTGCTTTCGAAGGGTTGTATCGGTGTCGGGCGTGATCGCGGGATTCAGCGTCATCTTCGTGATCATCGCGATCGGATTCGCGCTCGGCCGGACGGGCACGCTCGGACCCGAGGCCCAGTTCGTGCTCAGCCGGATGGTGTTCTTCGTCGCCACCCCCGCGCTGCTGTTCGACTCGCTGGCCACCTCCGACCTGTCGGTGATCTTCTCCCCCACCCTGTACGTCGCCGCAGCCACCGCGTTCGCCGTCGCGGCGCTCTACCTCGTCCTCGCGAAGCTGTGGCTACGCCGGCCACTGCCGGAACTGACGATCGGCGCGCTCGCCGCCTCCTACGTCAACTCGGCCAACCTCGGTATTCCGATCGCGGTGTTCGTCCTCGGCGACGCCTCGTTCGTCGCGCCCCTGCTGCTGTTCCAGATCGTGCTGTTCTCCCCCATCGCCCTGACCATGCTGGACCTGTCGACGATGCGCCCCGGCGCGTCACGACGGGAGACGATCACCGCCCCGTTCAAGAACCCGATCGTGCTGGCGGGCGCGGCCGGGCTCGCCGTCGCCGTCGCCGGCTGGACGCCGCCTGCCGCGCTGATGCAGCCGTTCCACCTCCTCGGCGGCGCCTCGGTACCGGGTGCCCTGCTCGCATTCGGCCTGTCGCTCCAGGGGGTGCGGGTGCTCGAGAAGGGCACCAGCCCGCGCCGCGACGTCGCGCTCGCGTCGGTGCTCAAGATCGTGGTGCAGCCCGTCCTCGCCTACGTCATGGCCCGGTACCTGATGGGCCTGGACGGGCACGAGCTCTTCGCGATCGTCGTGGTGGCGACGTTGCCGACCGCACAGAACGTCTTCGTCTACGCGAGCCGCTACGGCCGCGGCATGGTGCTCGCCCGCGACGCCGCGCTGGTCACCACGCTCGCCTCGATCCCCGCGATCGGCGTCGTCGCCGCACTTCTCGCATGACGGGCGCGACTGGGTCGAGGACCATGCGATTGCTGGTGCTCGCCGGGTGCTGCGTCCTGGCGGGCGCGTGCGGTCGGGGTGGCGCCGACGTCCCCGTGCTACCGGAGGAACCGACGCCGGCGGGTGCGACGGTCTTCACCGCCCGCGACGACCTCGTCGAGCCGCACCCGATCCCGGTACGCTCGTGGACCCGCGCGGACGACGACCGCATCGCCGTCCACTTCGAAACCGGCACACCCGCGTGTTTCGGGGTCGACGCCACCGTCACCGAGTCCGACACCGCCGTCACGGTGGCGCTGCGTGGCGGCACCCTGCCCGAGGCGGTGGACCGGGCGTGCATCATGATCGCCGTCGCCGGTGTGCTCGAGCTGACGCTGCAGGCACCGCTGGCCGGCCGGATCGTGACGGAGGGCTGAGCGATGTCCCGCACCCCCCGGCACTGGCTGCTGCTCCTGTGCACGGCGACGGCACTGCTGCACGCGACGTTCCAGTCGGTGCGCGTCCTCGTCTCCTACCGCGTGCTCGCCCTCGGCGGCGACGCGGCCGTGATCGGCGTGGTGACGGCCCTGTTCGCTCTCGTCCCGCTGGTGCTGGCGGTACAGCTCGGCCGGGCCGTCGACCGCCGGCACGCGGCCGGAATTCTCCGGGGCGGCGTCGTGGTGTCGGTGGCCGGTGCGCTGATCATCGCACTCAGCCCGGACCTGTGGATCCTCGGTCTCGGCAACACCGTCCTGGGTCTGGGTCAGCTTCTGGTGACGGTGTCCGGACAGGCGTTCGTGTCGATCCTGTCGCCGCCGGGTGAACTCGACCGCGGTTTTGCGGGCATCACCCTGGGAGTGTCGGTGGGCCAGGCGATCGGGGTGCCGCTCGCCGGCATGATCGCTGCGGCGAGCAACGGGGACACCGTCGAGACCACCCCGGCGTTGCTGGTGATGACGGTCCTCGCCGCGGCGGCCCTGCCGTTCGTCGTCGGCCTGCGCGAACCGCCCGGCTCCGGTCGCACCCCGGGCGACGCGCCCCCGCAGTCCGTGCTGTCGATGCTGGGCACGCGCGGGATGAAGCCCGCGATGTTCTCCAGCCTCGTCGTGCTGGCGTCCGTCGACCTCGTCGTCGCGTACCTGCCGCTGCTCGGTGAGGAATTCGGCTTCGGGGTGCTGCTGGTGTCGGCCCTGCTCACCGCCCGCACCGTCGCGTCGATCGTCTCGCGTGCGGTCCTGCCGTGGGCGCTGCGGACGATTCCGCGGCGACGTCTGCTGCTGTCGGCGACGGCATGCACGGCCCTGCCCGTCGCGGCACTGCCGTTCCTGCCGAACCCGTGGGCGATGGGGACACTGCTGGCGATCTGCGGCGCCTTCTGGGGTTTCGGGCAGCCGCTGACCATGACGTGGGTCGTCGAACTGGTGGCACCGGCGGACCGGGCGTCGGCGCTGGCGGTGCGTCTCACCGGCAACCGTCTCGGCCAGGTGTCGGTGCCGTTGGCGGCCGGCGCGATCGCCGGCGTCGCCGGCACCGCCTCGGTGTTCCTGGTGACCGCGGGACTGCTCTCGGCCGCCGCCGTCAGCACGTGGCGGGCGCTGCGCCCCTAGACCCCCGTGCGCGTTTTCGGTAGTCCCCACTACCGGAATCGCGCACGGGACGGGTCAGCGGCGGCGCAGCCGCACGTAGTCGCCCACGACAGCGGCCCCGAGGCCGTCGACGTCCGGCGCGACGACCCGTCCACCGACCCGGCGGGCCATCCGGTCGACGATCCGCGCCAGCCCCGGATCGTCGCCGAGCCGGAAGATCGTCACGTGCGCCCCGACGCGGGCGAGATGATCGAGTTCCCGGACCGTCATCCCGAGTGTGCGGGCGCTGGGTGGATAGTCGAACGCCGCGTATCCGTTCGCCTCGAGATGCGCGGTGGGCTCACCGTCGGTGACCACCAGCACCACCGGCTGGGCATTGGAATGCCGGCGCAGGTGCCGGCCGGCCAGCATCAACGCGTGGTGTAGGTTCGTGCCCTGCTCGTACACTCCGTCCAGGCCGGCGAGTTCGGAGGCGGTGACGACGCGGGCGTGCCGGCCGAACGCGATCAGCTGCAGCGCATCTCCGCGGAACCGGGTCGAGACCAGGTGGTTGAGAGCCAGGGCCGTGCGCTTCATCGGCACCCACCGGCCGTCCATCACCATCGAGAACGACGTGTCCACCAGCAGCGCCACCGCAGCCTGGGTGCGCTGTTCCGTCTCGACGACCTCGACGTCGGTGACATCGATCCGCACCGGGATGCGCGCGGGAGCGCGCAGGGTCGCATTGGTGAGGGTGCGCACGACGTCCCACGGCTCGGTGTCGCCGAACTCCCACGGGCGCGACGCCCCGGTGGGCTCACCGGTGGCCCCCGCCCGGCGGGTCTCGCGTTGCCCGCCCCGGGTGGACAGCTGGTCCATGACGTCACGCAGCGCGGTCCGGCCGAGTTCGCGCATCGCCTTCGGCGACAGGCGCCACTGTCCGTCGGCGCCGCGGTCGAAGAACCCCTGCCGCTGCAGTTCCTTCTCGAGCTGGGCGAGCGTGCGCGCATCGGCCGCGGCCTCGTCGCCGAGCTGACGGGCCAGCGCGTCGAGGTCGATGTCGTCGAGGGAGGCGCCGGCGTACTGCTGGGAGAGCTGCTCGGCGAGCGCGTCGAGTTCGGCCACGTCCTGCAGCGCCCCCGTCGCTTCGCCCAGGCCCATGCCCTGCTCCCCGCGGAACCGCTCCGACCCGGTCCAGTCCTCCCCGGGGCGGGCAGCTCGCAGGTGCGAGTCGAGGCGGTCGAGCTGCGACATCAGGCTCGGCGACCCGAACGCCTGCTGGGCGAGGGCGTCGAGTTCGTCGCGTTGTTCCTGGCTGAGCGAGTTGCGCAGGCGCTGCGCCGCCGCCGCCCGCTGGGCCAGCGAGTCGAGCAGTTCCTCCACGTTGCGGGGGTTCTCCGGGAAGAAGTCGCCGTGGTCGGCCATGAACCGCTCGAAGTCCTCCTCGGCGTCCTCCCCGCGGGAATGCTTGTCCAGCAGATCGTTCAGATCCTCGAGCATGCGGTTCACCCGCTCGCGGTCCTCGTCGGTTGCGCCTTCGAGGGCCTGCTTCATCCCGGCGAACCGCTGGTCGAGCATCTCCCGGCCGAGCAGGTCACGGATCTTGTCGTAGTCCTCCCTGGCCTGGGGGCTGCGCCAGTCGTAGTCGGCGAGTTCCTGCACCGCCTGCGCGGTGGCGGCGGGCAGTTCCTCGATCCGCATCTCCGCGAACCGGGCGTCGTCGTCGAGTGCGCGGGCGAGGGCCTTGCGTTCCTCGAGCAGGGCCCGGTCGAGCAGTTCACGCACCTCGCGCAGCGTGCCGTCGAGGTTCGTCCGGTCCAGCAGTTCCCGGCGACGTCGGTTCGCTTGTGCCGCAAGCCGGTCCAGGCCGCGCATGGTTCCGTGCCCGCGACGCAGCAGTTCCCGCAGCGCACGTCGCGGCGAACTGCCGGCCAGCACGTCCTCCCCGATAGCGGCGAGGGCCTCACGCAGATCCACCGGCGGAGCGAGCGGGTCGCCACCGTCGTAGGGCCCGTACCGTGCGCCCCGGCTCATCAGGAGTACACCGCGGCGCCGTCGTCGTCGGCGTGCTTGGCGATCCGCCGCGCGAGGTAGAGGCCCTCGAGGGCCAGTTCGGCGGCGGCAGCCCGCGTTCCGATGTCCTCCGCGCCGAGCCGCTCGGCGACGACGTCGAGGACGGGCAGGTCGGGCAGTTCGTCCAGCAGCGCCTTGGCGGTGATCCGTTCCCCGGTCACCACCGGCTGTCCCTGCTCGACGGCGGTGACGAGAGGGCCGAGGTTCACCCCGGCCAGCCGGGTGCGGGCGGCGTCCGCGGTGGCCCGCCGCAGGAGATGATCGAGGACCTCGAATTCCCTTCCCTCCTCGCCGGATTCGAACTCGACCTTGCCCCGCAGCACCTCCACGACGGTGCCGAGGTCGACGGGACGTGCGACGGGGTCGGCCTCGCCGAGCACGGCGCCGCGACGCATCGCCGCAGCCGCGACGGTCTCCGCGCCGGCGACGGCGAAGCGCGCCGACACACCGGAACGCTGGTCCACCGACGTGGATTCACGCAGCAGGCGGGTGAAGCGGGCGAGGATCTCGAGCAGGAAGTCCGGGACCCGGGCCTGCAGTCGAGCCTCCTGCTCGATGACGGCGATCTCGTCGTCGAGTTGCGTCGGGTAGTGGGTCCGGATCTCGGCGCCGAACCGGTCCTTGAGCGGGGTGATGATCCGGCCGCGGTTGGTGTAGTCCTCCGGATTGGCGCTGGCGACGAGCAGGACGTCGAGCGGGAGCCGCAGCGTGTACCCGCGCACCTGGATGTCGCGCTCCTCCATGACGTTGAGGAGCGAGACCTGGATGCGCTCGGCGAGGTCGGGCAGCTCGTTGACGGCGACGATGCCGCGGTGGGCGCGCGGCACGAGACCGAAGTGGATGGTCTCGGGGTCTCCGAGACTGCGACCCTCGGCGACCTTGACGGGGTCGACGTCGCCGACCAGGTCGGCGACGGAGGTGTCGGGAGTGGCGAGCTTCTCGGCATAGCGTTCGCTGCGGTGCCGCCAGGCGACGGGCAGGTCGTCGCCGAGTTCGGCGGCGCGGCGGATCGAAGCCGGGGTGATCGGGTCGTAAGGGTGCTCGCCGAGTTCGGAACCGGCGATCACCGGAGTCCACTCGTCGAGCAGCAGGGGCAGGGTACGCAGCAACCGGGTCTTGCCCTGCCCGCGTTCACCGAGCAGCACCACGTCGTGGCCCGCGAGCAGCGCACGCTCGAGTTGCGGAACGACGGTGTCGTCGAAGCCGACGATGCCCGGCCACGGGTCGATGCCGTCGCGCAGGGCGGCGAGCAGGTTCTGCCGGATCTCGTCCTTGACGGAGCGGTGCTCGTGTCCCGAGGCACGCAGCTCGCCGACGGTGGACGGCCTGATTGTGGGTGACGTCACCCCTCCCAAGGTACGAGCGTTCGGTGATTTCGGCACCTGCAGCCGCGGGGGCGTCCCACCCGGGAACCGCCCCCGACCGGCAGACCTTCCCGGATCCGGCCGTGCCGGGGTGCGCTGTCGGCCCCGATCCCTAGACTCCCGCCATGGACACCTGGCTCCTCGCGGCACTGCTGGGACTCGGACTGGCCGCCGCCACCGGCCTGCGCACGTTTCTCCCGCTGCTGATGCTCGGGACAGCAGTGCACTTCGGCCTGTTCGGCATCGCGCTCAACGAGTCGATGCAGTGGGTCGGGTCGACGGGCGCGCTCGTCGCCCTGGCGATCGCCACCGTCGTCGAGATCGGCGCCGACCTCGTCCCCCTCGTCGACAACGTCCTCTCGGCCGTCGCCACCGTCGTGCGGCCCGTCGCGGGCGCGCTGGCCGCCTGGGCGGCGTTCGCCGATCTCGACCCGGCGATGGCCGCTCTCGCCGGCATCGTCGTCGGCGCCCCGGCCGCGATGACGGTGAGCACGGTGCAGACCGGCACCCGTGCGGCGAGCACGGTCACCACCGCGGGACTCGGCAACCCGGCGCTGTCGCTGCTCGACGATCTACTGTCGTTCGTCACGTCGCTGATCGCGCTCGTCGCCCCGCTGCTCGTCGTGCCCCTCCTCGCGGGCTTCGCGTGGGCCGTCCACCGCGGGTATCGACGGCTGAGCCGCCTGCGGACGGGCTGACCGGTTCCGATGGACACAACCGGTTCTGATAGACACAACGGCATGGCGGACACCGACATCTCCTTCTCCAGTGGCGACGTGACCCTGCACGGCAGTCTGCGCGTGCCCGCCGCGAGCGACGGGAACGTCCCCGCCGTGCTGCTTCTCGCCGGCAGCGGTCCCACCGATCGCAACGGCGACAGTGCGCTGCTGCCCGGCCCGATCGGCACCCTGCGGCACCTCGCCGACGTGCTCGAGCGCAACGGCTTCGCGAGCCTGCGCTACGACAAGCTCGGCAGCGGCGCCACCGGCCTCGGCCCGTACGAGGTCGCCGATGTCGCCGACCTCGGTTTCTCCACGTTCATCGACGCCGCCACGGACGGCCTCCGGTTCCTCGCCGCGCAGCCGGGCATCGACGCCGAGCGGCTCTACGTGGTCGGACACAGCGAGGGCGCACTGATCGCCCTCACCCTCGCCGACGCCGGTGCGCCCGTCGCAGGCATCGCGCTGCTCGAGCCCTTGGCCGTGCGTCTGCTGGACCTGCTCACCGCCCAGATCGACGCCCAGCTCGACGCGGTCGTCGATGCCGGTCAGCTCCCGATCCAGATCGCCGACGAACTGCGCCTGGCCCTCGCCGAGGCCGTGGAATCGCTGCGCGCCGACGGCACCCTCAGCGACACCCTGCCCGAGCCGCTGCGCAACGCCGGTCTGGTCTCGGCCAATGCCAAGGCCCTCGCAGAGGAGGACTCGCTCGATCCGCGGATGCTCGCGGCCCAGCTCGAGGGCGGGCTTCCGGTACTGACCAGCGTCTCGGCGAAGGACATCCAGGTGCGGGTCGAGGACGTCGACGCCCTCGACTCGGCGCTCGTGCACACGAACCTGACGTCGCTGCGCCTGCACCGGGCCAATCACGTACTCAAGGACATCGGCGACCAGCAGTCCACCGGCGCCGACTACATCGCCGACCTGCCCTTCTCGGACGAGTTCACCCGCGGCTTCGAGGCATGGCTCGCCAAGCTCTGACCCGCCGCCCGAGATGGGCCGAAAACAAGAGATGTCAGATTCGCGTAACTCGGGTATGGTGTCCGGTTAACCCGTAGGAACACACGAGAAAGGTACGGTCCGATGCGAGACGACAAGGTCATCGCGGCGAAGTCGATGCGCATTGCCGTACCCAGCTGGTGCCGACACACCTACGCGCACTTCCACTTCGCCAAGTGGCGACCCCGGGAATGAGTCGACGACTCGACCGACTCCTTCTCGGGCACCCGGGCACATCGCCTCGGGTGCCCTTTCTTTTCCCCATATACCGATATTGTCCAGTAAGAGGAGAACACGATGAAACTGCGACTCGGCGCCACCGGCGCCGTCCCCAAGGACCTGCCCGACGATCTCACCGGTCACGCCATCACGATCGACCTGAGCCACGTCGGCACCGAACAGGCTGCGGCCGCAGCGGACCTCATCCGCGAACTGCTCGACCGCGGCGCCGCCCGGCTGGTCATCTCCGACGCCCGCGACGCCACGCCGCGGATGGTCACCCGCCCGGCGACCGGGCACCCGCACGCGGCCTGACGGGCGCGTGCGGGCGACCGGCGTCGCTCCTCAGTGCGTGCGGGCGACCGGCGTCGCTCAGTGCGCGAAGTGGCGTGCGCCGGTGAGGTACAGGGTCACGCCGGCCTCGCGAGCGGCCTCGATGACCTCGTTGTCGCGCACCGAACCGCCCGGCTGCACGATGGCCCGCACACCGGCCTCGGTGAGCACCTGCAGGCCGTCCGCGAACGGGAAGAACGCGTCGGATGCGGCGACGGATCCGACGACCCGGTCCCCGGCGCGGGAGACGGCGAGCCGGGCGGAGTCCACCCGATTGACCTGACCCATGCCGACACCGACGGTGGCGCCGCCTGCGGCGAGCAGGATCGCGTTGGACTTCACGGCCCGGCAGGCACGCCACGCGAACTCGAGATCCGCGAGGGTTTCGGCGTCGGCGGCCTCGCCGCAGGCCAGCTCCCAGTTCGCGGCCGAATCGCCCGGCGCGGCGAGGGTGTCGCGCTCCTGCAGCAGCATTCCGCCGGAGATCTGCCGCAGCTCGACCTGCGCCGCCTGCGGCGAGTCGGCCCGCAGAATGCGAATGTTCTTCTTTCGGCTGAGCACCTCGACAGCGCCGTCCGCGTACCCGGGGGCGATGATCACCTCGGTGAAGATCTCGGCGACCTGCTCGGCCATCGCCACGCTCACTTCACGGTTGACGGCGATCACCCCGCCGAACGCGCTCACCGGATCGCACTCGTGCGCCTTGCGGTGCGCCTCGGCGACGGTCTCCGCGACCGCGATCCCACACGGGTTGGCGTGCTTGATGATCGCAACGCACGGCCGGTCGTGATCGTGCGCGGCACGCCAGGCCGCGTCGGCGTCCTGATAGTTGTTGTACGACATCTCCTTGCCGTGGAACTGCTCGGCCCGCGCCAGGCCCGGCTCGCCGGCCTCGTTCACGTACAGCGCCGCCGCCTGGTGCGGGTTCTCGCCGTAACGCAGCACAGCCGCGCGTTCCCACGTCGCACCGGCCCACGCCGGGAACTGCTCGGCGGCGTCGGCCTCCCCGGCGGCGTAGCCGGCGTTCATCCAGCTCGCGACCGCCACGTCGTAGGCGGCGGTGTGCTGGAATGCCTGGGCGGCAAGGGCTTTACGCTGCGGCAGGGTGAACCCGCCGCCCTTGACGGCGTCGAGCACGTCGTCGTACCGGGCGGGGTCGACGACCACCGCGACCGACGGGTGGTTCTTCGCGGCGGCACGCACCATAGACGGGCCGCCGATGTCGATCTGCTCGACGCACTCGTCGGGGGTGGCACCGGAGGCGACGGTCTGCGTGAACGGGTACAGGTTCACCACGACCAGTTCGAACGCCTCGACGCCGAGTTCGGCGAGCTGATCGAGGTGGTCCTGCTTGCGCGTGTCGGCGAGGATGCCGGCGTGCACCCGCGGGTGCAGCGTCTTGACCCGCCCCTCGAGACACTCGGGGAATCCGGTGAGGTCCTCCACCTTGGTGACGGGGATTCCGGCGCCGGCGATGGTGGCCGCAGTGGAGCCGGTGGAGACCAGCGCGACACCCGCCTCGTGCAGGCCCGCCGCCAGTTCGACCAAACCGGTCTTGTCGTAGACGCTGACGAGTGCACGTCGCACAGCCTTACGTTCGGTCACTGGGGATCACGGCCTTTCGTCCATCGGATACAACTCCACGGGTGGCGACGGCGGCGACCACGTCGGCCAGCAGTCGTCGCTCCACAACCTTGATGCGTTCGTGCAGGGTGGCCTCGTCGTCGTCGTCGAGGACCGGCACGGGTTCCTGCGCCAGGATGGGGCCGGTGTCGATACCCGCGTCGACCAGGTGCACGGTCGACCCGGTGACCTTCACCCCGTAGGCGAGGGCGTCCGGCACGGCGTGGGCGCCCGGGAACGCCGGCAGCAGAGCCGGATGGGTGTTGACGATGCGGCCGCCGAACCGGTCCAGGAAGACCGGTCCCAGGATCTTCATGAAACCGGCCGAGACCACCAGGTCCGGCTCGTGCGCGGCGACGGCGTCGGTCAGGGCGCGGTCCCAGGCGGCCCGGTCCGGGTGCTCGCGCAGCGGGACGCGGACGTGGGGAATGCCGGCGGCCTCCGCATGCCCCTCGGCGGCACACTCGCGGTCCACTCCGACGGCGACGATCCGGGCGGGATATCCGTCCGTGTGCGTGGCGTCGATCAGCGACCGCAGCAGGCTTCCGGTGCCCGAAGCGAGGACGACGACCCGTGCCGGCACAGTGGGCGGCAGCTGGTCACGCGAGGCAGTCAGCGCTCTACTCCTGGAACTCGAGAGGGGTCGGCCGGAGGCTCGGCCGGGTAGAGCCTAGCCCTTGGGGGGTGCGGCCCCCTCCGGCAGGTCGCCGTTGGGCTCCGGCGGTGCGCCGGCATCCCGGTCCTTCTCGTCGGGGCGGGCCGGCTCGTCGGCCGCGTCCTCGATCGCCGCGTCGACGACATCCGGACGTTCGGCTGCGAGGTCCTCGTTGTCCGGGCCGTCGACGACGGGCGCGTCGTCGACGGCCGTGGGGGCGTGCTCGGGGTCGTCCTCGACGATCTCGGCGTCGAGCACGTCGGTGGCCGGTCCCGCCGCGAGCTCCCGGACGTCGCCGTCGAGCGGGGCGACAGTCTCCTCGGCAGACTCGACCTCGGCCGGCTCGTCGTCGGGATCCTCGTCGGCGAGCCTTTCGTCGGCGAGCCTTTCCTCGGCGGCCGACTCCCGGGCGGCGTCCGCCGCGGCCAGACGGCGCTCGCGCCACAGCAGCAGCTGCGAGGTGACGAGACCGAGCAGCCCCGTCCACGCGAATACCAGCACCCCGGCCAGCCACCAGTTTCCGCCGACCACGCCGAAGACCCCCAGGGGGCCGCCGGCAGCCCACGTGGCCAGCGCGGTCGTCGCACCCGCGAGCGCCGCCGCAGCAACCACCGTGAGCGCGGCGTCGGTGGACGACACGCGTTCTCCTCGGGCCCGCGCCTCGAGGTGGCACTGGGCGACGTACCGACCGAGGAGGGCGCCCACCGTCGCGGGGACGGCCAGCAGCACGGGCCAGAACGGCGCGGCCGGTCCCGGTGGGATGACGGCAAGCACCGGCAGGGCAGGCAGGTCACCGCCGGTCGCCTCGAACAGGCTCAGGTGCACGTCGCCGAACTGCACCGTGCTGCCGGTCACCACGGCGGCGGCCCCGATCAGCACGTTGGGCAGGTACAGCACCGACAGCACCGTCAGCCCGAGCGCCCCGACCGCTCCCCCGCCGCGGCCGATCAGCTCACCGACCACGGTCCACGACCACAGCAGCGCGAGCACGGTCACCACCCCGCCTGCGGCGAACATTCCCAGCACCGTCCGGGCCGCGGGTCGCACAGCGGCGACCAGCCAACTCGGCACGCCGTAGCGGGACGCCAGCGGCCGCCAGGTCCGGGAACCGATGCCGAGCCCCGCCCCGAGCAGGTACAGCGCGGTCACCCACGCCAGCGCGGACGCCGGATTGGGGGTGACGACGGGTAGGACACTCGCCGCATCCTGGATCACGATCAGTGCCGCCACCGTGATCACCGTCGGACCGGCGAGAACGGCCACCGCGATGCGGGAGGCGTTCCGGCGGTCGAGCGGACGGCCACCGAGCGCGACGACACCGTCGGTGGCCGACCGTGCGGCTCGAGCGGTCAGCCACACCAGCACCGCCGTCGGCAGCAGCGGCAGCACCCCGAGCGATACCCCGTCGATCGTCAGGGTCACCTGGTGCAGGGCCAGCCAGCTTCCCGCGATGGCCGCGTAGATGCCGGTCAGGTCGCTGCTCGCGGCCACCATCGTGGTCACCACCAGCGTGGCGATCAACGCGAGGGTCACTGCCGGCACCTTGGCCGCCGTGCCGAGCAGGATTCGCAACTGCTCCGGTTCGACCGAGGTGTCTTCCGGGGTGGTGTGCCGGTCGGACCGGCCTAGCGTCGAGGTCATCGTGTCGAGAGTGTCACCCGGCGACGATCGGGACGGTCAGGCGCGCCGCAGGATGTGCGGGAGCCGTCACCGCGGCTCGTCGCCGGGACGGAACGCCTGCGTCGGCGCCGGGTCCGACGCGCGCTCGGTCTCGCCCTCCGAGGGACGGTCGGTGTCCTCCCGCTGGGTGTCTGCGGCCCGGGGGGCGAGCACCGTCGGCTCGTCGACGTCGCCACCGGCGGGCTCGCCCGTCCGACCGGCCGGACCCGGAGTCCCGGCACCGTACGACGCCTGGGCGCCCGTCGGGGTGTAGGCCTGCTGTCCGGGGTGCTGGCCCTCGGCATGGGGCCGGTCGACGCGCAGCGGCTGGCTCAGGTGTTCGGTCTGGGCGCCGGCGTCCGGGCTCGGGTAGTGCTCACGCGGCTGCGCCCCCGAGTACTGGGTGCCGGGGTACTGGCCCCCGGCATACTGGCCGGAGGGGTACTGGCCGGACGGGTACTGGCCGGAGGGGTACTGGCCGGAGGGGTACTGGCCCGACGGATATTGCGGCTGCTGGTAGCCGGGGTACTGCGCCGAGGACCCGGACGGGTAGGCCGAGGACCCGGACGGGTAGGCCGAGGACCCGGACGGGTAGCCGGAGCCCGGCGTTCCGTATCCGCTCGCTGTCGCGCCGGGAGCGTAACCCTGCCCCGCACCGGCACCCTGTGCTCTGTAGCCCTGAGCGCCGTAAGCCTGCCCGCCGTAACCCTGGCCGCCGTAACCCTGGCCGCCGCCCTGGCCGCCGAACGACTGGGCGGGCGAACGACGCTGGCCGGGCACCAGGATCCCGATCCCGAAGAGCAGCGCCATGAGCGCGAGCGCGGTCTGCAGGAAGCCGAGGACGAGGATGGACACCCCGCCCCAGGAGATGCCGGTGTCGTCCGGGAGGTGGAAGAGCTGGAACAGCGACACCACGAAGCCGACCGCGGAGGCCGCCACTGCGACGGAGCGCAGATCCTGGCCCGGCAGCAGCGACAGCGCAGCGGCCGCGCCGCCGAAGAGCAGGAAGGCCAGCGGGACGACCGCGAACCCGAAGTCGAACGACGACAGCGCGACCTGGGTGCCGAAGGAGATGCGCACGTACGGCGCCAGGCCGAGCAGGAAGTTCAGCACCGCCAGCACCGCCACGGCAATCGGCAGGAGCAGCGGCACCACCTTGTCGGAGGCGCCTCGGGTGGCGGGTCCGGATCCTGCCCCGGTCGACGACCCCGAGGGGCCTGCCGGGTTGTCGGACCGGCCCGTTCCCGAGCCTGCTGGGTAGGTCATCGCTCCTCCTGAAGTCGTCGGCTGCTCTGCGACCAGCCTAGGCACGATCACGGTGGGCGGCAGGAGTCCCGCGAATCCGGCGAATCCCCACCGGCGAGAATGTGCCCATGCCCAGCACCCTCGAGTCCGGACCGGACGTCGTCGCCGAGACGGAGATCAAGCACTCCCGGTTCCGCGCCGTGCTGCGCCGCGTCGACTCGGACACCGCCGCGCTCGCCTTCGTCGAGGAACAGCGGCGGCTGTATCCCGATGCGCGGCATCATTGCTGGGCCTTCGTGGTGGGCGACGAGCCGGCGCACCGGGCAGAACGCTCGAGCGACGACGGAGAACCGGGGGGCACGGCCGGGGTGCCGATGCTGCAGGTGCTGCACCACCGCGATCTGGTGAACGTCGCGGTGGTGGTCACCCGCTGGTTCGGTGGCATCAAGCTCGGCGCGGGCGGACTGGTCCGGGCGTATTCGGGTGCGGTGGCGGTCGCGGTCGATGCGGCGACGCTGGTGCCCCGGGAGCGGCGGGAGGTGTTCACGCTGGCGGTGGGGCACGGTGACGCCGGACGCGTGGAGTCGGAACTGCGGGGCCGCGGAGTGAGCGTGCTCGACGTGTCCTACACGGAGCGTGTCGTCTTCACCGTCGCGGCGCGGGATGCGACCGAACTGCAGAACCTGGTCGCCTCGGTGACGGCCGGTGCGGGAGAACTCGTGCCCGTCGGCACCGAATGGGTCGACGGGTAGGCAGCGGAGCTGCCGGTGTGTCCTTCGGGCTGCCTGGACCAAAGGACACACCGGCGGCGAAGCCGCTTCGCTCAGAGCGACTGCAGGATCTCGCGTGCGAGCGCGGCGGTCTCGGACGGCGTCTTGCCGACCTTCACGCCGGCCGCCTCGAGGGCGTCCTTCTTGGCCTGCGCGGTGCCCGAGGAACCGGAGACGATGGCGCCGGCGTGGCCCATGGTCTTGCCCTCGGGAGCGGTGAACCCGGCGACGTAGCCGACGACCGGCTTGGTCACGTTGGCCTTGATGTAGTCGGCCGCGCGCTCCTCGGCGTCGCCGCCGATCTCGCCGATCATGACGATGAGCTTGGTCTCGGGGTCCTTCTCGAACGCCTCGATGGCGTCGATGTGGGTGGTGCCGATGACCGGGTCGCCGCCGATGCCGATGGCGGTCGAGAAGCCGAAGTCACGCAGCTCGAACATCATCTGGTAGGTCAGCGTGCCGGACTTCGACACCAGGCCGACCGGGCCCTTGCCGGAGATGTTGGCCGGGGTGATGCCGACGAGCGACTCGCCCGGGGTGATGATGCCGGGGCAGTTGGGGCCGATGATCCGGGTCTTGTTGCCCTTCTCGACGTTGTAGGCCCACGCGTACGCGGTGTCCTGCACCGGGATGCCCTCGGTGATGACCACGAGCAGCGGGATCTCCGCGTCGATGGCCTCGATGATGGCGTCCTTGGCGAACTTCGGGGGAACGAACGCGATCGAGACGTCCGCGCCGGTCTCCTTCATCGCCTCCGCGACGGTGCCGAAGACGGGCAGCTCGACGGCGGAACCGTCGGCCGCGGTGTGGGACACCGTGGTGCCGGCCTTGCGGGCGTTGACGCCGCCGACGACCTGGGTCCCGGCCTTGAGCATCAGGGCGGTGTGCTTGGTGCCCTCGCCGCCGGTGATGCCCTGGACGATGACCTTCGAGTCCTTGTTGAGGAAGATAGACATGTTCTCCGTGTGTCCTTACTTCGCGGCGTACGCCAGCTCGGCGGCCTTGTCAGCGGCCTCGTCCATGGTTCCGACCAGCGTGACCAGCGGGTGGTTGGCGTCGGCCAGGATCTTGCGGCCGGCCTCGACATTGTTGCCGTCCAGGCGGACGACCAGCGGCTTGTTGGCCTCGTCGCCGAGGATCTCGAGCGCCTTGACGATGCCGTTGGCGACGGCGTCGCACGCCGTGATGCCACCGAAGACGTTGACGAACACGCTCTGGACCTGGGAGTCGTTCAGGATCACGTCCAGGCCGGCGGCCATGATCTCGGCCGAGGCGCCACCGCCGATGTCGAGGAAGTTGGCGGGCTTGACGCCGCCGTGCTTCTCACCGGCGTACGCGACGACGTCGAGGGTCGACATGACCAGGCCCGCGCCGTTACCGATGATGCCGACCTGGCCGTCGAGCTTGACGTAGTTCAGGTCGTGCTCCTTGGCCTTGGCCTCGAGCGGATCGGTGGAGTCCTTGTCCTCGAGCTCGGCGTGCTCGGGGTGACGGAAGCCCGCGTTCTCGTCGATGGTGACCTTGCCGTCCAGGGCGAGGATCTGATCGTCGGGGGTACGCACGAGGGGGTTGACCTCGACCAGGGTGGCGTCCTCGGCGACGAAGACCTCCCACAGCTTCTGGATGGTCACGGCCGCGGCGTCGAGCACCTCGGCGGGCAGGTGACCCTGCTCGGCGATGCTGCGCGCGAACGCGAGGTCGACACCCTTGACGGCGTCCACGGACACCTTGGCGAGACGCTCCGGCTTGGTTGCCGCGACCTCTTCGATCTCCATGCCGCCCTCGACCGAGCACATGGCCAGGTAGGTGCGGTTGGCACGGTCGAGCAGGAAGGAGATGTAGTACTCCTCCGCGATGTCGCTGGCCTCGGCGACCAGCAGCTTCTTGACGATGTGACCCTTGATGTCGAGGCCGAGGATGTTCTCGGCGTGGGTCTTCGCATCCTCGGGGGTGGCGGCGTACTTCACGCCGCCGGCCTTGCCACGACCACCGGTCTTGACCTGGGCCTTGACCATCACAGGCTTACCGATTTCCTCGGCGATAGCCTTGGCATCGTCGGCCGTGTCGGTCACACGACCCAGCGACGTCGGCACACCATGCTTGGCGAAGAGTTCCTTCGCCTGGTATTCGAAGAGATCCATCTGCTCACCGTCTCGTCTGCGTTGACGCCCGCTCGAGGGGTATGAGCGGGTCCGTTCGGACTGTAACTAGTCGGAAGTCCCACCAAACGCCCGCACTCCTGGTATGTGTCGCATGTCACCGGAGTGAGGACCCCCGGGGGTACCTCACGGATTTTCCTCCCGGATTGTGAGCCACGCCGCAGCCAGGAGGAGCACCACCCCCAGGATTGCAGGCAGCGTGAGGACTCCGTTCACCGGCTCCTGCTCCGAGGTCCGTACGAGCGCCCACGAGGCCGCGTACAGGGCCACCGAGGCCGCCGCGCCGAGCAACAGCGCAGTGCCTCGGGCCGGCCGCGCACGCCCTGCGACCAGCACCGCCGCTACCACTGCGACGGCCAGCACCGCCCGCCCCCACACGTCGTAACCCCAGGGGTACCTCAGCACCGACCCGGCGCCGGGCTGCAACGGCAGCAGCACCCCGACACCGGCGGTGAGAGCCGCAGCCGCGCCCACCGCGCGCGTTACGGGCCCGGCGGTGCGTTCGACGGAGGTGTCGATGCCGTCGCGTTCCGCACCTCCCGCCAGGACGACGAGCACGCCCGTCACCGCCGCCCCCGGGATCGCGGCCCCGGCCAGCCAGGTGCCCGGCCCGGCGCCGACACCGGGCAGGCCCGCGGCGAGCACCCAGGACTGCAGCACCGCCCCGGCGGCGGCGACCACTCCGGCAGCCGGCACCGCGACGGCGGGTCGCAGCGGAGCCGCGAACTCGGACAGCAGCAACCAGAAGCTCAGCGCCAGTACGAGCAGGCCCGCCGCGAACAGCATGCGCGCAGCAGGCAGTTCGGGCGCCGTCGCACCGGCGGGCACCGACAGCACCGGCAGCAGCGACCCCACCGTCGCGACGATGCCGGTGACGATCCCCGCGACACCCGCCTGCCGATGCCGCTTCGCCGGAGCGGGCGGGACCGCCCTGCGCAACCGCGGTGCGGCACGGTCCGACCGCGCGACGAGGCGAGGCAGCGCGACCGCGGACGCGACGAGCAGGACGGCGGCGAGCACGCCGACGGCGACCCCGGGCGACGGCGCCAGCCGCGCACCGGTCAGCCCTGCCGCCAGCCGCGGCCCCAGGACGGCCAGCGCACCGAGTCCCGCACCTGCGAGCACGCCCGTCGCGGCGGCCGACGACGGCGTCACCAGCGCCCACGTTGCTGCCAGCGCCACCGCGACCGCCGCCACCAGGGCACCGAGCGCGGCAGCCGGCGTCGCGTCGAGGACGCCGGAACCGAGCAGCACCGGATCGTTCGACACGAAGGGCGGGGCGAGCAGCGCGCCGGCCGTGACCAGCGCAGCTACCGCCAGGCCGGCTGCGACCGGCGTCGCGGCACGGGCACCGACGGGCCGTTCCTCGACCGGGAGGCGGGCGGCTTCGAGTTGCCGGACCGCGACGGCCCCGAGGACTCCGGCGACGACCGAGGCGAGGTGACCGGCGAGGACGACGCCGGCGCCGGGGCCTGCCGCGAGTCCCGCGGCGGTGACGGGCCGGAACAACTCGAGGCGGTCCGCGTCGAGGGCATCGGTGAACAGCGCGACGTCGAGCAGGGCCGCGCCGAGTGCGACGAACCCTGCGCCCGAGAGAAGCGCGGCGGCCCGGACGGCGGCGAGGGGGCCGCGCCGGCGGGCGAGACTCACCGCACCGACGGGAACCGCCAGCGCGGCGACGGCGGAAACGAGGGCTGCGGCGCCCGAAGCGGCACCGATCGGTCCCTCGTCGGCGCCGACCACCGGAAGGAGGGGGGCGACCGCCACCGCCGTGGCTCCGAGTGCGGCCATGACGAGCGCAGCGACAAGTACGGGCGGACGACTCGGCACGACCCGACGCTACGACGGTGTTCCGGTACATCCCGGCGTGACACACCGTAAGTCTTCGGTATCGCGCCGTAACCAGGGAAATGTTTCCCGATTCGCCCAGCTCAAACTGTGATGCCAGTCACAAGGTCCGTTTTCCTGCCCGTTTAGGTTGCCACGCTTGCGATCGTTTCGTTACCGTCGCTTCGGTCCGAGTAACGGTCAGGTCACGAACGGAGGACGGCAGTCGATGCACACTTGCACGCCACGCGCCGACAGCCGTCCCGACTACGAGTTCGACGATGTCGACTTCGCAGGGGCGACCGACCGCCTCTACCCGGGCCACTGGCAGCCGCACGAGCACTACTTCGACGAGGGCACTGCGGACGATCCGGACGTCTCGAGCATTGTGAATTTCCGTAACACCAGCACCACCGAAGAGTACGAATTCTACGGCGACGAGCCGGCCCGGCCGCTCACCGCCCCCGCGGTATCCGACGGTGATCCGGCCGCCCCGCCTCGTCGCGGCGGCGCCCACCGCGTTCCCACTCCCCCCGCCGCCCTCAAGGGCCGTGCCGCAGTTCTCGCGGTCGCCGCCGGCGCTGTCGTCGCCGCGGGCCAGGCGGCCACCAGCGGTCCCGCTCAGGATTCCGGGCATTCCGAGGTCGCCCTCGCCGCCGACACCACCGGCTCGAACGTCATCACCGCCACCGCGGTGCCGCAGGCCGCCCAGTTCGCCGCGGAGACCGAGTCCGAGAGCGCGACCCCCTCCCAGGCCCCGCAGGTCCTCAACATCGCGGACCCGAACGACCTGTCGCAGTTCTCCAATCTGCTCGCCAAGGGCCAGCGGTTCAGCGAGGAGCGCGCCGCCCGCGAGGCCGCCGCCCGTCGCCCGCTGTTCGTCCTGCCGGCAGCCGGCGTCTTCACCTCCAGCTACGGTGCCCGCTGGGGAACCCTGCACGCCGGTGTGGACATCGCCGGCCCCATCGGGACCCCGATCCTCGCAGTCGCCGACGGCACCGTCATCGACTCCGGTCCGGCGTCCGGGTTCGGCATGTGGGTGCGTCTGCGCCACGCCGACGGCACCGTCACCGTCTACGGCCACATCGATCAGTCCATGGTGACGGTCGGTCAGCAGGTCATGGCGGGTGACCAGATCGCCACCATGGGTAACCGGGGCCAGTCCACCGGCCCGCACCTGCACTTCGAGGTCCACCTCAACGGCATCGACAAGATCGATCCGCTGCCCTGGCTCGCGACTCGCGGCATCTCCCTCGGTATCCGGAACGACTGACCGCCGACCGCATTCGCGGCACGGGCCCCGCACCAGCCGGTGCGGGGCCCGTGCCGCGTCCGGCTCAGAGTTTGACCATCGGCACGCCGCCGACGAGCATCAATCGCACCTTCCCGGCGCTGCCGAAGTCGACGACCACCGTCGCGGTCGGCCCGGAGCCGCGGGTTTCGAGAACCGTGCCGAGGCCGTACTTGTCGTGACTGACCCGATCGCCGACGGCGAGCACGAGATGGTTGTTGCGCGAACGCCCGGAGCTCGGCGTCGGCTGCCGGTCGCCACCGAACCGGGAAGTTCCACCCCCGAAACCGGAACCGATCCCGCCGTAGCCGCCCCGCCCGCGGCCGGCCCCGATGGCGTGCCCCCCGGTGACTCCCGGATCCTCCCGGCGCCATTCCACGAGTTCCTGCGGGATCTCCTGGAGGAAGCGTGATTCCGGATTGGTCACCGGCTGCCCCCAGGCCGAGCGCAGCACCGCGCGGCTCAGATACAGGCGCTGCCGCGCGCGGGTGAGTCCGACGTAGGCCAGGCGCCGTTCCTCCGAGAGCTCGGCCGGGTCGCCGAGGGCGCGCATGTGCGGGAACTGCCCGTCCTCCCACCCGGTGACGAACACCACCGGAAATTCGAGACCCTTGGCGGTGTGCAGCGTCATCAAGGTGACGACCCCGTCGCCCTCCTCGGGGATCTGATCGGCGTCGGCTACCAGGGACACCCGCTCGAGGAATGCCGCCAGCGAACCGGGCTCGGGCTCCCCTTCCGGCACCTCACGTTCATCCTCGAGGCCCGCGGCGTTGCGCGCATCCGAACTGAATTCTCTTGCCACGCTGACTAATTCGTTGAGGTTGTCGAGCCTCGTGCCGTCCTGGGGGTCGTCGCTGGCCTCGAGCTCGGCGCGGTATCCGGTGCGATCGAGCACTGCTTCGACGACGTCGCCGACGTCGACGAGGTCGTTGCCGTCGGCGTCGGTCTCGGTGAGCATCGCCCGCAGTTCGTCCATGAGGTCGACGAACGCGGCGACGGCCTTCTGCGAACGGGAGTTCAGGAGCGGCACGGTCCCCTCGGCGGCGTCGCGCAGCGCTCGGCCGAACCCGACGCCCGTGCGTTCGGCGTGCACCGCCACGCATGCCTCCGCGCGGTCACCGATGCCGCGACGGGGCGTGTTGAGAATCCGGCGCAGGCTGACCGTGTCGTCCGGGTTGGCGAGCACCCGCAGGTACGCTACGAGGTCACGAACCTCCTTGCGCTCGTAGAAGCGCACGCCGCCGACCACCCGGTAGGGCACGCCGTGCCGGATGAACACGTCCTCGAGGGCGCGCGAGGAATTGTTGGTGCGGTAGAAGACCGCAATGCCGGCGAACTTCGCTTCACCGGCGTCGACGAGCCGGTCGATCTCCGCGGCGACGAACTGCGCCTCGTCGTGCTCGTTGTCGGCGACGTACCCGGTGATCGGCTCCCCCGCACCGGAGTCCGTCCACAGCCGCTTCTCCCGACGCCCGGTGTTGCTGGCGATCACCGCGTTCGCCGCCGAGAGGATGGTCTGGGTGGAACGGTAGTTCTGCTCGAGCAGGATCGTGCGAGCCTCGGGATAGTCGCGTTCGAACTCCTCGATGTTGCGGATCGTCGCGCCACGGAACGCATAGATGGACTGGTCGGCATCGCCGACGACACACAGTTCCGCCGGCGCGACCGCGTCGTCCGACACGGTGTCGTCCGCCCCGCCGACGAGCGTGCGGACGAGCACGTACTGCGCGTGGTTCGTGTCCTGGTACTCGTCGACGAGAACGTGGCGGAACCGTCGGCGGTAGTACTCGGCCACCTGCGGATGCGCCTGCAACAGCGCCACCGTCTCCCCGATCAGATCGTCGAAGTCGAAGGCGTTGGCCGCGCGCAATCGCTGCTGGTAATGGGCGTAGACCGTCGCGACGATCCGTGGCAGTTCCGACGTCTCGCGGTCCGCGTCGGCCGCGGCCTCCTCCGGACCGATCAACTCGTTCTTGAGATTGGAGATGTGCGTGGCCAGCAGCCGCGCGGAGTACCGCTTGACGTCGAGGTCGAGGTCCTTGGCGATCATGGTGAGCAGACGCCGGGAGTCGTCGGCGTCGTAGATGGTGAAGTTCGAGTTCATCCCGGACAGCAGCGCCGACTGCGCCCGCAGGATCCGCACGCAGCTCGAGTGGAACGTCGACACCCACATGCTGTTCGCCCGCGGACCGACGAGGTGGGCGACGCGTTCGCGCATCTCGGCGGCCGCCTTGTTGGTGAACGTGATGGCCAGGATCTGGCCCGGCGTCACCCCCCGCTCCCCCAGCAGGTACGCGATTCGCCGGGTCAGCACCGCCGTCTTGCCCGAGCCGGCCCCCGCGACGATGAGCAGCGGAGAACCCGTGTGGGTCACCGCCTCCCGCTGCTGTGGGTTGAGACCCTCGAGCAGAGCATCGGAGGTCGTCGCTCGCACCCCCGGATTCGGGGCGGGGACGGGACGGCCGGAGGCAACGGGAGTGTTCATCGTGGTACCAAACTACCGGCGATCGCCGACAGCCGTGCCGCCCGGGCGGGACCGATTCGACAGGTATGCCTTACTTGGCCGGTTCGGGGACGGGTGGCAAACTGAACGTCATGTCATGTGCTCCACGTCGCCGCTACCGGCGACACTGCCATCGGTACGAGAGCCGATGACCGAGGCCTGACCGCACCCCGAGGCTTCGGCTGCCGCGCCACCGAAGCCCGAGCCGACGGCCGGACCGGTAACGCCCGCAGAATCCGAAGCGATCCCAGAGCTGACGCGAGGAGACGACATGAGCACCAACACCGAGGCCACCGGTTCCGGAGCCAGCGCATCCGATGCTGCCCTGCCCACCACGGAGGCGGAGATCGACGAGCTCCGCAAGGAGATCGATCGGCTCGACGCCGAGATCCTCGCGGCGGTCAAGCGCCGCACCGAGGTCTCGCGCATCATCGGCCAGACCCGCATGGCGTCCGGCGGCACCCGCCTGGTGCACAGCCGGGAGATGAAGGTCCTCGAGCGATTCAGCGAGCTGGGCCAGGAGGGTCACACGCTGGCCATGCTGCTGCTGCGGCTCGGCCGCGGCCGACTGGGCCACTGAGAGGCGACGGCCGACTGGGCCACTGAGAGGCGACGGCCGACTGGGCCACTGAGAGGCCACGGCCGTCCCGGGTCACCGAGTCCCCGGGCTCCGGTACGCCCCCGAGCACGCGACGCTCGGGGGCGTAGCCGTCGCGCAGGTCACTGCAGCGCGATGTACTTCGTCTCGAGGTACTCCTCGATGCCTTCGCTGCCGCCCTCGCGGCCCAGGCCGGAGGCTTTGACGCCGCCGAACGGTGCCGCCACGTCGGAGATCACACCCCGGTTGACGCCCACCATGCCGGACTCGAGGGCCTCGGACACCCGCAGCGCCCGGTCCAGGCTCTGCGTGTAGATGTACGCGGCCAGGCCGTATTCGGTGGCGTTGGCCGCGTCGATCGCCTCCTGCTCGGTGTCGAACCCGGTCACGGCGGCAACGGGACCGAACACCTCCTCGCGCAGGATCCGGGCGTCGGCCGTCACCCCGTCGAGGACGGTCGCGGGGTAGAACCACCCCCGGCCGTCGGGGACGTCCCCGCCGAGTCGCACGCTCGCTCCGGCTGCGACCGCGTCCTGCACCAGCGTGCCCACGGTCTCCCGCTGGCCGGCGTTGATCAGCGGGCCGAGCGTGGTTCCGGGGTCGGTGCCCGGCCCGAGCCGGTACTGCCCCATCCGCTCGGTGAGCTTCTTCACGAACTCCTCTCGCACCGGATTGGCGACGTGGAAGCGGTTCGCGGCCGTGCACGCCTCGCCCCCGTTGCGCAGCTTGGCGGCCAGCGCTCCCTCCACCGCGGCGTCGAGGTCGGCGTCGTCGAACACCAGGAACGGGGCGTTGCCACCCAGTTCCATCGACGTGCGCAGCATCGCCTTCCCCGCCCGCTCCGACAGGGTCCGGCCCACCTCGGTGGAACCGGTGAAGGTCAGCTTGCGCAGACGGGGATCGTCGATCAGCGGGCCGGTGACCGCGCCGGCACGCGAGGTCGGCAACACCGACAGCACGCCCTTCGGAAGCCCGGCCTCGGCGAACAGCTGGGCGAGCAGCAGCATCGTCAAGGGAGTTTCCGACGCCGGTTTCATCAGGATCGTGCAGCCCGCGGCGAGGGCGGGACCGATTTTGCGGGTCCCCATCGCGAGCGGGAAGTTCCACGGCGTGATCGCCAGGCACGGTCCCACCGGCTGCTTGGTCACCAGGATCCGTCCGTTGCCTGCGGGTGCGTGCGTGTAGCGCCCCGAAATCCGCACCGCCTCCTCGGCGAACCAGCGGAAGAACTCGGCCCCGTACTTGGTCTCGGCCCGGCTCTCCGGCAGAGCCTTGCCCATTTCGAGTGTCATCAGGAGCGCGAAGTCCTCGGCACGTTCGGTGATCCTCGCGAACACCGAACGCAGCAGTTCGCCCCGCTCACGCGGCGCGGTCGCCGCCCACTCGTGCTGCGCGGCCACCGCGGCGTCGAGGGCGCGGACGGCGTCGGCGGGGCTCGCGTCGGCGACCTCGGTGAGGGTGTCGCCGGTGGCGGGATCGTGGACGGGGAAGGTGGCGCCGTTCTCGGCGGCCACCCAGTCCCCGCCGAGGAACAGTTCTGTCGGTACGGTCCGGATCAGTTCTTCGGTGTCCATGTCCCACATCATGCGCTCCGGGACCCCGGCCGGTTCCGAACCCGCCGGTAACTACGGGCCCGCACTAGGCTCTGAATTCATGAGCGACGTGACTCGAACCGCACCGTGGCAGCAGTTGGACCGGCACCGTTCGGAACTCGAGGCGGTGGATCTGCGGGGATTGTTCGCGGCGGATCCGGGTCGGGCCCAGCGGTTGTCGGTCACCGCCGGGGACTGGTACATCGACTACAGCAAGCACCGCATCACCGACACCACGGTGGGGTTGCTGCTGGATCTGGCCCGCGCCGCCGGCGTCGAATCCCACCGGGACGCGATGCTCGCCGGGGAGCACATCAACACCACCGAGGATCGGGCGGTGCTGCACACCGCACTGCGCCTGCCGCGGTCGGCGACGCTGCCCGTGGACGGCGCCGACGTGGTCCCCGAGGTCCACACCGTGCTCGACGCCATGGCCGGCTTCGCCGAGAAGGTCCGCTCCGGCACCTGGCGCGGCGCCACCGGACAGACGATCACGACGGTGATCAACATCGGGATCGGCGGTTCGGACCTGGGCCCGGCCATGGTGGCGCGGGCGTTGCGGCACTACGCCGACGGCCCCGACGCCCGGTTCGTCGCCAACATCGATCCGGCGGACCTGACCGCGCAACTGTCCGGCCTGGATCCGGCCAGGACGCTGTTCGTGGTGGCGTCGAAGACGTTCACCACCATCGAAACGCTCACCAACGCCACCGCCGCGCGGCGCTGGCTGGTCGCCGCGCTCGGTGAGGACGCCGTCGCGGCGCACTTCGTGGCCGTGTCCACCAATGCCACCAAGGTCGCCGAGTTCGGTATCGACCCGGCGAACATGTTCGGGTTCTGGGACTGGGTGGGCGGACGGTACTCGGTGGGCTCGGCGATCGGCCTGTCGGTGATGTGCGCGATCGGTCCGGCCCGCTTCGCCGAGTTCCTGGCCGGGATGCACACCGTCGACGAGCACTTCGCCACCGCCCCGCTCGAGGCGAACGCGCCGGTGCTGCTCGGGCTGCTGGGGGTGTGGTACGCGTCGGTGCTGGGAGCGCAGACGCGGGCGGTGCTGCCCTACAGCCAGGACCTGGCGCGGCTGCCGGCGTATCTGCAGCAGCTGACCATGGAGTCGAACGGCAAGTCGGTGCGGCGCGACGGCAGTCCCGTCGACCACGACACCGGGGAGATCTTCTGGGGTGAGCCGGGCACCAACGGTCAGCATGCGTTCTTCCAGCTGCTGCACCAGGGCACCCGGCTGATCCCGGCCGATTTCGTCGGGTTCGCCACCGCGCTCGAGGATCTGCCCACCCGGGACGGCACCGGGAGCATGCAGCAGGTGCTGCTGGCGAACATGCTCGCCCAGGCCAAGGTCCTCGCGTTCGGAAAGACCGCGGCCGAGGTCGCCGCCGACGGCACCGATCCGGCGCTGGTGGCGCACAAGGTGATGCCCGGCAACCGGCCCTCGACCACCCTGCTCGCCCCGGCGTTGACGCCCTCGACGCTGGGCCAGCTGATCGCCCTGTACGAGCATCAGGTGTTCGTCCAGGGCGTGATCTGGGGTATCGACTCGTTCGACCAGTGGGGCGTCGAGCTCGGCAAGACCCAGGCTCTGCAGCTGGCACCCGCGCTGACCGACGAGGCGGACCCCGACACCGGCGACAGTTCCACCGACACCCTCGTCCGCACCATCCGGCGGTGGCGCCGCAAGTAGCACCGGCGGGCCGATGCCGGACCTTCCGGCAGACCCACCGGTTCGGGCACGGGCTCGGGCGTTCAGGCGGCGTGCGGACGGGACCAACGGCGGGTCGTGTGCACCCGGCCGCCGCCGTCGACGAGGCGGGCGGCCAGGTCGTACTGCTCGAGCCACCGCACCGCGGGCGCTCCACGGCGCAGAGCTGCCGCGGCCGCGGCGTCGGCCCACAACGCGTCCTCGGCGATGACGGTGACCTGCACCCACCGTCCCGAGACGTCGTTCTCGCTGTTCTGCTCTTCGTCGGATTCGTCGCGCATACGCGTCGCCATGGCGCTTCCCGCCGGGAGTTCGACGGTGCCGGCGCCGGGGACGGACACCTGCCACCCGCCGGCGGGACTGTGACCGGCGGTGGCCGTCACGTCGCCCATACGCACCAGGACACCGCATTCGAGGCTGCGTGCCACGGTCGCGGCGGCCCGGTCGGCGGTGTCGGCCCTGGCCGTCTCGGTGATGTCGAGGTTGACCCCGAACGGGGCCAGCACGGTCTCGCCGTCGAGGTGGATGTCGCTGTAGTCGGGAAGCGGATGGATGGGCGGGGTGGCGTCCTCGTCGATTCCGGCGTCGTCGGCCGCCAAGGGACTCACCGTCCCGTCGGTCATCCGAGCGGCCCAGAGCGCCGAGCGCAGCAACGCCGACAACCTGGGGCTGACCTGCACGGGAATGCCTTGGGCGAGATTGACCTCGTGGATCTCCGCATCGCCGCGCTGCGGGTTGCAGGCCGCCTCGGATTCCGCGATCGCGGCACGCACCCGCGTTTCGGCCTCCACCAGGGCGGCGTACTCGGTGACGGCCACCGCGACCGGGACCCCCCACTCCCGCCATTCGCTGCTTCTGATCATGAGGGGCTCCGGGCTCGCTCGACGATCGTTGTCGTTACCTCCAGTATGCCCTGCGGATCGTCGCCGGTCGGGGTGGCGTGAGGATCGCCGCCGGTCAGACGCGCGCGAGGATCGCCGCGGTGTCCACGCCGGGGGGCATGGTCCCCAGGGCGATGCCCCAGTCGTCGCCCAGCCGCGTGGCGCAGAAGGCGTCCGCGACGGCGGGATGCCCGTGGCGCACGAGCTGCGCACCCTGCAGGACCAACGCCATCAGTTCCACGATACGGCGGGCCCGGTACTCGATGTTCTCGAGATCGGCGAGTTCCTTGCCGACGCGCGCCAGGGCATCGTCGAGGCGGGAGTCGGCCCCCTCGGCCAGGCGCACCTCGGCGAAGAACGCGTCCACGGTCTCGGGCTGCTTGCCCATCGCCCGCAGCGCGTCGAGGGCGGCGACATTGCCCGAGCCCTCCCAGATCGACATGAGCGGTGCCTCGCGGTACAGCCGCGGCATCCCGGATTCCTCCGCGTAACCGTTGCCGCCGAGGCATTCGAGGGCCTCCGCGGCGTGGGCGGGGGCGCGCTTGCACACCCAGTACTTGGTGACCGCGAGGGCGATGCGGCGCAGCGCCGCCTCCTGCGGATCCGTCGTTGCGCGGTCGGTCGCGCCGGCGAGCCGCATCATCATGGTCGTCGCGGCTTCCGACTCGACGATCAGGTCGGCGAGCACGTTCCGCATGAGCGGCTGGTCGACGAGCAGGGCACCGAACGCCTTCCGGTGACGGGCGTGGTGGACGGCGCGCAGCGTCGCCGCGCGCATCCCGGTCGCCGAGCCGATCACGCAGTCCAGGCGCGTCATGTTCACCATCTCGATGATGGTGTTGACGCCGCGGCCCTCCGCGCCGACGAGCCAGCCGGTTGCGCCCTCGTACTCGATCTCGGAGGACGCATTGGACTTGTTCCCGAGCTTGTCCTTGAGTCGCTGGATGCGGATGCGGTTGCGGCTGCCGTCGGGAAGCACCCGCGGCAGCAGGAAGCACGAGACGCCGCCGGCGGTCTGCGCCAGCGTGAGGAACATGTCCGACATCGGTGCGGAGGTGAACCACTTGTGTCCGACGATGCGGTAACTGCCGTCCGCCTGAGGTGTCGCGGTCGTCGTGTTGGCCCGCACGTCCGATCCGCCCTGCTTCTCGGTCATGGACATGCCGGCGATCAGGCCGCGTTTGGTGGACGGTTCCCGGAGCCCGAAGTCGTAGTGCGGGGCGGTGAGCAGCGGCTCGTACGTCGCGGCGAGTTCGGGGTTGTGCCGCAGCGCCGGTATCACCGCGTACGTCATGGAGATCGGGCACATGTGTCCCGCTTCGGCCTGGCCCCACACGTAGAACTTGGCGGCCCGGGCGACGTGCGCCCCGGCCCGGGGGTCGCGCCACGGTGCCGCGTGCATGCCGTGCTCGACGGCCACCGTCATGAGGTCGTGCCAGTGCGGATGGAACTCCACCTCGTCGATGCGGTGCCCGTAGCGATCGTGGGTGTGCAGCACGGGCGGGTACTCGTTGACGAGCCTGCCCCATTCCTGCGCGCGCGTCCCTCCGGCGAGCGCGCCGATCTCCCGGACCTCGTCCTCGGCCCAGGCGGCTCCTTCGCGGCGCAGACCCTCGAGCAGTGCCGTGTCGTCGGCCGCCTGGTACGGCACGAGGTCGGGCACCTGGTTGAACACCTCGTGGGTGCCGGGAAACGTGGGTGATTCGGTCATGGCCGGGCTCCTAGTGCGCGTAGGGCGAATGCGACGAGTTCGGGGACGGTGTCGGTGGCGGCCACACCGGACTGCAGCGGGCCGGTGAGGACCTCGCCGACGGCGCCGACGAGGGCGGCAGCGGACAGCGCCGGGTTGCGAGAGGTGAGATCGCCCGAGTCGACACCGCGGCGCACGGCGTCCTCGAACGCCGCCGCGAAGGCGCGGCGCAGCACCAGGCGTTCGGCGTCGACGGCCGCGTCGACGGGTTCGGCGAGCAGGGTGTAGGCGAGGGTGGGGTTGCGCAGGGCGCGGCGGGCGAAGGTCTCGACGACGGCGGCTACCTGTGCGGCCGCACCGTGCGGCCGGGCCGCGTCGGCGGCCGCAACGACGGCGTCGACCTCCCGCCCGCACAGGCTGCGGAAGATGCGCACCATCAGTTCGGACTTGTCGGCGTAGTGCCGGTAGACGCTGCCGGTGGCGACGCCGGCGCGCTCGGCGACCGCCGCGATGGACAGTCCCTGGTAGCCGCGCTCGGCCAGCAGGCCCACGGCGGCGTCGGCGATCGCCTCGCGTTGCGCGTCGAGCCGTTGCTGCACGGCGGGGGTCCGGCGGTAGGCCACGAAAGAATTGAACCTCGATTCATAGCTTGGGTCAAGGATGGCGGCTACCGTCGGGACGGTGAACCGGCTCAGCGTGGTGGACGAGATCTTCCTGTACCGACATCGCGGCCTCGGCCTGCCCATCGCACTGCAGGGGCTGTGGCGCACCGGCGACACCGTCGGGGCTCCCCTGTTGATCTCGCTGCACGACGCGCTCGGCTGCGGGCCCCTCGGCCGTCGCGTGGTTCGCCCGCACTTCCCGGGCGCCCGCCCCCGGCTCGAGCCGGGCCTGCGCAGCTACCCGCTGCGCTACCCACCCGAGCCGATCCCCGCCGCCGACGTCCTCACCTGGGCGGACCAGCAGGCGGAGGTGGACGTCGACCCCGAACTCGGACCGGGCTGGGCGCTGACCGCCACCCGCGTCGAGGGCGGCGGAACCGTCGTCTCGCTGGTGTGCTCGCACGTGCTCGCCGACGCGCGCGGTCTGATCGACGCCGTCGCCGACGCACTGGCCGAGCGGATCCGTCCGTCCGACCCCGAGCGCGTCTCCGACATCCGCGACGCGGCGCGGCTGGTCCGGCGCGTCGCCCGCGGCTTGGGGCGGGGCCCCC
>NZ_JAUIZP010000022.1:0-137188 GCF_041414735.1 Rhodococcus sp. GXMU-t2271
GCCGAGCGGATCCGTCCGTCCGACCCCGAGCGCGTCTCCGACATCCGCGACGCGGCGCGGCTGGTCCGGCGCGTCGCCCGCGGCTTGCGCCGGGCCCGCTGGGCCCGGCGCACCGACAAGCCCCCGCAGCCCCGTCCGATCCGCTCGCCCGCGCGCACGGCGCTGCTCGACGTGGACGCGAGCGCCTGGGACACCGCCGCCGACACGTCCGGCGGCACCCCCAACTCGCTCTTCCTCGCCGTCGCCGCGGGCATCGCGCACCGCGCCGGACTCGACTGGCCGGTGCGGATCGCGGTGCCCGTCGACGGCCGCACCGCCGCACCCGGGCTCCCCGGCGCCGGCAACGGGGTGACGATGACGGAGGTGGTGGTCGACGCATCCGACACCCCGGCGTCGATCCGCCACCACGCCCGGGAGGCGTACACCCGAAGTCGGGAGGGGGCACCGCACGGCCTGCCGGACGAGGCGCTGCAACTGCTGCCCGACCGGCTCGCCGCGCGTCTCGCCGCCGGGGCCGGTGAGCGGGACCTGCTGTGCTCCAACATCGGACCGCTGCCCGCGGTGCTCGACGGCTTCGGGCCGCACCGCACCACCGGCGTCGCGACCCGCGCCGTCCATCCGGGTCTCGCGACCGCCCGGGCCGCGACGTCCACCCGGCTCGCCGCATACCTGTGCCGTCAGGGCGAGCGTTACACCCTGGCCCTCGTCGCACTCGACGACGAGTGCTTCCCCACCCGGGCCGCCCTGCGTGCCCACACCGACGCCGAGCTCGCCGCCCACGGCCTGCACGGCCGGCACTGGTAACCGCGGCACCTATGACCGGCCGTCACGTACAGTTCGAGCATGGCGGCCGAGACCCTTGTCACAGTTTTCGACGGCGCCCTGCGGGGCACCCGCATCGGCGACCTCCTCGCCTGGCGCGGAGTCCCCTACGCGGCCCCTCCGGTCGGCCCGCTGCGACTGCGCGCCCCGCAGCCGGTGCAACCCTGGACCGGCGAACGCGACGCCACGCATTTCGGTGCCGCGGCGAGCCAGCACCCACGGGGCCTGACCATCGGCTTCCGGAAGCAGCAGCCCGCGAGCGAGGACTGCCTGACGCTCAACGTGCTGGCACCCGCGACGCCCGCCGCGGCGCCCCGGCCGGTGATGGTGTTCATCCACGGCGGCGCCTACACGCTGGGCACCACGGCGCTGCCGCTCTACAGCGGGGAATCGCTGGTACGCCGCGGTGACCTGATCTACGTGTCGATCAACTACCGGCTCGGCAGCCTCGGCTACCTCGACTTCACCGAATTCTCCACGGCCGAAAGGCCGTTCGACTCCAATCCGGGGCTACGCGACCAGGTTGCCGCCCTGGCGTGGGTGCGCCGCAACATCGCCGCGTTCGGCGGCGACCCCGACAACGTCACGATCTTCGGCGAGTCCGCCGGCGGCAATGCCGTGACCACGTTGCTCGCCACCCCCGCAGCCGAGGGACTGTTCGCCCGGGCTGTCGCCCAGAGTTCGGCACCGAACCTCGTCGTCGATGCCGATCATGCGGCCGAGTGGGCGCGACGTTTCGTCGAACTGCTCGGCGCAGAACGGGATTCCGCGGCCGAGGCGCTCGGATCCGCCACGCCGGTCGAGTTCGGCCGCGCCGCGCGGCGGCTCAGCGGGCGCATCCTGCATGAGACTCCGGGCCTGCACGCGTTCGGCCCCGTCGTCGACGGCGACTACCTCCCCACCAGCCCCATCGAGGCCTACGAAAGCGGTGCCGCCCATCGGGTTCCGCTCATCATCGGCACCAACGCCCGGGAGGGGACGCTGTTCCCGCGGGTCCTCGACGCGCTGCCGACCAATCAACTCCGCATCGAGCAGATGTTCGGGCTCACCGATCCCACGGCCCAGGAACGCATCGTCGCGGCCTATCCCGGCTACCCGGACGCCCGGGCGGCCGTCGACCTCGGCGGCGACCTCACGTTCTGGCATCCCTCGATCGAGATCGCCCAGGCCCACGCCCGCCACGCCCCCACCTACAGCTACCGGTTCGACTACGCACCGCCGCTGCTGCGCTGGACCGGGTTCCACGCCACCCACGCCTTCGAACTGCTCGCCGTGTTCGGACAGGCCGACACCGCCCTGGGGCGGGTGGTCACGGCCGCCGGTGGCCGGCGCGCGCTGCGCGCGGTGAGCGACTCGGTGCAGCGTCAGTGGCTGCACTTCGCACAGGAGGGAGAACCGCTGCCGTCGTGGCCGCGCTACGACGAACGCGACCGCGCCACCGTCGTCTTCGACGACCCGACGCACGTGGAGTACGACCCGTGGCGGGAGCGGCGACTGGCCTGGGCCGGGTACCGCGGCTACCGCGGAGTGGCGCTGCCGCAGGTGTGAGCGCTCACTTGACCACGGTCAGCAGGAACACCACGTCCTCGAGCGCGGTGACGCTGTGCCGGACGGTGGGCAGCACCAGGTAGTCGCCGGTCGAGCCCTTCCAGGAATCGTCCCCGGCGATCAGGGACAGGCGTCCGCTGAGCACCTGCAGCGACCCTTCGCCGGGGCCGTCGTGCTCGGCGAGTTCGTGTCCGGCGAGCAGTGCGACCATCGTCTGCCGCAGATGCCTGGCGTGCCCGCCGAAGATGGTCTGCGAGCTGCGGCCGCTGCTCGATGCCGCCGCCAGCTTCAGTTGCTGTCGCGCCAGAGCCGTGAGGGAAAGCTTGTCCATGGCTGCCCTTCCTGGTCGGGGTACGCCCTCGCAGTATGGCCCACCGGACGCGCCACCGGTCAGGTTCGCGTGTACCGGACGAAGCGGAACCCGATTCCGTCGCCGGATTCCTGCCGCTCACCGACGTCCACGGCCGCCCACTCGGAACCGAGCGGCGGAGCGAAGGCGTCCGCTCCGGTTTCCAGGTCCACCTCCGTGACGAGCAGCTGCGTCGCATGCGGCATCGCCTGCGCGTAGATCTGTCCACCACCCATGACGCAGACGTCACCGTCACCGGCGAGCGCCAGGGCCTCCGGTACGCCGTGGGCCACCTCGGCGCCCGCATCCGACCAGGCCGGGTCTCGGGTGACGACGATGTTGCGCCGGCCCGGCAGCGGCCGGAAGCGCGGCGGCAGCGACTCCCACGTCAACCGGCCCATGATCACCGGCTTCCCCCGCGTCGCGGCCCGGAAGTGCGCCATGTCCTCGGGGATGTGCCACGGGATCGCACCGTCGCGGCCGATGCCACCGGCGCGGTCCTGCGCCCAGATCAGGACGACGTCCCCCGTCGCCGTCATACCGCGACCGGGGCCTTGATCGGCGGGTGGTGCCGGTAACCGGTGACCTGCACGTCCTCGTACTCGTACTCGAAGATCGACCCGCGCCGGTTCAGCTCCAGGGTGGGGTACGGGTAGGGCTCGCGGCCGAGCTGCTCGGCGACCTGCTCGACGTGGTTGTCGTAGATGTGGCAGTCCCCGCCCGTCCACACGAACTCACCCGGCTCGAGGTCGGTCTGCTGAGCGACCATGTGGGTGAGCAGCGCGTAGCTGGCGATGTTGAACGGCACGCCGAGGAACAGGTCGGCGCTGCGCTGGTACAGCTGGCAGCTGAGCTTGCCGTCGGCGACGTGGAACTGGAAGAACGCATGGCACGGCGCGAGCGCCATCTTGTCGATCTCGCCGACGTTCCATGCGGAGACCACGATGCGCCGCGAGTCGGGGTCGGTGCGGATGGTGTCGATCGCCTTGGTGATCTGGTCGATGTGGCCGCCGTCGGGGGCCGGCCAGGACCGCCACTGCACCCCGTAGACGGGACCGAGCTCCCCGTCGGCGTCGGCCCACTCGTCCCAGATGGTCACGCCGTGCTCCTGCAGCCACTTGACGTTCGAGTCGCCGCGCAGGAACCACAGCAGCTCGTACACGATCGACTTCAGGTGCACCTTCTTCGTGGTGATCAGCGGAAAGCCCTGCGCGAGGTCGAAACGCATCTGGTGCCCGAACAGGCTGCGCGTACCGGTGCCCGTCCGGTCCGCCTTCGGCGTGCCGGTCTCGAGCACCAGGCGGAGAAGATCTTCGTACGGAGTGGGCACGGCAGTCACCACGACAGGCTATCGCCCGGGGCACCACGACAGGCTATCGCCCGGGGCACCACGACAGGCTATCGCCCGGGGCACCACGACAGGCTATCGCCCGGGGCACCACGACAGGCTATCGCCCGTGCGTGGTTGTGGTAGTCGGGGCAGCCCGAAGCACGCACGAGCGCGATAGCCTGACTCCATGCCCGAGCTACCCGAGGTGGAAGCCCTGGCCGTGTTCCTGCGCGAGCACGCCGTCGGTGCCGTCGTCGGCCGGATCGACGTGGCGGCGCTCAGCGTCCTGCAGACCGCCGACCCGCCGGTCACCGCGCTGCAGGGCCGCGACGTCACCGGCGTCTCCCGCTTCGGGAAGTTCCTCGCGGTCGACTGCTCCGGACTGTGGCTCGTCGTGCACCTGTCGCGCGCCGGGTGGCTGCGCTGGCAGGACAACCCGTCGCCGGCCCCGCCGAAGCTGGGCCGCGGCCCGCTCGCGCTGCGGGTACATCTGTTCACCCCCGAGGCCGCCACCCCCGCCTTCGACCTCACCGAGGCCGGCACCCGCAAACGTCTGGCCGTGTGGCTCGTCGACCGCCCGCAGCAGGTGCCCGGCCTCGCCGGGCTCGGTCCCGACGCGCTGGCCGTCACCGCCGACGAGCTGGCCGCGCGACTGGCCGGCAGCACCGCCCGCCTGAAGACCGCCCTCACCGACCAGCAGGTGCTCGCCGGGATCGGCAACGCCTACTCCGACGAGATCCTGCACGTCGCACGGCTGTCGCCGTTCGCGCCGGCGGGCCGGCTCGGCGACGAGCAACGACAGGCGCTGTACGACGCGATGCGCACGGTGCTGCTCGACGCCGTCAGCCGTTCCGTAGGGCAGGACGCCGCACGGCTCAAAGGTGAGAAGCGGTCGGGGATGCGGGTCCACGCCCGCACCGGGCTGCCCTGCCCGGAGTGCGGCGACACCGTCCGCGAGGTCGCCTACGCCGAACGCTCCTTCCAGTACTGCCCCACGTGTCAGACCGGCGGAAGGATCCTCGCGGACCGGCGGCTGTCGCGACTGGTCAAGTGAACGGTGCCGTGCGGACCCGTGCCGATCCGAACGGACACCACGGCGGTAACGTGCGGCTGTGACGGTTCTCGACGGTCTCCGCAGGTGCACCCGCACGCTCGACCCCGGCTACTTCGCGCTCGTGATGGCGACCGGCATCGTGTCGATCGGCATGCAGCTGCACGGCCTGACGACGGTGTCGGCGGCGTTGCTACTGGTGTCCGTCGTCGCCTACGTCGTCCTGCTCGCGCTGACCGGGTGGCGGCTCGTGCGATTCCGCGGTGAGATCCGCACCGACCTCACCGACGCGAGCCGCGCATTCGGTTTCTTCACGTTCGTCGCGGGCAGCAACGTGCTGGGGATCCGCCTGACCATGGACGGATGGCACTCGACGGCCGCGGTCCTGCTCGCCGGGGCGGCCGCGACGTGGCTCGTGCTCGGCTACGTCATCCCGTGGACGGCAGTGCTCGGCACCCGCCGGCGCCCGGTGATCGCCAAAGCCAACGGCAGCTGGTTCGTGTGGGTGGTCGCAGCCCAGTCGGTCGCACTCGCCGCGGCAACCCTCGAGCCGATCTACGACGACCTCCGCCGGCCGCTGTCGCTGGTAGCCGTGTTCGCGTGGTCGGTGGGTCTGTTCCTCTACGCCGCGGCGGGCGTGTTCGTCGCGGCACGGATGATGCAGTATCCGCTCCGGCCGGTGGACCTCACACCGTCGTACTGGGTGTCGATGGGCGCTGCAGCGATCACCGTGGTGGCCGGCTCACGCATCGTGGCCATGGAGTCGGCCCCGATGGTCGACGCCACCCGCGGACTCGTCGCCGGGCTGGTGGTGGTGTTCTGGGCGTTCGCGACGTGGCTGCTGCCCGCCCTCGTCGCCGCCGGGTGGTGGCGGCACCGCACCCACCGCATCCGGCTGCGCTACGAGCCGGGCCTGTGGTCGATCGTGTTCCCGCTCGGGATGTACGGCGTCGCCGGCGTCTACCTCGCCGAGGCCGACGAGCTGCCGTGGGTCGGGGTCGTCGGCAGGACGGAACTGTGGGTGGCCGTGACGGTGTGGGCGGCGGTGTTCGCGGCGATGCTCGTGCACCTGTGGCGCACGGTGCTGCGTCCGCGTCCGGCTACCGTGGGCCGGTGACCACCGAGGCCTTCGACGACGATCCGGTGCACGGCGTGCTGCATCGCCCCGGCAGCGTTCCACGCGGTGCGGTGGCCCTGACCCACGGGGCGGGTGGAAACTGCGACGCGGCGATCCTGCGGCAGCTGTGCGGCGCCTTCGCCGAGGCGGGGTTCCTCGCGTTGCGCTTCGACCTGCCGTTCCGGCGCCGACATTCGAAGGGCCCGCCGCAGCCGTCGCGGGCCGCGGAGGACCGGGCCGGGATCGCGGCGGCGGCCGCGGCGATGCGGGCCTGCGCCTCCGGTCCACTCGTGCTCGGCGGCGTCTCGTACGGCGGCCGGCAGACGTCGATGCTCGCGGCCGAGCAGCCCGGCGTCGCGGACGCGCTCGTCCTGCTGTCCTATCCGCTGCACCCGCCGGGCAAGCCCGAGAAGGCGCGCACCGAACACCTGCCCGCGCTCGCCGTGCCGACGGTGTTCACCCACGGTGACCGCGACCCGTTCGGCACCCTGGACGAGATGCGCGACGCGCTGCCGCTGATACCGGCGCCCGTCGCGCTGGTCCCGGTGACGGGCGCAGCCCACGATCTCGGCAAGGCGCGGACCGATCCGGCACCGTCGATCGTGCACGCCGTGTCCGGACTCCTCTCGGACACCTCGTCCCGGGCGTAGCCCCCACGGCCGCGCGCAACGCGTCGGCGGCCGGGTCTCGGGTGGATCCTCGACGACGGCGGTCTCTCGTATCCATCACGAGCCGCTGCAGCCGGGCAGTCGGTTCGGTCCTCCGAACCTCGGACGGGATGCAGAAGCCGGGCGCTAGAGTCGATCACGTCGGACGTGGGGAGCAGGGGAGGTGGGCGGTGCCTACGTCTCGGTTGCAGACCGGCATGAGGACCCTGCCCATCATCCTGGCCCTGTCCCTCGCCTTCACGATCACGGTCGTCGACCCGCTGGTGCTGAGCCTGAATCTGCCGCAGGTGAGCCGGGCCCTCGAGGTGCCACCGCAGTTCGTCGGATTGCTGGGCGGCATGGCGACGCTGGTGATGGCCGCAGCCGTCCTCGCCGCGGGCAATCTCGGCGACGCGTTCGGGCTTCGACGCTTGCTGATGTCGGGACTGGTCGTCGTCACGGTCGCCAACCTGCTCTCGATGCTCTCCCCCAGCTACGTCTTTCTGCTTGCGATGCGGGTCTTGGACGGATTGGGAATGACGGCGCTGCTCGGCGTGCCGCTGGCCCTGCTCAAGGCGTCCGTGACGGAAAAGCAGCGGCCGACGGCCATCGGCGTTTTCGTGGCCGTCGAGATGGTTCTCTGTGGGGTGCTCCCAGCGTTGGCGGGCTGGGCGGTGGCGGCCGTCGGCTGGCGAGTCGTGTTCCTGGTCGCACCGCTGCTCGCCGTGATCTCGTTTCTGCTGACGGCGAGGTACGTGCCGGAGACACCCGTGCAGCATCGCGCTCGGCTGGACGTGGCAGGCGTCGCCCTGGTCGGTACGGCGCTCCTGGCACTCGTCATCGGACTGGCCGCCGTGCAGAACGGCATGTTCCGGCCCGAGACATGGCTGCCGCTGGCTGTCAGCGTGGTCTCAGCCGTGCTTTTCGTTCGCCACGAACGCCGCACCCCCGAACCGGCACTGGACCTGGCTCTGTTCGGAAGCCGACCCTTCAGCGTGGCTCTGGCGGCGGCATTCACGTTGAATTTCCTCATGGCCGGGCTCGGCATCGTCCTGGGGCAGTTCGGCAGTGTGGTGCTCGCGCTCTCCCCGGAGACCATCGGCCTGTTGTTCCTCCCCGGCACGCTGCTGATCGCCGGTTTCGTGGTCTTGTCCGGGAACCTGGTGGGGAAGTTCTCGCCGAGACCGGTGATGGTCGTCGGCCTCCTGTTCATGGCAGCCGCCGGACTGCTGATGGCGGGCACAGTCGGCCCGACGATGGCATTGTGGTTGCTCGTCTCGGCCGTGTGGCTGTACAACCTCGGCTCGATGGTGACCTCCACATCGGTGTCCGAGACGGTGCTCTCCCAGGCGCCGAGCGGGCAGTCCGGAACGGTGGCTTCCGTGCAGTTGGCTTTCGGGATGACCGGCTATGCGTTCGGGCCCACCGTGTACCTGCTGCTCCTCGACGTGTTCTTCCAGCGCGAATGGCTGGCCGACGCCGAGGCACGCGGGCTGACGGCGACCCAGGGCGAGCAGGCCGTGGACGCCGCGCGCAGCGCGGTGGCGCAGAGCCTCGGTGGCGCCGGGTACGACCCGAACCTGCTGCGGCAGGTGGGCGGTCTCGATCTCGGAGCGGACTTGGCCGACGCGGTACGACTCACCATGCTGACTGTCAGCGTCCTGCCCGTCGCTGTGGCGGTGGCGGCCTTCGTGCTCATGTCCCGCCGCAGGAAGCCGACGGTGCGAAAGTGACTACCAGCACGTCCCTACGGGCCGGCTTACCGCGGTCGACGGGTCGGATCGGCGACACACCGTGCCAGGTGCAACGGTCGTCGCCCAGGAGGAAGGTGCCGGGTTCGCGCAGGGTCGTCGTCACGAGTCGATCGCCCTGCGGGCCGAACACCGAACTTTCGCCCCCGACGGCATTGTCGACGCCGATCAACAGGGAACCGACCAGCGTGACACCGTCGCGGTGCACGCCCTCGGGCGTGGGCCGGCCCTCGTTGTCTGCCGATGCGACCACGCGGAACGGATGCACCCAGACCGTCCATACGGAAGCGTCGTCGAGGACCGGCACGATCCGGCCCACCAGCTTCACCGTGCGCTCGAACAGCGGATCTGCGAGGAACACGGCCGTCAGCGGTTCGAACTGGCGGTCTCGTCCGAGGTAGAGAACGTTGGACTCGTCAGGCTGTGCGAATTCCCGGTGCGCCGTCGGCTCCAGTGCGCCGTCGGCCGCCCGGTACCGGAACCGACCGTAGCGCCGCAGCCGGTGCACGCCCTGTTCTGCCGCGTACGGGTCGGGCTCGAGCTCCTCCCAATGCGCGGAGAACCGAACCCAGGTCTCGGCGTCGGCACCGATGGATCGCCACAGGTCTGTCGCCGGCATCAGGAACGTACCCACGGAAGCGAGCGCTCGCCGTGCGGCGTCGACCGGGTCCGCGCCGGCGTCCGTACCCCCACGACATCCTCCCTCACCTACTCAGAGTCGGCCAGGACGCTCCACTGGCGCAACCTTCGCCGGTACAGACGACGCAGCCGCCCTCCGGAAAGGCACCGAACGACATCCATGGGGTCGAAGAGCGAACGCCACCGTCGGCACGGCGAGTGACCCCACGAAGCGACCTCCGCCCATCCGACAGGATCCCGGTCAGGGAGCCTGCCGGTCCCGGCGCAACCGATCGAGATCGTCCTGCACCCGCGCGCTCACCGTCACGGGATACGGCGACCCCGCCTCGTCGAGGGAACGAAGCGCCGCCGGAAGAGCGTCGATCTGCTGCCGTGCACGGCGTCGCGCCTCGTCGAGTCCGGCGTCGTACTGCGCCAGCCGCCGGCCGCTGCGCATCACGGGCACCAGCAACGGCTCACCCGGGAGGTCCTCGTCCGGCCGGCCGATGGTGTCGCCGGCGAACACGCCGCCGTCGGTCCGCCGGTACACCTGCTTGCGCCCGGGATGGAGCACTTTGCCGCTCGACAGCTTCGTACGTCCGACGCCGGCGTATTCGACCAGCTTGTACGCCATGTCGAGGGTCGGCGCGTCCTGGGCGATCGACAGCTGGGTGCCCACACCGAAGCCGTCTACGGGGCAACCGGCGTCCAGCAGTGCTGCGATGCTGTACTCGTCGAGGCCCGACGAGGCGAAGATCCGGACGTCGGGCAGCCCGGCCGCATCGAGCCGGGCGCGCGCGGCCTTCGACAGGGCACCCAGGTCACCGGAATCCAGCCGGATCGCGCGCACGTCGAACCGCTCCCCCAGCCGACCGGCCAGGTCGACGACGAGGTCCACACCGCGCAGGGTGTCGTAGGTGTCGACCAGCAGCGTCGTACCCGGATAGAGCCGGGCGAACGCCTCGAAGGCCTCGGCCTCGTCGTCGAAGGCCTGGACGAAGCTGTGCGCCATCGTGCCGAACGCCGGAATGCCGTACTCCCTGGCGGCGAGCAGATTCGACGTACCGGCGGCTCCCGCGAGGTATCCGGTGCGGGCGACGTGCAGCGCGGCGTCGGTGCCGTGCGCCCGGCGTGCGCCGAAGTCCACCACCAGGCGGCCCCGCGCGGCCTCGACGACGCGCGCGGCCTTGCTGGCGAGGACGCTCTGCAGGTGGATGCGGTTCAGCACGAACGTCTCGACGAGCTGCGCCTCAAGGATCGGTGCGACGACCTGCACGATCGGTTCGTTCGGGAAGACGACCGTGCCCTCCGGCACCGCCCACACGTCGCCGGTGAAGCGCACCGCGGCGAGCTGTCCGAGGAACTCGTCGGAGAACAATCCGAGTCCGCGCAGGTACCGCAGGTCGTCCTCCTCGAACCGGAACGCCTCCAGGAAGTCGAGCACATCGGGCAGGCCGGCGGCCACCACGTACGACCTTCCGGCCGGCAGCTTGCGGAAGAACGTCTCGAACACGGCCGTCTCCGACATGCCCCGGACCGCGTAGGCCTGGGCCATCGTGACCTCGTACAGGTCGGTGAACAGTGCGGCGCCCGGGAATCGCACGACGGCCGTCACCCGAGCCCGGCACGGGCGGGTGTGTTCTCCATACCCGAAATTCTCACACGCCGACGAGGCGCCGGCGGCAGGTTGCACCCGGTGCACGGGAAGGGACCGTCTTCGTCTGCACCTATGCTGACGGTGTGAGCACTACCGGTGACGCTACGAGCGACGGCACCGCCGTCGGTGACTCCAACGACGGCACCGCCGACATCGACGGACTGCTCGCCGAGATCCGGGACCGGCTGACCGACACCGTCACCACCCGCGCGAGCCTGCAGAGCCTGCTCGAGGCGGTGCTCGTCGTCGGGTCGGGCCTCGAACTCGACTCGATGCTCCAGCGCATCGTCTCCGCGGCCGTGACGCTGCTCGACGCCCGCTACGGCGCGCTGGGCGTGCGGGCTCCCGACGGCGGACTCTCGGAGTTCGTCTACGTGGGGATCACCCCCGAGGCGCGCGGTCGCATGGGCCATCTCCCGGAGGGCCGCGGCCTGCTCGGTCTGCTCATCAACGACCCGAGGCCGGTGCGTATCGCGGACCTGTCCCGGCATCCCGCATCGATCGGATTCCCTCCGGGGCATCCACCGATGAAGAGTTTCCTCGGCACTCCGATCATGGTGCGCGGCAAAGTGTTCGGCAGCATCTACCTCACCGAGAAGGTCGGTTCCCCGGCGTTCACCGAAGAGGACGAGGTGATCTTGAAGGTGCTCGCGACCTCCGCGGGCGTCGCGATCGACAACGCGCGCCTGTTCGAGGGGTCCGTCACCCGCGAACGCTGGCTCGAGGCGATGGCGGCGATCAACTCCCGGCTGCTGGTGGGCGGTTCGGTCGACGAGACTCTGGAACTGCTGGTCGACCGCGTGCGCGACCTCGCCCATACCGAAGGCAGCTACGTCGTGCTCGTCGACGGCGCCCAGGGCACGGTCCGGGCCGGCGCCGCACCCGGGCCGCCGTCGGCCGGCGCCCGTCTCGACCTCACCGATTCGCCTGTGCTCGAGGCGATCCGGACGCGCCGCACCCTGCTCACCGACAGTCTCGAGGGCGTTCCGGGCGCGTCGGGCGCCGAAGTCCGCGCCGTCATCCTGCCCTTGTCCGCCACCTCCGGTGCGAGCGGCGCCCTGATCGTGACCCGCGCGGCCCGATCCGACGCGTGGGACGACGAGGACGTCGTCCGGCTCGAATCCATGGCCGATCTCGTCACCGTCGCACTGGAGTTCGCCACGCAGCAACGCAAGAAGCGGTTGCTGGACGTGCTCGCGGACCGCGACCGTATCGCGCAGGATCTGCACGACAACGTGATCCAGCGGTTGTTCGCCACTGGAATGAGTCTGCAGAGCACGCTGGTGCCCGGCACCGACCCCGACCGGGTCACGAATATCGTCCAGCACGCCGTCGAGCAACTCGACCGCACCGTCCGCGAGATCCGCACCACCATCTTCGATCTGCACACCACCGGCGCCGCGGCGTCGACCAGCCTGCGGCGGCGGTTACTGGACGTGGTCGGCGACCTGACCGCCCAGTCGCCGGTGGCGCCGAACGTCCAGTTCTCCGGGCCGATAGACACTCTGGTTCCCGCCCGCATCCATCCGCACGCCGAAGCGGTGCTGCGGGAAGGACTCAGCAACGCGTTGCGTCACTCGCAGTCGGAGAAGATCTCCGTATCCGTCACAGCGGGAGACGAATTCACGATCGAGATCGTCGACGACGGAATCGGGCTGCCGGACGCCCCGCGCCGCAGCGGCCTCGCCAACCTCGACCGGCGTGCCCAGCAGTGCGGCGGGTGCTGCAGCATCGGCCCCGGCGCGACGGGCGGCACGCGCGTGGTGTGGCAGGCGCCGCTCTGACCTCTGCGTCAGACCTCGCGCTGCTTGCGCAACTCGGTGGCGAGCACCGCGGCCTGCGTGCGGCGCTGCATCCCGAGCTTCGCCAGCAGCCGCGAGACGTAGTTCTTGATCGTCTTCTCCGCCAGGAACAACCGCTCGGCGATTTCACGATTGGTCAGGCCTTCGCCGATCAGCTCGAACACCGCCCGTTCCTGGTCGGACAGTTCGGCGAGGGGATCCGCCGTGCGGGACGCGCGGATGCGTTCCATGAGCGCGGCCGTCGCCCGGCTGTCGAGCAGCGAGCCGCCGGCCGCGACGGTCCGGATCGCCGACACCAGGTCGGTACCGAGGATCTGCTTGAGCACGAACCCGGACGCGCCCGCCATGATCGCGTCGAACAGGGCCTCGTCGTCGGCGTAGGAGGTGAGCATGAGAGCGCGCAGCTCCGGCATGCGGGCCCGCAGCTTACGGCACAGTTCCACGCCGTTGCCGTCGGGCAGGCGCACGTCGAGGACCGCGACTTCGGCACCGCTGCCCGGGATGCGGGCCAGCGCCTCGCCGACCGACGCGGCCTCCCCGACGACCGTGAAGTCGGGCACACTGTCGAGCAGGTCGACCAACCCGCGCCGCACGATCTCGTGGTCGTCGACGAGAAATACCCGAGGCATCGTCCCTCACCTTTCCTGGCACCGGTGTTGCGGTGACCATGCTCGCACACCGCCTGCCCCGGGCCGTTCGACGGCAGTTTCGGGACCTTCGGCACATGCGCCCGGCGCAGCCCGCGGGCGATGCTCGGAACGTCGTCCCGATGAGCCGTGCGGGACGACCGACCAGGACGAGGAGGCTGCGATGTCCACGGTGCCCGACACCTGGTCCACGAGCGACACCGAGGTCATCGCGCGTGCCGTGATCGCGGCCCCCTCGATTCACGACACCCAGCCGTGGAATCTGCGACTCCCGGCGCGCACCGCCGAACTGGAGGAGCGGGCCGAGTTCGCAGCGCCCGGTTCGGACCCGCTGCGTCCGGACCGCCTCATCTCGTGCGGGGCCGCCGTCGCCAATCTCGAACTCGGCATCCGCGCGCTCGGCTGGAGCACCCGGACCCTGTTGCTACCGGAGCCGCAGCGGCCCGAGCTGATCGCGCGGATCGAGGCGGCGGCACCGGCCACGCCGTCGAGCACCGATCTGGGGTACTTCGCCGCGATCTCGCACCGGCGCAGCCACCGCGAGTCGTTCGCCCGGATCCCGGTGCCGGCCACCACCGTCGCCGACGTGATGACCGCCGCAGACATCCCTGGCGTCCGCGTCCGCCTGCTGGCATCGGACGAGGCGCCGGCCCTCGCCGACATGCTCACGTATTCGGCCGAGGCGATGCGCCGCAACCCGCACTACCAGCGCGAGATGTTCCGGTGGACGTCGCACTGGCATCCGGAGGGCAACGCCGAGGTGGTGACCGACTGGGGCGCCGATCTGGACGCCGGCGGAGCGGCCGGGCGGGCACTGATCACCACCGGCGTGCCGGACACCGCCGAGCTCGCGGCGGCCATCGACCGGGAGACCGTGCTCGTCTTCTCGGTGCAGTCCGCCGATCCGATCGACCTGGTGCGGGTGGGCATCGCATCCGAGCGGGCGTGGCTGGCGGCGGTCGATGCCCGGCTGTCCGCCTCCGTGCTCACCTATCCACTGCGCGTCGAGGACTCGGCGGCCAGGCTCGCCGAACGGATGGATCTCGACGGTCTTCCGCAACTGATCATGCGGATCGGGTTCTGATCAGACCGAACCGGGCGCCGCAGGGGGGCGCCGCGACCCACCAGAGAGGGAAAACATCATTGTGACAAGGGAACTCACGGACCTGCAGCTGCTCCGAGAGCTCGAGCCGATCGCCGAGGACAACGTCCACCGCCACCTGGCGACGGCGAAGGACTGGCATCCGCACGACTACGTTCCGTGGGACGAGGGCCGCAACTTCGCCGCCCTCGGCGGCACCGACTGGGATCCCACCCAGTCCGCGTTGTCCGACACCGCGCAGGCAGCGATGATCACCAACCTGCTCACCGAGGACAACCTGCCCTCCTACCACCGCGAGATCGCCGAGCACTTCAGCCTCGACGGGGCGTGGGGCACGTGGGTGGGGCGCTGGACGGCCGAGGAGAACAAGCACTCCGTCGTCATGCGGGACTACCTCGTGGTCACCCGGGGGGTGGACCCCGTCGCACTCGAGAACGCGCGCATGGCGCACATGACCACCGGGTTCGACCCGGGTTCGACATCGATGCTCGAGTCCGTGTCGTACGTGACCTTCCAGGAACTGGCGACCCGGGTCTCGCATCGCAACACCGGCAAGGCGTGCGGCGACCCGATCGCGGACCGCATGCTCGCCCGCGTCGCCGCGGACGAGAACCTGCACATGATGTTCTACCGCAACATCGTCGACGGCGCCCTCGACATGGCCCCCGACCAGACGCTGGACGCGATCATGAGCGTGCTGACCCGATTCCGGATGCCCGGTGCGTCGATGGCCAACTTCCGGCGCAACGCCGTCCTGATCGCCAAGGGCGGCATCTACGACCTGCGCCAGCACCTCGACGACGTGGTGCTCCCGGTGCTCCGCAAGTGGCGGGTGTTCGAGCGCACCGACTTCGGCGGCCGCGGCGAGCAGCTGCGCGAGGACCTCGACGTCTTCCTCGCCGATCTGCGGACGAAGGCCGAGCGGTTCGAGGAGGCCCGGGACCGCGCGCTCGCGCGCCAGGCCCGGCGGGGCGAACACGCAGGGGCGAGCGCATGACCAGCGTGCGCGAGCCCGGGACCGGAAACCCCCTGGCCGGAACCACGGACAGCAAGCTCTTCGGCTCGGTTCTGGACATGGCGCGCGCTGCGAAACGCGGCGACGTGTCCGGTTGGCTGACAGCCAAGAGCAGCACCCACCGCCCGGAGGACGTCGCCTACCTGAGCTCGGTGCTGCTGGGGGTCCTCATCGAGAACGACGCGGTCCGTCGCGGCATCCATCCGGCCGACGTCTGGCGCGAACTGCGTGAGCGTGGCCTCGACGACTTCGGCTGACTCGCGGTCCGGGTACGTTCCCGGCGGTCGCGCGCTGCGGTGCTTCCCGCGCGCGTGAGAACGCGCGCGGGAAGCACCCTGCCGCGCAACCACATGCGGCGCAGCCGGAACGGGAAGGCTACTTCTCGCCGTCGGGCCGGACGATCAGCACGGGGCAGTCGGCGGTCTGCATCAGCGCGTTGCTGGTCGACCCGAGCAGCAGGCCCTTGAAACCACCACGACCTCGGGAGCCGACGACGATCAGCTGGGCGCGTTCGGCGTACTCGCTCAGCACCCGCACCGGCCGGTCCCGCGCGACGACGCGTTCGACGACGACGTCCGGGTAGCGCTCCTGGAACCCGGCGAGGTTCTCGGCGAGCACGACCTCCTCGCCCGTCTGGATCCGGCTCCACTGCGGATCCTCGGGCACCGCGCCCAGGGAGGGCTGCACGCTCACGTCGCTCCACACGTTCACCGCGACGAGCGTGGCCTTGCGGGCGGACGCCTCGGCGAACGCCACCTCGACGGCGCGCACCGACGCCTCGGAACCGTCGACACCCACCACGACCGGGCCGTCGGAGGGCGGCGCCCCGTCGAGGGTGCGGCCGCGCACGATCGCGACCGGGCAGTGGGCGTGCGAGGCGAGACCGAGGGTGACGGAGCCGACGAGCAGCCCCTTGACCTCGCCGAGTCCGCGGGAGCCGAGCACGATGGTGTCGGCACGGTGTGAAACCTCGACGAGGGTGGGGACGATCTTGCCCTCGATCTGCTCGGTGGTGATCTCGACCGGGCCCTGCTCGTCGGCGATGCGCTTGGCGAGCACCTCGGCGCTGTCGAGCCGGGCCCGCGCCGTCTCCTTCATCTCCTCGTGGAAGCTCTCCGCGAGGTAGGGCTCGGAGTAGTAGAACGCGGGGATGTGCACGACGGTGACGATGCGCAGCGGCAACGCACGGGCCGCGGCGGCGCGGGTCGCCCAGATCACCGCGGTGGCGGCCGCGTCGGATCCGTCGACCGCGACGACGATCGGTTGGGTATCGGTCATAGGTGTCCCCTTTGTCGGCGGGCCGGCGGCCCGGTTCTCTCGGGCGTCAGTTGCAGATCTCCCGCAGCTGTTCGATCAGTCGGACCCGGCCGGCGGTGTCCTCCGCGATCGGGGTGACGGTGAGGGTGGTGACGCCGGCTTCGGCGAACGCGGCGACCCGCTCCCGGACGTAGCTCTCGGGGCCGATCAGCGAGACGGCCCGCACGAGGTCGTCCGGCACTGCCGCGGCCGCCTCCTCCTTGCGGCCGGCGAGGTACAGATCCTGGATGGTCTCCGCTTCCTTCGCGTAGCCGTAGCGGACGGCGAGATCGTTGTAGAAGTTCTTCCCCTTCGCACCCATGCCGCCGATGTACAACGCCAGGTGCGGGCGCACGAAGTCGAGGAGGAAGTCGACGTTGTCACCGATGGCGAGCGCGGCGCCGACGTAGACCTGCAGGTCGCCCAGCGAGGGATCGCGCTTGGCCTTGCCCCGCGCGAGGGATTCGCCCCAGACGTCGGCGGCCTTCTCCGGATGGAAGAAGATCGGCTCCCAGCCCTCGGCGATCTCGGCGGTCATCTCGACGTTCTTGGGGCCGATCGCGGCGATCAGGACGGGGATGCGTTCCCGCACCGGGTGGTTGATGAGCTTGAGCGGCTTGCCGAGCCCGGTGCCCTTCTCCGGCGGGAGCGGGATCTGGTAGTACTTGCCCTGGTACTGGACCTTCTCCCGGCGCCAGACCTGACGGCAGATGTCGACGAGTTCCCGGGTGCGGCCGAGGGGCGCGTCGTACTTGACGCCGTGGAATCCCTCGATGACCTGCGGGCCGGAGGCACCGATCCCCAGGACGAAGCGGCCGTCGGAGACGTAGTCCAGGCCCGCGGCGGTCATCGCGGTCAGACTCGGCGTGCGGGTGTAGATCTGGAAGATGCCCGAGGCCAGCTCGAGTCGTTCGGTCTTGGCCGCAAGGTAGCCGAGCTGACTGACCGCATCGAACGAGTACGCCTCCGGCACGAAGATGATGTCGAGGCCGGCCCGTTCCAGATCGGCCACCTCCGCCGCAGTCTCGGCGAAGCCGCCGCTGTAGTTCAGTCCCATCCCGATGCGCATCGGCATACCCCGTGATCCGTTGGTGCGTGCCCGGACGGGCACGCTCGTACCGTTTTCCCGGTACCCTACCGCCGGGGCGCGGCACCGATCCTCAGGACTCGTCGGGGCGCACGACCATCACGGGGCAGTGTGCGTCCCGGATCAGCGAGTTGCTGGTGGACCCGAGCAGCATGCCGGTGAATCCGCCACGTCCGCGGCTGCCGACCACCAGCAGTTGCGCCTTCTCGGACCAGGCGAGCAGGTGAGCGCGCGGCCCGTCGACGTACACTTCGCGGCGCACGTTCACGTCGGGGTAGCGATCGTGGAACCCGGCGAGGCGCTCGGCGAGCAGGGCCTGCTCGGATTCCGCGAACGCGTCGGGATCGATCGAGACCTCCACGGCCTCGTCGAACGTGCCGCGCCGCATGTCGCTCCACACGTGGACCGCGACGAGGTCGACGCCCCGCAGACCCGCCTCCTCGAACGCCGCGCGCACGGCCTTCTCGCTGAGCGTGCTGCCGTCGACCCCGACGACGATGGGCCGGGTGTCGGGCAGGGACTCCGGAGCCTCGCCCCGGACGACGACGACGGGGCACCGACCGTGGCTGGCCACGGCGACCGGGGTGGAGCCGAGCAGGGCCTCGCCCACCCGGCCGGTGCCGGAGGAGCCGAGCACGAGCATGCGCGCGTGAGCGGACAGGTCGATGAGCCAGCGGGCGCTGCCGGTGGCGGCGAGACGGGTGGTGATCTCGAGTGCCGGGGCGACGGTGCGGGCGACCTCCTCGGCCCGTTGCAGCAGCGTCTTGCCCTCGTCCTCGATCCATTCGAAGACCTGTGCGGTCTGGATGAACGGCGCCCCGCTGTACCCGCTGGGGGCGAAGTCCAGAGCGTGCACGATGTGCAGCGGGAGTCCGCGGTCGGCGGCGGTCGCAGCGGCCCACCGGACGGCGTCGTCGGAGGCCGGAGAGCCGTCGATCCCGACCACCACGGTGTTCGACCGCACCGACTCGTCGTGCGCGGGCTCGTGGTGCGTCTTGCTGCCGGGGAACTTCACGTCGGTCACCGCTCTCGTCGCAGGGATCGTCCTCGGGGTCGAGGTTAGCCCGCTCCCCCTGAGGCAGGAATGGTCTTTGGTCCTTCTCCGGGAAGTCCGGAGCCACTGGTCCGGCGGGGTGGATTCGGCCACAATCGTGAGGAGAGGAGGCGCATCATGTCCGGTGGACCGATCCGTGTGACGGATGCCGCGGCCCGCAAGGTCCGCGCGGCGGACGTGATGAGCACGCCGGTACTGGCGGTGACGGTGGACGCCACCTTGGAGCGGGCCGGGGAGGTGCTGGCGCGCAACGGTTTCACCACGCTTCCGGTGGTGGACGAGCACGGCAGCCTGTGCGGTCTGATCACCGAGGAGGCCCTGGCGGGAGCGCATCTGGCGCGGCTGTCGGTGTACGCCGATCTGCCCGAGCCGATCGTGAGCGCGATCCGCCGGCCGCTGACGGTGCGGGCGGTGGCGCTGCCGCCCGTCGCCCTCGACGCGGACGCGGAGTTGTTCGACATCGCGCGGGCGATGCTGCAGATGCGGCTGCGGTCCGTGCCGGTGGTGCGCGACGGCCGGCCGATCGGAATCGTCAGCTGGCGCAATATCCTTCCCCTGCTCGAGCGCTGAAGACCGGGAAGCGATCTGCGTCACATTAAATTGTCATCCGGGATGACAATTATCTAGTCTCGAGTCATGCAACTCACCCAGTTCACCGATCTCGGACTGAGAGTTGTCATGTACCTGGCGGCCACCGCGCCAGACAGCTCCCCCAGCACCAGACGCGTTGCCGAGCAACTGGAGTTGTCGTACGCCCACACCACCAAGGTGGTCGCACGACTGAGCGAACTCGGCGTCGTCACGACGCGCCGCGGCCGCGGCGGCGGACTGGCCATCACCGAGCTCGGCCGGTCCGCCACCGTCGGATGGCTCGCCCGGCAACTCGAAGGCGACGACGAGGTCGTCACCTGCGAGGGCGACAAGCCGTGTCCGCTGCGCGCCGGGTGCAGCCTCCGGGGCGCACTGCGGCGCGCCCAGGAGGCGTTCTACACCACCCTCGACGGTGTCACCGTCGCCGACCTCGCCCGCCCGCCCACCCGCACCGTCCTGCTCGAACTCACCCGCCCCGCCGTCTGACCGCCGGGTTCACAGCCCGTGAACCCGCCCAGCCCGATCGAAACGGAGTCCACGATGCCGCTCTCAGCCGAGTCCAAGGAAGTCGTCCGCGCCACCCTCCCCGCCGTGGGCGCCGCCATCGGCGACATCACCCCCCTGTTCTACAAGAAGATGTTCGCCGCGCACCCCGAACTCGAGCGGAACCTGTTCAACCGCGGCAACCAGAAGCAGGGCGAACAGCAGAAGGCCCTCGCCGGCTCCATCGCCGCGTTCGCGACCCTGCAGCTCGACCCCGATCCCGCCCGGGTCGAGGCCATCCTGTCGCGCATCGCGCACAAGCACGCCTCCCTCGGCATCAAGCCCGACGAGTACTGGATCGTCCACAAGCACCTGTTCGAAGCCATCGTGGAGGTGCTCGGCGAGGCCGTCACCCCCGAGGTCGCCGCGGCCTGGGACGAGCTGTACTGGCTGATGGCCAACACCCTCATCAAGCTCGAGGACGACCTGTACAAGGCCGCAGGCGTCGCACCGGGCGACGTGTGGCGCACCGTCCGGGTCGCCGAGCGCCGGCACCAGTCCGCCGACACCGTCTCGTTCGTCCTGACCTCGCTCGACGGCGCCCCGCTGCCCACTTTCCGCCCGGGCCAGTACCTCTCGGTGGGCGTCGAGCTCCCCGACGGTGCCCGCCAGATCCGCCAGTACAGCCTGACCAATGCGCCGTCGCAGGGGGACTGGCGCATCACCGTCAAGCGGATCCTGGCGACCTCCACCCCCGACGGCACGGTCGCGCCGGCCGGTGAAGTGTCGAACTTCCTGTACGACAACGTCTTCGAGGGTGACGACCTGCAGGTCACCACCCCGTTCGGCGACCTGGTGCTGCCCGACGACGGCGCTCCGCTGCTGCTGGCCTCCGCCGGCATCGGCTGCACCCCGATGATCGGCATGCTCGCGCATCTCGCGGAAACCGGTGATGGACGCAAGGTTTCGGTGCTGCACGCCGACCGCTCCGTCGCCAACCACGCACACCGGCAGGAGCTCGCGACCCTCGTCGAGCGCATCCCGTCCGCCGAGGTGCACCGCTGGTACGAGGATCTCGGCGCCCGCGAACCGCTCGAGACCGTGCGCGTGGGCCGGGCCGACGTGTCCGATCTGCCGCTCGACCCGAACACCAAGGCGTACCTGTGCGGTCCGCTGCCGTTCATGCTCTCGCTGCGCGAGGCCCTGATCGAGCGCAACGTGCCCGCCGAGAACATCCACTACGAGGTGTTCGGCCCGGACAGCTGGGCGCCCACCGCCTGAGTCCCGTCCGACCGTGCCCCGGCCCCGCAGCCGGGGCACGGTCGTCTCCACGATCCGGCGCTAGGCTCGCTCGCATGGACGACGTCGCGGTCCCCGCCCGTGCGGACACGCCCCGCGGTCCCGCCCGGATCGGACTGCTCGTGCTGCTCCTCGTCGCGCTCGCGGCCACGCTGCGGACCCCGGTGGAGCCCGCACCGGCCGACACCGCGCCCACCGAGTTCAGCGCCGCCCGCGCGACGGCGCACGTCGAGGCGGTGTCCTCGCAGCCGCGCCCGCCCGGCTCGGCCGGCCACGCCGCGGCGCGGGACTACCTGGTCGGTGTCCTCGACGGGCTCGGCTGGTCCGTCCGCGTCGACGACGGTGTCGGCTGGTCGGCGGCCGCCGTGCAGGGCACCCAGCGCGGCGGCCGGGTCGCCAACGTGGTCGCCACCCTGCCGGGCACCGACCCCACCGGTTCCGTCGTGCTCGCCGCGCACTACGACACGGTCGCCGGTTCCCCAGGCGCGGGCGACGACGGAATAGGGATCGCCACGGTGCTCGAGGCGGCCCGGGCCCTGTCCGCCGCCCCCCGTCCCCGGAACGACGTGACGGTGCTCGTCACCGACGGCGAGGAACGCGGCCTGCTCGGCGCCGAGGAGTACGCGAGGCGGCAACCGGCCGGCGCGCGGCCGACTGTGGTGCTCAACCACGAGGCCCGCGGGAACGGCGGCGTCCCCGTCACCTTCCGGATCTCCTCCCCCAACGCGGGTCTCGTGGATGTGCTGGCCGACGTGCCCGGCACGACCGCGGACTCGTTCACCCAGACGGCGTTCGAGCTGCTGCCCAACGACACCGACTTCCGTCGCCTCACCGAGGCCGGCCTGCACGCCGCGGACACCGCGGTCGCCGGTGGCGGCGCCTACTATCACAGCCCCCTCGACACCGCGGACCGGCTCGACACCGCGTCGCTGCAGCACATGGGCGACACGACCCTCGCTGCGGCGCAGCGATTCTCGTCCATCGACCTGGCGGAACTCGGTTCCGGCGGCGACGACGTCGTCGTCACCCTGGCCTGGGGACCGGTGCACTACCCCCGCTGGCTCGAGATCGCGCTGACCGCGCTGCTCGCGGTCGCCACCGGGGTTCTCGTGGCCCGGCGGATCCGGGACGGCACCGCCTCGGCGGGCCGTCTCGCGGCATCGGGCGTGATCTCGATCGCCGTGGCGACCGCGGCGGCGGGCGCGGCGTTCGTCCCGTGGTGGCTCGCGCTGCGGATCGCCCCCGGGCAGGCCTCGGCGGTCCTGCGGGAACCGTACCGGCCGGTGCCGTATCAGGTCGCCGCGGTGGCCGCGGCCGTCGCCGTCCTGCTCGCGGCGTACCCGGCGGTGCGCCGCCGCGTCGGCCCTGCCGCGTTCGCGACGGGTGCGCTGCTCGCCGTCACGGTCACCGCCGTGGCCGCACTGCCCTTCCTGGGAGTCGCGACCGTCCTGGTCCTGCCGGCGCTACCGGCCGCGCTCGCCGCGCTCGTCGTGGACCGGCTGCCCGCCGACCAGCGCGGGTGGTGGGTGCCCGTGACGGTTGCCGGGACCGTGCCGGCGGTCGTGGTGCTCGTGCCCGGCGCGGTAGCCTCGTTCGACGCCGGCCTGCTCACCGGAGCGCCGCTCGCGGGGGTGTTCGTCGCGGTGCTGTTCGCGCTGGCGCTGCCGCTCGTCGACGCCGCCGGCGACCCGTCGCAGCTGCGGTTCGCCGCGATCGCCGCCGCGGCGCTCGTGGTGGTGGCCGCGCCGGTCGGGGGCTGGGTCAACCGCGACGGCGCCACCCCGCCCCGGCAGGAACAGCTGCTGTACGCACTGAACGCCGACACCGGCGCCGCCGTGTGGGCCTCGCCGCGCGCCCCCGCGTCGGACTGGAGCCGCGCCCTGCTGACCGAGGCGCCGGCCACCCTGCCGGACGCGTTCCCGTGGCGCAGCGAGACCAGGTTCGCGCACGGCCCGGCACCGGCCGCGCCGCTGCCCGCGCCCGGGCTCGACGTCGTCGCGGACGTCGCCGACGGCGACGAGCGGACGCTGACGCTGCGGCTGACGTCACCGCGCGGGGCGTCGACGGTCGGGCTGTGGGTGGACGAGACGACCGCGGAGGTGCGGGAGGCCACGGTGGCCGGCCGGAACGCCGCACCGGCCGCGCCGTTCGGGTTCCTGTTCTCCGGGACCCCGGCCGAGGGCATCGAGGTGCGGCTGACCGTCGTTCCACGCGCCGGTGCGACCGTGCTGCACGTCGCCGACGTCACCGACGAGTTGACGGTCGTCCCGGGATACCGCGCGCCGGACGACCGGGCCGTGGTCACCCCGGCAGTCGCGGTGACCCGCACCGTCCGGTTGTGATCACACCGCGCCGAGCGGCCACTCGTGAACGGGCTTGCCACTGAGCATGTTCCGGATGTAGTCGCGCATCATTCCGTGGAGGGCGGTGCGCCGGTCGGCGCCGGCGTCCTCCCGTTCGACGACCTGCGCGCGCTGCCACGCCGCACCGGTCTGCCGGTTCAGGCAGCGGCCCTCGATGATGCCCAGGTACCTGTCCCGCGCCTGCTGCGACAGACCGAAGGCGGTCAGCCCCGCGTCCGCCATCGGCAGCAGCCGGCGCAGCACGAGTTCGTCGGCCCCGACCCACCCCAGTCCGGGCCAGTACAGTCGTGCGTCGAGACCGTACTTGGCCCCGATCCCGAGGTTCTCGCGCGCGGCATCGAAGCTCATGAACCGGCACAGCGGCACATCGGCGTCGACGAGGGCCCGCAGCGCCCCGTAGTAGAACGCGGCGTTGGCCATGATGTCGAGCACCGTCGGGCCCGCCGGCAACACCCGGTTCTCGAGCCGCAGGTGCGGGTGGTCGTCGGCGACGTCGTAGACGGGCCGGTTCCAGCGGTAGATGGTGCCGTTGTGCATCTGCAGTTCGCGCAGCGCCGGAGTCCGTCCGGCGTCGAGCTCGGCGAGCGGGTCGACCTCGGAGACCTCGGGAAGCAGTGCCGGAAAGTACCGCGAGTTCTCCTCGAACAGGTCGGTCACCGAGTCGATCCAGCGCTCGCCGAACCACACCCGCGGACGCACCCCCTGGTTCTTCAGCTCCTGGGTGCGGGTGTCGGTGGCCTGCGCGAACAGCGGGATCCGGCTCTCGTGCCACAGCGCCTTGCCCGCGAGGAACGGTGAGTTGGCGGCGAGCGCCACCTGCACCCCCGCCAGGCACTGGGCGGCATTCCAGTGCTCGGCGAAGTCTTCCGGGGCCACCCGCAGATGCAGTTGCAGCGACGTGCACGCCGCCTCCGGCACGACCGAGTTGGCATCGGCCCGCAGCTGTTCGGCGGCGCCGTCACGGCCTGGGAGAGGCACGCCGTCGAGATCGAGTTCGATGTCCTCCCCGCGCGCGGCGAAGATCTGCTCGTTGAGGGCCTCGTAACGCGGATTGGCGGTGATGCGCTCCCGGTCGAGGTGGGCGAGCTCGAGCGTCGGCAGCATGCCGATCATGACGAGCTGGGCGTCCTGCCGGTGCATCCGGGTGTCGGCGCGGCGCAGCGACTCGCGCAGGGAGTTCTCGATGTCGAGGACGGAGTCACCGGCGAACGGCCCGGGATCGACGTTCATCTCGACGTTGAACTGGCCGAGCTCGGTCTGGAACACGGCGTGATCGTCGATCGCCTGCAGCACCTCGAGGTTGCACATGGCCGGTTCCATGTCGTCCTGGACGAGGTTGAACTCGATCTCCATGCCCAGGAGCGGCTCCGGACGTTCGCGCGCATCGGTGAAGGCGCCGTCGCGCAGCATCCGATCGAGGGCGGCCAGGCAGGCCTGCACCTTGGTGCGGAACTCGCGCCGGTCGGCGCGGGTGAAGGAGCGAGCCTTGATCTGCGTGCCCATGGAGCCGTGTCCCTCTCCCCGCTAGGTGATGATTCGTCAGCCTAGCGGCCGAGCGACCACGGGTGGGGGCGAGCGTCAGACGGCGCGGTAGCTGCTCCAGTCGGCGACGACGCCGCGGGTGCTGAGCCAGGCGTTGGGGTCGGTCTTGCCCCCGGCCTGATCCCACACCTCGAAGTGCAGGTGCGGGCCGGTGGACCAGCCCCGGTTGCCGACGGTGGCGATCTGCTGGCCGGCGGTGACCCGCTGGCCGGCGCTGACCTGGTAGGTGTCCACGTGGCCGTAGACGGCGGTGGTGCCGTCGTCGTTGAGGATGCGCACCCACTGGCCGTAGCCGGAGGCGGCGCCGGCGTCGACGACGGTGCCGTCGGCGGCGGACTTGATGGGGGTGCCGATCGGGGCGGCGATGTCGATGCCGCCGTGGTGGCTGCCCCAGCGGGGACCGAACTCCGAGGTGAGCGTGCCCGAGACGGGCTGCACCGTGGCGGGCTTGGCCGGGTTGAGGTTGTTCAGCCAGCCCTGGCCTGCGGCGAACTGGTCGACCAGGGTGCCGAGCTCCGGCGGCAGGGCGGGAGCGGCGGCGTGCTCGTGGCCGTGGTCGTCGGCGGGGGCGGGCGCGCCAGGCAGCTGCGGAAGCTCGAAGCCCTCGGGCAGCAGTCCCTGGGGCACCTCGAACGGCAGGGTGCCGGTCTGAGCGGGGGCGGGTGCGGCACTGGCCGTGCCGGCGGTGAGCTGCGCGCCGACGGCGAAGAAGGCGCCGGTGGCGGCGGCCACGGTTGCGGCCTTCACGGGTGCCGACGGGCCGGTGGGCTCGACGCGGTGCCGGCCGCGGCCGGAGGACGCACCGGGCAGGTCCATCTCGAAGGTGGTCGCCTCGTCGCCTGCCCGCTGGTGCCGTCCCACAGTTGCTACCTCATCCGTCGTCCGTTGCGCGCCGAGTGTGCCCCGGCCGTTTCTGGCGACTCAAAGTAACAAAACGATATAGGGCAGCGCCAGCGTTACGTTTCGGACACCGTCGCCCTGGGTAGGACGGTCGACGCCGCGGTACCGTCGGCGACCGTCGCGCGTTTCCGGCCTCGCGAACAGCGGAAACCCGCCCTCCCGTTCGGCCGGGACGGCGCGCACGCCGACCGGACCCGGACGCGGCGTCGCGCGTCCGGACCACCGTCGGCGGACGACTCCGGTTATGTGATTGTGATCACAGCGGTGCGCCTGTCGAGTCAGCCGACATACGCGAGGGGCGCGTCGGGGACATAGTCGACGCACGAGAGCAACGGCGTGGGCGAGGGGCTGAGATAGCCGGTGTCGAATGCCTGGATGCGCTGCTCGACGGTGCCGTGAGTGCGCTCCGGCCCCTTGTCCTCACCGACCGCGGCGAACGCCCGTCCCAGGGACGCCAGGTCGGCCTGCTCGATCGTGACGCCGAGGTCGCGCTCGGAGTACGCGACGAAGGCGCCCGAGCCACAGTCGGCCTGGTTCTCGTACGGGATGGCGCTGTTGGGTTCTGCCGGATCGGGCTGCGGCAGCGCCAGCATCGTCTGGAAGTGATGCGTCACCTCATGGCTCAGCACCGCAGCGACGGCGATCTCCCCGTAGCCGTTCACCAGTTCCGCCGCCGCCTTCTCGCCGATGTAGAGGCTGCGGTCGGCCGCGCAGTACATCAGCGAGTTCTCGTTGTATGCGCAGCCGGGCGCCGCCTCCCCCGACGTCCCCGCAGCCACCGCGTAGTAGGCGGTCGGATGCGGCATGTCCGTGTAGGTGGCATCGATCCACGACTCGATCGAGGGAAGGAAGCACTGCACATACGGTCCCATCATCTCCGTCGTGTACTGCCCGGTGCTCTCGGCAGAGAACGGGCACTCCGCCGTGGGTGAAAGCTGTTGCAGTGCAGCCTCGTCCTCCGCGGCGGCCGGAGCGACGGCACCGAGGGCGGGCACCGCGGCGGCAACGGCCACGGCGGCGAGACGGATCGTGCGCGAAACGGAACGAGGCATGAGCACTCCCGGGGGACGAGGATTCGGCTTGCGGATCCACCCTCCGGCGTGCGGGGGCCTCGTTCCAGGACTCTTCGGGCTGCACCCGTCACCCCGAGGGGGACGTTTCCCACCCCCGGGAGCACTGGCCACACCTCCGCCGGGATGCCGCCCCGCTGCCGCCGCCAGGATGCGCCCGACCGCAGCCGGATGCGCCCGACCGAATGTCACATGGGTTCGATTGGATCGACGGCATGTGACATTCGGTCAGGCGGAGCGGCCGGATGCGACCACTGCGCCGCTGGTCTGCGACCGTTGCACACCGGCACCACGATCCCGGCTACACTCACACCGCGCATCGAATCGAACCGGTTCACCGCGCGCCGCCCTCGTAGCTCAGGGGATAGAGCACGGCTCTCCTAAAGCCGGTGTCGCAGGTTCGAATCCTGCCGGGGGCACACGAGAACACCGGCCGAGTTCTGCTGTCGGCGCTCGCTCAGTCGACCTTCGCTTCGGAGGCGACGTCGAGCCGCAGGTACGACCGGACGCCGAACAGGCGGTGCATCCTTCTCGATGCCGGTGACAGATGCGGTTCCGCTTCGGCCGCGGGCACGATCACGGGAGCGACGACGTCGTAGCGCTCGCCGTCCTGCTCGAGGATGCAGCCTCCACCGGCCAGGACGTTGCGGCACCAGTCGACGTCGGTGCCGTAGGGCAGATGGATGAAGAACGACTGTCCGGCTCGTTCCGCCCATACCGGGGTGACGTATGCCTTCCCGGAGCTGCGACCCACGTGGTGCACCGCGGTGACCGTCGCCCCTCCCCTCTTCAGGATCACCGGGTTGAGGACGAACTTGTTGTACCGGCGCACGGCATTCAGGGCGGGCTTCCAGCGCGAGCGCCACACGGCGACACGTACCACGGTGAAGACCGTGTCGACCACGAGCACCGTGCCGTCGTACACCCGTTCCGCCACTCGCCGGAGCACGGCCCGGTCGGTCACAGCCCTGCCCTCGTCGTTCATGGGGAATCTCGGCCCGGCGCACTGCGTGGCGCCGAGCGGCGGTCGGTGTCCGGTCCGTCCGCGGAGTTCGCCCACCGGAGGAACCTCGCTGCGAGGTCGGCACGGAGTTCCGCGAGGAGATCGCCGTCCCGAGCGGGGTCCAGTTGCTCGACAGTGTCCAGGTACGCCCGTACCGTCACGGATTCGTCGCCGCGAAGGCTTGCGAACCACCGCTCCACCGGGCCGGGCGGAGCGGGAACCGGACGGGGTACCACCACGTACTTCTCGAAGACGTTCCGGAACCGCTCCCAGCATTCCTGATCCTGCTGCAGCAGGTACCACGGCCACTCGACGACCCGCCCCCGGAGGCACACCCTCGTCGAGGGGCCGTACTCGAGCGGATTCCACTGAGGCGGACGCGTGAACACAACCTGCAGGTCCACACAGTCCTGGTCGCTGCCGGGCGTGCTCGTCAACGAAATGGTGTGCAGGTTCCTACCGTCCCCGGGACACCGGTACCGGATCGTCGGCGCTCCCTGACAGGGCGCGTAGTAGCCTGCCGGCACGATCGCCGCGCCGTTGACGATCCAGCCGATCGACAGATTCTCGGGGTCGTGCTCGAAGGAGATCAGCACGGTTTCGGAGAAATCGATCTGCCGGCCGACCCACACCCCGTGACGGCAGAGCGACGGCGTCTTCGTGTAGTCCTCGATCGCGAGATGCCGTCCGGTTTCCGAGCGTTCCCGGGTCTTCTCCACGAGCGGGTAGGTCATTGCTCCCCCTCTCGGCCGACTCGACTCCACGGTAGATCGAAGAGCAGGCCGGGGAGGCGGTTTCCTGCCGCAGAGCGGATCGCTATCTGCTCATTCGGACGACTCGTATGCCGCCTGTTCCGCTGCCACGGCCTCGGCGACGTACGCTTCGGCGGCGGCGCTGTCCACCTCGAGACCGCCGAGAACCCCGCCGCCGTTCTCGTGGTCGAGCAAGGCGAGGAGGATGTGCTCGGTGCCGATGTAGTTGTGCCCGAGCCGCAGCGCCTGCCGGAAGGTCAGTTCCAGTACTTTCCGGGCGCGCGCGTCGTAGGGGATCAGGTCGGGCACGTCCCCGGTGGCCGGCGGCAGCGCCTCCCCCACGGCACGACGGACCGCCTCCGGCGACACGTGCTGTGCGAGGAGCGCACGCATCGCGAGGGCACCGGGCTCGCTCAGCAGACCGAGTACGAGGTGTTCCGGGACGATCTCGGCATTACCGGCCGCCCGAGCCTCGTTCTGTGCCGCCATGACGACGTTCCGGGCACTTTCGGTGAATCGGCTGAAGCCCTGCTCGGGATCGAGATCTGCGGAACCCTTTGCTACGAAACGCTTCTGGGCTGCCTGCTTCGAAACACCCATACTGCGGCCGATGTCGGTCCAGGACGCGCCGGAGCGACGGGCCTGGTCGACGAAGTGGCCGATCAGGTGGTCGGCGACCTCTCCGAGATGCTCGGCGGCGAGGACCGCGTCGGCCAGTTGTTCCAGGGCGTCGGAGTGGACCTTCTTGATGGCATCGATGAGGTCGTCCAGCCGCACGGGATTGCTCATGGGGATCGGATTCGTCATGCGTCAACCTTAGGTTGACGCATGACTCTCGTCAACGTTCGGTTGACGATGACCCCAGTGTGGCTCGTGCGCGCGCCGACTCCGGGTACCGTCGTCGCATGGACTCCGATGTCCGCACCGGCTCCGATCGCCGCCCGCGGCGCGAGCCCCTCATCGCGCCCAGCCTGGCCTCCGGCGATCTGGCGCGCCTCGCGGACGAGGCACGGATCGTGACCGGTGGATCCGACCGCGGAGCCGACTGGCTGCACGTCGACGTGATGGACGGACACTTCGTCCCCAACATCACCTTCGGGCTGCCGGTCGTGCGATCCCTCGCCCGGCACACGTCGCTGCCACTCGACTGTCACCTGATGATCGAGGATCCCGACCGATGGGCAGTCGACTACGCGGAGGCCGGCGCGTACAACGTCTCCGTGCACGTCGAGGCGACGGGCGACCCGATCGCTCTCGCCGGCCGGCTACGAGCCGCCGGTGCCCGCGCCGGTCTCGCGTTCGCACCACACATCCCGCTCGAACCGCACCTCGGCACGCTCGCGCACTTCGACACGCTCCTGGTGATGAGCGTGCCGCCGGGCTTCAACGGTCAGCGGTTCATTCCCGAGATGCTCCACAAGGTGCGCGTGGCGCGACGCCTGGTCGATGCAGGAGAACTCGACGTGCTCATCGAGGTCGACGGTGGAGTGAACCTCGGCACCATCGGGGCTGCCGCGGCGGCCGGTGCCGACTGCTTCGTGGCCGGCACCGCCGTCTACGGGACGAACGACCCGGCGCGCGCGGTACGCCTCCTGCGCGCGAAGGCCCGGGCGGCATACGAAGGCGGTTGACACACGCGGGCGCCGAGAGAGATCTCGGCGCCCGTCTCGACGTGGCTCAGCTGCCCAGTGCGTCGATCGCCGCCTGCAGCCGTCGCGCGGCCTCGTCGGCGACCGGCTGCAACTCGGGATCCTCGGCCACCTGCACCATCAACTGGGGATTCATGGCTTCGACATGCACCGTGCCGGAGTCCTCCGGATCACGACGGACGACGACGTTGCACGGCAGCAGCAGCCCGATCTGCCGGTTGGCGGACACCGCCTGGTGTGCGAGCGGCGGGTTGCACGCCCCGAGAATGACGTACGGCTCCATGTCGACGTCGATCTTGGTCTTCAGGGTGGCCTGCATGTCGATCTCGGTGAGCACCCCGAAGCCCTGCTCCTTCAGCGCCTCACGAGTGCGCTCGACGACGTCGTCGAGCGGGGCGCGCAGCGTGGTGGCGAGGGCGAGTGTCATAACGCTCCTTCGTGATTCGCTGATGTCAGGCGAGCGCGAGGAAGAGCTTCTCGAGTTCCTCCTCGGTCAGCTTGTCGACGCAGGTGTCGTCCTGCTCGTCGAGGACGCACTGCCGCAACCGGGTGGCGACGATCTTGAAGCCGGCGCGATCCAGGGCACGCGAGACGGCTGCGAGCTGGGTGACCACCTCGCGGCACTCGCGCCCGTTCTCGATCATGGAGATGACCCCGGCGAGCTGGCCCTGAGCCCGGCGCAGCCGGTTGAGGACCTGGGTGGTGGATTCTGCGGCATTCACGGTGTTAACTGTCATGGTCGGCCCCTTCATACTGAAGATGAACCCATCATACCCCGTGGGGTATTCCCCTGCCCATCGTCCGACTCGGCACCGCTTCCCGGATCTCGGGGCACTCGATCCTGCGTCGCCGTCAGCGGCGACCGCTCCCGACCATCCGTTCCCCGGACCGGCACCCGGCGGCGGACCGCACGTCGACGAGGACCGCCCCGGCGGCGGGCAGCTCGCGTGCGCGACGGACGTCGACCGTCTCGGGTAGGCTCATCGGGTGCCGCCCTGCTCGACCGGGTGACCGGCCTGCAACCAGCCCTTGGTGCCGCCGGCAACCGAGACCGCAGGCCGTCCGGACGCGGACACGATGTCCGCGCCGCGCAGGCTGCGGTTACCGGAGGCGCAGACGACGTAGACGAGGTCGGTTCCCGGGATCTCGGCGAGGCGGGGCCCCAGTTCGCCGAGCGGAATCCACTGGGCGCCGGGCACGTGTGCCTGCTCGTACTCGTAGTCCTCGCGCACGTCGACCACGGTCGCGCCGGACTTCCACGCGTCGGCGAATGCGGCGATGTCGATTTCCCTCATTGTCCACTCCTCGGCCCACATCAGGCGGGCATCGTGCCGTTGTTCGAGGTTCATACCCCGCGGGGTACTACATACCCTAGGGGGTATGTGGAAATCTGTCCACCGTCCCGCTCGGGCGACGGTCGCTCAGGTCCGGCGCGGCCGCCGTTCCGGTAGCGTCCGAGACGATCCCCGACCCGACGCACCTGTGAGGAATCGCCGATGAGCGAGGGACCCGTGACGCCGCAGCCCGGCGCGGGCCGTGCCCGTCAGAACGTCATCTACCGGGCCGGGGTGCTCGGGCGCACTCCCCCGGTGCCGACCGACTTCGCGGGGCTGGAACGCCTGGCGCGACGGAAGACGAGCCGCCGTGGTTGGGCCTACATCGCCGGGGGCGCCGGTGAGGGCGCGACGATGCGCGCCAACCGGGAGGCGTTCGACCGCTGGAAGATCGTCCCCCGCGTCCTGCGCGACGTGTCCCACCGCGACCTGAGCGTCGAGCTGTTCGGCCGCACCCTGCCCGCCCCGGTCCTGCTGGCGCCGGTCGGCGCCGCCGAACTCGCGCACCCCGACGCCGACGTCGCGATCGGCGGCGCGGCGGCCGAACTCGGTGTGCCCTACATCCTCTCCAACCAGGGCTGCGCCCCGATGGAGGCCACCGCGGCGGCGATGGGGGAAGCTCCGCGCTGGTTCCAGTTGTACTGGAGCAGCGACGACGACCTCGTCGACAGCCTGCTCGCCCGCGCGCAGGCGATCGGCGCGGACGCCGTGGTCGTCACCTTGGACACCACCCTGTTGGGCTGGCGGCCTCAGGATCTCAACCTCGGTTCCCTGCCGTTCGCCCGCGGCGAGGGGATCGCCCAGTACACCTCGGACCCGACGTTCGTGCGCATCGTCCGCGAGCGCATCGCGGCCGCCGCCGGTGCCCGTCCCGAGGTGGAGGTGACCCTCGGCGCGATCAGGTCACTGCTCTCGATGAGCCGGCGCTACCCCGGCCGCCTCCTCGACAACCTCCGCTCCCCCGAACCCCGGGCCGCGGTCGAGACGTTCCTCGACATCTACTCCCGACCCTCCCTGACGTGGACGGAAATCGAGTCGCTGCGCGAGCGCACCGATCTCCCCGTGCTGCTCAAGGGCATCCTCCACCCGGACGACGCCCGCCGCGCCCTCGACGCCGGGGTCGACGGCATCATCGTCTCCAACCACGGCGGCCGCCAGGTCGACGGCGCGATCGCCGCACTCGATGCCCTGGTCGGCATCGCACCCGTCGTCGAAGGCCGGGTGCCGGTACTGCTCGACAGCGGAATCCGCACCGGATCGGACGTGTTCAAGGCGCTCGCACTCGGCGCCGACGCGGTCACCGTCGGCCGCCCGCACGTGTACGGGCTGGCCGTCGGCGGCCGGGACGGAGCCCGCGACGCCGTCGCGAACATCATTGCCGAGTTCGATCTGACGCTCGGGCTCAGCGGCCTGACGTCCGTGAAGGAGATCACCGCGGACGCGGTGACCCGCACGTGACCGGTGCCCACCGGATGCCGATCTTCGACGCCCACTTCCACATCGTCGATCCCCGCTTCCCGGTGACCCCGAACCAGGGGTACGTGCCCCCGGCTTTCACGGTCGCCGACTATCGCGAGCGGGTCCGCGGGCTCGGCGTCACCGGGGGCGCCGTCGTGTCCGGCTCCTTCCACGGCTTCGACCAGAGTTGTCTGCTGGACGCCCTCTCGCTGCTCGGACCCGGCTTCGTGGGGGTCACGCAGCTGCCGGCGACCGTGACCGACGACGAGATCACGCGGCTGAACGACGCCGGGGTGCGGGGCATCCGGTTCAACATCCGCCGCGGCGGTTCGGAATCCGTCGACCACCTCGGCACGCTCGCCCGCCGAGTGCACGACGTCGCCGGCTGGCACACCGAGTTGTACGTCGATGCGCGCGCACTGCCCGAACTCACCGGGACGATCGCCGCCCTCCCGGCGGTGAGCATCGACCACCTGGGCCTGTCCGCCGCCGGACTGCCGCACCTGGCGGCCCTGGTCGACCGAGGGGTCCGGGTCAAGGCGACCGGTTTCGGCCGAGTCGACTTCGACGTCGCCCCAGTGCTGCGCGCGGTGGCCGACCGGAACCCGCATGCCTTGATGTTCGGCACCGACCTGCCGTCCACCCGGGCCCCGCGGCCGTTCCTCGACGCGGACGTCGAGATCGTCACCGACGCCCTGGGCCCGGAACTCGCCACGCGGGTACTGCACGACAACGCCGCGCAGTTCTACCGCGTGCGTTGACATCCCCGGCAACCAAGATCCGCGAAACGTCGTATGCGCCGCCGTTCGCGATCTACACTCGGGGGCGTCATTCGGTGCGCGGGGCGCGCCGCCGGCGGGGCGCGGCGGTCGGCACCCGGACGTGACATTCCGATCCCAGGAGCATCAGCATGAGCGCCGCCCGAACCACCCGAGCAATCCTCGCCACCGCCGCGCCGATCGCGGCGGCCGTCCTGTTCGCCGGCAGCGCCGGCGCCGCACCGCCCCAATCCCTCGGCACGGCACTGACCTTCGGATGCCTGAACCAGGGCAGCCTGGCCTCGATCACGGCGGTCACCGCGCAGGCCGGGCCGGAGGCGAGTCCCGGGATCCCACCCGGTCACGTACTTTTCTCCACCGCACCGGGACTGGGCCCCATTCCTGCCGCCGGGCAGGTGTCGGTCGCCTGGCTCAACCAGAGCACCGGCCAGGCGGGGATCGTCGACCTCGAGGGGACGTACCCGAACCTGGCGAAGGTGGTGAACACCGGGCCGGGCAACGTGCTCACCACCGTATTCGGTTCGGTGAACCTGAGCAGCGGCCCGATCTGCAACTCGACACCGGCCGTGGGGACGGTGACCGTCGGCTGACCGCGCCGGAATTCAGCGCGGGCTGTACATGATCAGCGCCACGCCGAGCAGGCACACCAGCGCCCCGGCCACATCCCAGCGGTCGGGGCGGAAGCCGTCGACGATCATCCCCCACCCGAGCGATCCGGCGACGAACACTCCACCGTAGGCGGCCAGGATGCGGCCGAAGTTCGCGTCCGGCTGCAGCGTTGCCACCATCCCGTACGCGCCGAGGGCGATCACCCCGGCGCCTACCCAGATCCAGCCGCGCTGCTCCCGGATTCCCTGCCACACGAGCCAGGCGCCGCCGATCTCGAACAGCGCTGCCACGGCGAACAGGGCTAGGGACTTCGCGATACTCACGGGAAGCACCCTACGGCGTTGCACGGCTCCGGTGCGGATCGTCCGCACCGGAGCCGGCCCGGAACATGGTCAGGTTCGGCTCATCGCGCGCGGGCGCGGAACCAGCCGGGGCACGCGGGCACTGTAGTCGCGGTACCGGTCGCCGAATGTCTCGGTCAGATCGTGTTCCTCGAACCGCAGTGCGACGAGGATGTATCCGGTGGTGACCGCGGCGAACAGCAGGTGCCCCACGCTCATCGTCGGCGCCACCCAGAACGCGATCAGGAAGCCCAGATACAGCGGATGTCGCACCACCCGGTACAGCATCGGAGTGCGGAACTCGGTTTCGGCGGGCGGCTTCCCGGCGAAGTTCCGCAGCACCTGGCGCAGGCCGAACAGGTCGAAGTGGTCGATCGCGAAGGTCGATGCGAGCACGAGACCCCATCCGGCGAACGACACCGCGTACAGGACCACGCGCACCGGGGTCGCGTCCACGTCCCAGATCTCCTGCGGCAGCGGACGCCACTGCCACATCACCAGTGCGAGGGCGGCGGTGGCGAACAGCACGAACGTCGAGCGCTCGATCGGTTGCGGGACGATGCGGGTCCACCGGCGCTTGAACCACGGCCGGGCCATCACCGAATGCTGAACGGCGAAGACGGACAACAGGGCCAGGTTCACCATCACGGCCACGACGACGGGCGTCTGCGGCCCCTCGTCGATGGTGCGGGGTACCACGAGACCTTCGACCCACCCGATCGAGTACAGGAACACCGCGAAGAACACGGCGTAGGCGACCGCGCCGTACGCGGTCATCAGGGTACGGCCGAGGCGGCCCCTGTCGGTCGTCTGCAACATCGTGAACCTTCCTCCTCCGGGCGCGCCGCCCGTGCCACAGTCGGCGGATGTGCCGTGTGACCACGGTGCGCCGGTGCGGCGGAGGACGACAGGCACCCCGGGGTGAGGTTTCCGTACCCCCGGCGGTCGTCCACCACCCGGACTTGCTCGCATCTTCGGAATCTGCCCACGCCGTGGCCTGCGCGGATTCCGAAGATGCGAGCGAGTTCTTCCCGGTGCGGGTGTGCAGGAGCCTGCACGCGAGACGCTCTGCCGCGCAGCGTGTCCGGGCGGCGTGCCGCAGGTCCGACCGTCGCGGCCGGCTACCAGTATCGGTGCCGCTCTCCGTCGGTGTCGGCGACGAAGACGATCGCGTCGGCACCGTCCAGGTCGGCCGGGCCCAGCGGGATGTGGCCGGGCACGATCGGTGCGCCCGGGACGATCGACGGGTCGAGCGCGGCGCGCAGAGCCGGCGCCGGGAACAGGGCGCGCCGGGTCGTCGCCTCGGCCAGCACCCGCTGGAGGGTGCCCGGGTCGCTGTGCGGGCCGGCGTCGGTTGCCACGAAGACGTACCGCTCGCCGAGGACGAGTCCGACGTGCGCGCCGGCGCTTCCCCAGTGCGCCTCGTCCTCGCCGGCCTGCATGCGGGACTGCGCGCGCTGCAGGTGCACGATGTGCGCGAACACCAGGACGGGTCCGCGTTGCTGCTCCTGCGCGACGATCGCGAGCAGGTTCTCGGCCATCATCTCGGCGCGCACGCCGAGCAGGTCGGCGATGCGATCGGGGCCGGGATGGGCCATGGCCGCGTGATAGCGCAGCAGGCCCTGCGCGGTGCGCGCGTGCGCGACGGCCCGGTCGTAACCGGTCGGGTCGGCGGGACGCAGGGCCGGTGCCGCGCGACGCAGGGCGCCGGCGACGTCGTCGGCGACGATGCGCAGGGCCCGGGCACGATCGGAGTCTCCGATGGACGCGGCCGGGTCGAACATGGCCGCCTGGTCGGTCCAGTCCGCGTCCTCGCCGAGGAGTGCGTCGAGATCGTGGACCGATCGGGGTCGCAGCGCCGCGGGCAGGTAATCCCCGGCCCGGACCAGGGCGTGTCGCGGGCTCGGTGCACCGGAGTACTCCACCGGCGCATCGAACCCGTGGAAGCGAACCCGATCCTGCGGCGCACACCCGGCATTGTGCGTACGGAGCCAGTCGACGAGTTCCCGGTTACCCGGCACGGCGCCGAACCCGTGGCTGAACCCGGTCGCGAGCACCGTGTCGATCTCTCCTGGCGCCCCGGCCACGTAGTCGTCGACCACGGACGCGGCGAAGAAGTCGGTCTCCAGGACGATCGACCGGAACCCCCGTCCGACGAGGTGACCGAGGAGTTCGTTACGCAGCAGCGGGAACGCCTCGATCCCGTGGGTCGGCTCGCCGAGGGCCAGCAGGACCGGCGGCTCGCTCCGCGCGGCGAGCAGCTCGTCGAGGGCATGGTCCACGCCGGCCGGGTCGTCGAGCGGACGGGCGATCTCGCGTAGTGAGGCGGTAGATGACATGACACTCCTCTCGCGGAAGGAACTGCCCTCGACGATATCGTTGAAGAATCGAGTGAAACTTCTGCGACCTCGACCTGCGATCCGCAGGTCGAACCTTCAATCGGAGGTGCACGGTGCGACCTGTCGACCTGGCCCGGGAACACGGGTTGTCCGCGCAGGCGATCCGCAACTACGACGCTGCGGGCATCCTCCCACCGGCCGAGCGCAGCGAGTCCGGCTATCGGCGCTACACGTCCTTCCATGCACAGGCGCTGCGGACCTTCCTCGCGTTGCGCAGCGGCCACGGGCACCGGCAGGCGACGGAGATCATGCACGCGACCAATCGCGGCGACACCGAATCCGCCTACCGGCTCATCGACGCCGCGCACGTCGCGCTGCTCGCCGAACGCGACACCCGCCTCGAGGTGGCGACCGCTCTGGACGCCCTGGCCACCGCGACGTCGACCCCCGTGCGCGGTCGACCGCTGACGGTGGGTGAGCTCGCACGCCGACTCGGCATGCACCCGGCCACGTTGCGCACCTGGGAAACCCAGGGCATTCTGCGGCCCGACCGCGACCGGGCCACGGGCTACCGCGAATACGGGCCGGATTGCGTGCGCGATGCCGAGATCGCACGGCAACTGCGCCGGGGCGGCTGTCCGCTGGCCCAGGTCGCCCGGTTCGTCGACTCGCTGCGCACGGCAGGCGGTGCCGGCGCGTCGACGGCTTTCCTCGACTCCTGGCAGGATCGGCTGACCGAGCGCAGCCGCGCCCTCCTCGCCGGTGCGGCCCAGCTCGACACCTACCTCAGGATGCTCGAGCGGGCACGGCAGAGGTAGCCGACGACCCGGCGCGGCCAGGGTCCGGCAACTACTGCTCGGGCATCCGCACGTCCCGGGGGTCGATGTCGTCACGCAGCCCGCGCCAGCTCGGATGCCAGAGCTTGCCGGCGTCGGTCCATTCCCGGAACCGCACCTCCCCCACCAGTTTCGGGGTCACCCACACTGCATCCCGCGCGTCCTCGCGCGGAACGTCGCCGACGAAGGGGGTGGTGCGGCGCCGCAGACCGGACAGGGCGGCCGACAGTTCGGCGAGCTGCGGTTCGTCGAAGCCGGTGCCGACACGGCCGACGTACTCCAGTCCGGCCTCGCCGTGCACGCCGAGCAGCAGCGAGCCGAAAGTGCCGGCACGAGCCCCCTTCCCGAGGCGCCAGCCGCCGATGACGACGTCCTGCGTGAGCCAGTTCTTCGACTTCACCCAGTCGGGGCTGCGTCGGCCCGGCACGTACACCGAGTTCCGCCGCTTGGCCACCACACCTTCCCAGCCGCGCCGGGTGCTCTCCTCGAGCGCCTCGGTTCCGTTGCCGCGCAGCAAGTCCGGCACGATCAGCCCGTCGGCTGCGGCCGCGAGCGCATCGAGCACCCGTCGCCGGTCGGCGTAGGGCTTGCGGTAGAGGGTCACCCCGTCGAGGTAGAGGACATCGAACACGAAGTACTGCGGGGTGCCACCGGTCCGTAGCAACGGAAAGCTCGTGACGCCGTGGGAGTCGCACGCGACCACCTCCCCGTCGAGGACGACGTCGTGTCCGTCCAGGATGCGGGTGAGGTCGGCCAGGGCGGGGTAGTCGCCCGTGATGTCGCGACCGGACCGCGAATGCAGCCGCAGCTGCCCGTTCTCGATCTCGGCGACGGCGCGGTAGCCGTCCCACTTTCCTTCGAAGGCCCATTCGTCGGCGTCGAGCCCGGTCACCTCACCCGGTGTCGCGAGCATGGGCTCGAGGTCGCGCGGCAATCCCGTCGACGGACCCGCCTGCACGCCCTGGTCCTTCATGCGGTGGGCGAGCCACTGGTTGCCGGCCGTGCGGATCAGCGCATACCTGCCCTGCACCCGCCCGCCGTGCAGGCGCACGATCACCTCGTCGTCGCGCCACTTCTCGGTCTCGTAGGTGCCGGTGTCCCAGATCGTCATGCTGCCGGCGCCGTACTCCCCCTTGGGGATGACGCCGTGGAAGGTGAGGTACTCGAGCGGATGGTCCTCGGTGCGCACCGCGAGGTTGTTGCGGCCCGGGCCGTCCGGCAGGTTCTTCGGTACCGCCCACGACGCGAGCACCCCGTCGCGTTCGAGCCTGAGGTCGTAGTGCAGCCGGCGAGCGTGGTGTTCCTGGATGACGAACGAGTCGCCCGGCCCGGAACCCACTGCGGAGGGAACGGGTTCGGGCGTGCGGGACGGATCGCGTTTGCCCCGGTACTCGGTCAGGGCGTCGGGCTCGGGCAGCGGCGGGTCGAGGTCGGCGAGCGGGTCGGGTCCGGTGTCGAGTCGCGCGAGCACCTCGTCGAACCGCAGCTGGCGCAGTCCGGGATCGTCGAGTTCGTCCCAGGTGCGGGGTGCGGCGACCCACGGTTGCTCGCGACCGCGCAGGGAATACGGGGCGATGGTCGTCTTGGCCTGGTTGTTCTGGCTCCAGTCGAGGAACACCCGGCCGCCGCGCGCGGCCTTGGCCATCGTCGCGGTGACCAGGTCCGGATGCAGCGTCTCGAGGTTGATCGCCACCTGCTTGGCCACGGCCGACGCCCCACCCGGCGCGAGTTCGCGGTCGAGCGGAACATACAGGTGTATCCCCTTGCTGCCGCTGGTGACCGGGTAGGCCGGCCAGCCCAGCCCGCCGACCATGTCGCGCACCAGCCGGGCCACCTCGGCGCACTGGACCAGCGTGACCCCCTCCCCGGGGTCGAGGTCGAACACGATCCGCGTCGCAGGGCCCGGAACGGAACCCGCGAACCGCCACTGCGGCACGTGCAATTCGAGTGCCGCCTGCTGCCCGAGCCAGGCCAGGGCCGCGACGGAGTCGAAGACCGGATAGGTGACCGACCGCTGCTTGTGGTGAACCGTCTTGCGGGTGAGCCACTTCGGCGCGTGGGAGGCGACGTTCTTCTCGAAGAACGACTCGCCGCCGACACCCTCGGGCCACCGCTTGCGGGTGCCGGGCCGGCCCGCGACGTGCGGCAGCATCACCGGGGCCACGGCCATGTAGTAGTCGACCACGTCGGCCTTCGTGGTGCCCGTGTCCGGGTAGAGCACCTTGTCGAGGTTCGTCAGGTTCAGACGACGGCCTTCGAACGTGCGGGTCGTCATCGCCTCATTGTGCCGAGCGGAGCCGGCGAGCGGGCAGTTCTCGCGCCGGCCTCCGCGTGTCGCCCGCGAAAAGTGAATCCTCGGCGCAGCTCATGGGCGACTCAGCCGTACAACTCGGCGAACCGGCGCAGCGAGGCTTCGATGTCGCCGTGCAGAGCCCGCGCGACACCGGAACCGATCGGCCCGAACAGCGGCGCCCCGCCCAGGTCGATGTTCAGGCTGAGCACGGAACCGACCCCGGCCGCCCGGACCGTCATCCGCAACTTGAAGCGGGTGCCGCCCTTACCGGAACCGTGCAGGACGAGATGGTGCGGCGAGTCGATCTCGCGGACGGTCCACGCGACCCGGTTGCGCATGCCCTTCACCGACACGACCGACTCGGCGGTGGTGCCGACGACGAGTTCGCTCGGCAGGTCGCTGCGCCACCCGTCGTGGATGGTCAGCCATTCGTCGAACCCGTGCAGATCCGATGCGCGCACCCAGGTCACGTGCGGTTCGAGCGGGAGATCGGTCGATACCTCGAGTTTGGCCATGCCCGGCAGCGTAGACGCCGAAGCGCGGGCCCGGGGTGATCGACCCCGAACCCGCGCTTCGTGGGTGTTGCCTAGTGGGCGACAGCCTTTTCGACACCGACACCGGTGAGCGAGCGGACCTCCATCTCGGCCTGCTTGGCCGGGTCCTCCAGCTTGCGGCGGCCGATGAAGGTGCCGACGACGCCGAGGGCGAAGGCCAGCGGGATCGACACGATGCCGGGGTTGGCGAGCGGGAAGAGGGCGAAGTCCACGTTCGGGAACATCGAGGACGGCTTGCCGGACACCGCCGGGGAGAAGGCGATGAGCAACAGGCAGCTGATCAGGCCGCCGTAGATGCTGAACAGGGCGCCGGTGGTGTTGAACTTCTTCCAGAACAGCGAGTACAGCAGCGTCGGCAGGTTGGCGGACGCGGCGACCGCGAAGGCCAGCGCCACCAGGAAGGCGATGTTCTGCCCCATCGCCAGGATGCCCAGCACGATCGAGACCACACCGATGACCACGACGGTGATGCGGGAGACCCGCACCTGGTCCTCCTCGGAGGCGTTGCCGCGCTTGATCACGCTGGCGTAGATGTCGTGGGCGAAGGATGCGGACGCGGTGATCGCGAGGCCGGCGACGACCGCGAGGATCGTGGCGAACGCGACGGCCGAGATGATGCCGAGGAAGATGGTGCCGCCGAGTTCGAAGGCGAGCAGCGGGGCGGCCGAATTCTCCTTGCCGGGGGCGCCGAGGATGACGTCCGGTCCGACCAGCTTGGCGGCGCCGTAGCCGAGCACCAGGGTGAACAGGTAGAACCCGCCGATGAGGGCGATGGCCCAGGTCACCGAGCGACGTGCCTCCTTGGCGGTGGGCACGGTGTAGAAACGCATCAGCACGTGCGGCAGGCCGGCGGTGCCGAGCACCAGGGCGATGCCGAGCGAGACGAAGTCGAGACGGGTCATGTCGCTGATGCCGTACTTGGCGCCCGGAGCGAGCACGTCCCGGCCGGCGACGGCCTCGTTGGTGGAGCTGTTGACCATGGCCTGCGCGTCGGCCAGCAACTGCGAGAAGTTGCCGCGGACCGCGAACAGCACGAGCACGAACATGATGCCGGCGCCGGCGACGAGCAGCACGGCCTTGACCATCTGCACGTAGGTGGTGCCCTTCATGCCGCCGACGAGCACGTACACGATCATCAGGACACCGACCACGGCGACGACGATGCCCTGGCCGAGCTTGCCGTCGATGTTGAGCAGCAGCGCGACGAGGCCACCGGCACCGGCCATCTGGGCCAGCAGGTAGAACAGCGACACCGCGAGGGTGGACAGCGCGGCGGCCATACGCACGGGCCGCTGCTTGAGCCGGAAGCTCAGCACGTCGGCCATGGTGAATCGGCCGGTGTTACGAAGCAGTTCGGCGACGAGCAGCAGGGCGACGAGCCAGGCGACGAGGAAGCCGATGGAGTACAGGAAGCCGTCGTACCCGTAGACCGCGATGGCGCCGGCGATGCCGAGGAACGACGCGGCCGACAGGTAGTCACCGGCGATCGCGAAGCCGTTCTGCGGGCCGGAGAACTGCCCGCCGCCGGTGTAGAAGTCGGAGGCCTTCTTGGTCGAGCGGCTGGCACGGATGACCAGGCTCATCGTCACGACGACGAACGCGACGAAGATCGCGATGTTGAACAGGGGGTTACCGACGTCCGTGGCCCCCTGGGCCAGAACTGTCACATGCGCGAGCGCATTCGTTGTCACTGGGCCGGTCCTTCCAGCTCTTCGCGGATCGCGGCGGAACGCGGATCCAGGTCACGATTGGCGAACCGCACGTAGAGCGCGGTGATGACGAACGTCGAGACGAATTGGCCGAGTCCGAGGATCAGGCCGAGGTTGATGTTGCCGAGCACCTTGGTCGCCATGAAGTCGGCGGCGTAGGTGGCCAGCAGGACGTACACGAAGTACCAGGTGAGGAAGAGAGCCGTCATCGGGAAGACGAACCGCCGGAGCCGGCGGCGCAAGTCCTGGAACTCCGGACTCGCCTGCATGTCGACGAAGTCCTGCGCATCGGGCGTGCGGCGTTCGATCGCCCCGCCCTTGCCGAGGTGAGCTGTGGTCACTGTCGACTCCTTGGTCGTGGCTTCAGGGATCGCCCCTGTGAGGCGTACTACCAGTAGAACGTAATGAGACGCGAGTCACACGGGAAGAAGGTGGCACCGGTCACACGGTGAGCTGTCGCCCGGTGCGGCGAACGGTCTGCCGGGCGCGACGAGTGGCGGCTCAGCGGTCTCCACGCGGGGACGGCCGTCCCGGTCCGCGAGGCTCCGCCGCAACGCCGGTGTCCTCGAACGCCCCGAGTTCCCGGTCCCTGCCCATCCCGAGCCGCTCGGGCACGTGCATGCGGGAGAACACCCGGCCGACGTCCGCCGGGACGCGGGTGCGGGTGGCGAGGCTGACGACGACCATGGTGACGAACGCGAGCGGCACACTCACCGCGGCCGGGTAGCCGACGAGGGCGGCGACCCACCCGCCACCGGCCTCGGGATCGATCCGTACCAGCACGACGACCAGCGCCGCGCCCCCGGCCACCACCGCGCCGGTCACCATGCCGGCGGCCGCGCCGACGGCGGTGAGCCCGCGCCACCAGATACCGAGCATCAGCAGCGGGCACAGTGTGGAGGCCGCCACCGCGAACACCAGGCCCACGGCCCGCGACAGGTCCAGCGACGTCACCGCCAGCGACAGCCCGAGGGGCACCAGACCGGCGAGGACGGCCGCGATCCGGAAGTCACGCACGCGTCCCCGCAGCACGTCGGTGGAGAGCACGCCGGCGACGCTGACCAGCAATCCTGAGGACGTGGACAGGAACGCCGCGATCGCCCCTGCCGCGACGAGCGCGGCGAGCAGCTGTCCGCCCAATCCGGAGAGCACCGACCCCGGCAGCAGCAGCACGGCCGCGTCGGAGCGGCCCGTGATGAGCAGTTGCGGCACGTACAGGCGTGCGAACACCCCGAGCAGCGTCGGGAACAGGTAGAACACCCCGAGCAGGGCGATCACCGCGAGCGACGTCATGCGGGCCGCACGCCCGTCCGGGTTGGTGTAGAAGCGCACCAGCACGTGCGGCAATCCCATCGTGCCGAGGAAGGTGGCGAGGATCAGCGAATACACCTGGAACATGGGGTGGGCGCCCCCGATCCCCCCGCCGGGGGCAACCCAGTCGTCGTTGGTGGCCGGCGCCCCGGCCACTACCGGCACGGCCGCACCGGGTTCGAGCACCAGCGCCGTGCCGGCGGCCACCTCGTGCTCGCCGGGCGCGAGCAGCACGGTGCCGTCCACGGTCCGTCCGTCGACCCGGCCGGTGGCTGTGACCGCGAGGGGTTCGCCGACCTGGACGACGACATCGGTGGTGACGTCGACGGTGGTGCGCTCGGTGACCGTCGGCGGTGCCGGCTGTCCGACCGCGCGGTCGTCGTCGAAGAAGTGGACGGCGAGCACGAGGGCGGGCACCGCGACGGCGGTGAGCTTGAGCCAGTACTGGAACGCCTGGACGAAGGTGATCGAGCGCATGCCGCCGCCGACGACGTTGCCGACGACGATCAGGGCGACCGCGACGACGCCGACCCAGTCGGGAACCCCGAGCAGGATGTTCAGCGTCAGTCCCGCGCCCTGGAACTGGGGGACGAGGTAGAGCACACAGACGACGGCGACGATCACCATCGAGAGGGTGCGCAGCCACCGCGCACCGAGCCGGAACTCCGCGAAGTCCGGCACGGTGTAGGCGCCGGACCGGCGCAGCGGGGCGGCGACGAACAGCAGCAGACCCAGGTAGCCCGCGGTGAAGCCCACCGGGTACCACAGGGCGTCGGCGCCGTACTTGGCGATGAGTCCGGCCACGCCGAGAAACGAGGCGGCGGAAAGGTATTCACCGGAGATCGCGGCGGCGTTCCACCGGGGTCCGACGCTGCGGGAGGCGATGAGGAAGTCGGAGGTGGTGCGGGCCAGCCGGACTCCGTAGATGCCGATCGCGACGGTGGCGGCGGCAGCGGCGACGAGACCGACGACGGTGGCGACGGGGATCGAACCGGTATCCATGAGCCGCTCAGTCGTCGACCAGGTCGGTGAAGTCCTGCTCGTTGCGTTCGGCCAGGCGGACGTAGAGCCGGCCGATGCCCAGCAGCAGCGGATATCCGACGAACCCGAGCAGCAGCCACGGCAACCGGATGCCGAGCACGGTCACGTCCGTCAGGTGCGGCACGAAGTGGAACAGCACGGGCAGGGCGCACAGCAGGCACACCGCGACGAGCGCGAGCCGCGCGGCGAGGCCGAGCTGGGCGCGGACCAGGCCGCGCACCATCGCCTCCCCGACCTCGGTCTGTTCCTGGACCTCCACGCGGGTGCGCACCATGCGGGCGCCGCGGCGCTGGGCGAGCACCACCCGTTCCCGCGGCGGCGGGCCGCCCGAACCACGCGGCGGCGGGCCGCCCGAACCACGCGGCGGCGGGCCGCCCGAGCTGCCGCCCGAGCTGCGCGAGGGTGAGCCGCCGGACGCACTCATCTGCTCGTCCAGGTCTGCATCGGGCCGCGGATCAGGCGGTCCTTGAGTTCGCGGGTGTGACGACGGCTCACCGGCAGTTCGACGGCCGGCTTGCCCTCCTCGGCGCGCAGGCACACCACGAGGCCGGAACCGACGCTGCGGATGCCGGTCACCAGGGGCAGCGCCACGAGGTAGGAGCGGTGCACCCGCAGGAACCCGGCGTCGGCCCAGCGGCTCTCGAGCGTGGAGATGGGGATGCGCACGAGGTGGGAGCCGGTGCCGGTGTGCAGGCGTGCGTAGTCGCCGTCGGCCTCGACCCACTGCACCGACGACCGCGGCACCAGGGTGGTCACGCCGCCGAGTTCGACGGGGATCACCTCGTCCGAGGTCGCTGCACCCGTGGCAGCGGATTCGGTTCCGCGGGTGCGGCGCTCGGCGATGCGGCGCACCGCCTCGGCGAGCCGTTCCTCGCGCAGGGGTTTGAGCAGGTAGTCGACGGCCCCGAGGTCGAACGCCGCCACGGCCCGGTCGTCGTGTGCGGTCACGAACACGACGGCGGGCGGGTTCGCGAAGTTGCGCAGGATGCCGGCGAGCTCGAGGCCGTCGAGGCCGGGCATGTTGATGTCGAGGAACACCGCGTCGATTCCGCCGTCGCGCAGCAGCCGCAGCGCGGTGGTCGCCTCGCCCGCGGTGTGGACGTGGCCGATCTCCTCGCGCCGCCGCAGCAGGTACGCGAGCTCGTCGAGGGCCGGCGGTTCGTCGTCGACGGCCAGCACGGTGAGGGTGTCGGTGGTGTCGTTCACAGCCGGTCCATCGTGCCATGCCGGACCGCCCGAGCGGAGCGGACCGGGCCACTCGCGCACAGGGTGACCGGGTGACGGAAGGGTCGCGTCATGCCCGGATCCCGGGACGGAACTTCGGTACCCGCATGCTGACCTTCGTCCCGGCCCCGGGCGCCGTCTCGACGACGAGGCCGTAGTCGTTGCCGAACGCCGCGCGCAGGCGGTCGTCGACGTTGGCGAGTCCCACGTGCGCCGCCTCCTTCGCGCTGGTGCGACCTTCCCCCTCGGCGTCGAGGTCGCCCGAGCGCAGGAGTTCGGGATCCATTCCGACGCCGTCGTCCTCGACGCTGATGACGCAGTCGGTGCCCTCGTCCGCGGCGACAATGCTGATGGTGCCGGTGCGGGTGCTCTTGCCGGCGATGCCGTGCCGCACGGCGTTCTCGACGAGGGGTTGCAGGGCGAGGAACGGCAGCACCACGTTCAGGACCTCCGGCGCGACCTGCAATCGCACTTCGAGGGCGTTGCCGAAGCGGGCCCGTTCGAGCGTGAGGTAGCGGTCGATGTTGCGCAGTTCGTCGGCGAGCAGCGTGTACTCCCCGGCCGCCCGGAAGGAGTACCGGGTGAAGTCGGCGAATTCGAGGAGCAGTTCGCGGGCGCGTTCGGGGTCGGTGCGCACGAAGGACGCGACGGTGCCGAGGGCGTTGTAGATGAAGTGCGGGCTGATCTGCGCGCGCAGGGCCCGCACCTCGGCGCGGTCGAGGCGGGCGCGGGAGGCGTCGAGTTCGGCGAGTTCGATCTGGCTGCAGGCGTAGCGGGCGACCTCGGTGAGCACACCGAGCAGGGCCGGCCCGGGTTCGGTGGTCGTGACGACGCCGAGCGCGCCGACGACCCCGACGCCGTCGATGACGAGTGGCTGTACGACGACGGCCCGGGCAGCCTGATCGTCGGCGCCGCGCCGGAGGTCGCCGTGGCCGACGAGGACGCGCCGGTCCTCGTCGATCGCGCGGTGTGCGGCGGCGAGCAGCTGCTCGGACAGCCCCTCGAAGGGGCCGCTCCACGCCAGGCAGGTGCCGTCTGCATCGACGAGCGCGACGGCGGGCGTGCCGGTGAGGGAGCGCAGGTGCGGGGCGGCCTCCTGCGCGGACGTCGCGTCGAGGCCCCGCCGCAGCGGCCGCGCGGCGAGCGACGCGGTGTGCAGGGTGGCGTGCACGGCGCGCTCGGCCGGGGTGGTCAGGCCGCGCCGGGTGCGCAGCCACAGTGCGGCGACACCGGCGACGACGAGCATCGCGACGGCGAGCAGCGCGACGACCGTCCCGTTCACTGCGTCACCGGTTCCGGCCGGTGTTCGGGCATCCGGCCGGAGACGAGGGCTGAGCGCGTGCACGGTCGAGCGGGTCGGTCATGGCTCCACGCTACGAGTTGCCGCATGTGCAGAGCACGGGAAGGGGCAGGAAACCGAAGCCGGCGCGGCCACGAACCGGCCGTGGGAGACTTCCGGGGGTGACCGCTCGACGTGGGCCCCGCCCGTTCGACTACTCGCTCGACTACGCGAATCTCGACCTGCGCCGGCAGCCGCACCTCTACCGCGTCGGCCGTGGGGAGCAGGGCGTGCTGAAGGTCGAACCGTACAAGTCGGAGCTGCTGCCGCACTGGCGATTCGCGACGGTCGAGCAGGCCCGGGCGAGTGCCGAGACGATCCTGACGATGTTCTTCTCGTATCTCGACGAGGGGGATTTCGTCGGCGCGGACATGGCCCGCAAGTTCCTCCAGATGGGGTACACGCGGGCGCGGCGGTATGCCGCTCGTCCGGGTGGCCGCAAGTACGACGGACCCGTCCCGCGGGACCGCCGGGGCCGCAGCGGTGCGCACGGCCGCGCGGAGCTCCCCCGGGGTCCCGAGGACGAGGAGAAGGCTGCGGCCGCAGAGGTGTTCAAGCAGGCGTGGGACCGTGCCGCGGCGGAGCCCCGGTACGTCGAACAGCGGCGGAAGCACCGGGACCTGTACGGCTGATCGTCTGCCGGCCTCCGGGCGAACGGTCAGCGGCGCCGCCGGTTGATCCGTTCCTCCGCGGCCGCCTCCTCGATGTCGAGTCCCTCCAGCACCGTGCGCAAGGTCTCGTCGTCGAGGTCGCCGTCGTCGCGCGCGGCGATCAGAGCCTGCCGCTGGGCACGCAGCACCGAGCGCCGGAGCGTTTCGAACAGTGCGGCCGCATGCAGCACGGACGGGTCGCGCTCCCCCGCGTCCTCCACCTGCTGTGCCTCGGCGCGGGCCTGCATCGACCTGTTCACCCGGTCGAGGATGCGCTTCAGGTCATCGGCGGCCACGCCGGCCGGAGGATTCGCTCCGAGCTCGGCGAGATGTTGTTCTGCCGCCGTGGTCGAGATGGTCCGCGCGAGCTCGAGCTGTTCCTCGGTGTAGAGCTGCTCGTACGGGTCGGCGACGTTCAGCGCGCGGATGAGTGCCGGCATCGTGGCGCCCTGGATGAGCAGCGTGCCCACCGCGACGACGAATGCGATCACCTGGACGATCTCGCGACCGGGAAACGGCTCACCGGACGCGAGGACGAACGGGATGCCGCCGGCAGCTGCGAGAGTCACGACCCCGCGCATCCCGGCCCAGGAGATGACCAGGTATTCACGTCCGCTGAACTGGTCCCGGCCCAGCCGGTCCAGGCCGATGCTCCGGGTGAGGCGTCGCCGCGCCCAGTGCAGCAGCACCCACAGGGGGCGCACGGCGATCACTACGCCGAGGATCGCGAAGCCGTAGAGGAAGGCGATGTGGACGTCGAGTCCGTTGTCGCGGACCTCGTCGATCACGAACTTCAGTTGCAGACCCATATAGGCGAAGACGAACATCTCGAGCAGAATGTCGAGGCTTTCCCAGACGGCCCGCTCCTGGATCCGGGTGGCCACCGACGCGTCGGTGGCGCGGTGCCCCATGTACAGCCCGGCTGCGACGACGGCGAGGACGCCGGAGGCCCCGATCTCCTCGGCGGCGAGGTAGGCGGTGAACGGAAGGACCAGCCCGAGCACGGTTTCCAGCGGCGAGTCGTACATCCGGCCGCGGATCAGGTGCACGACGGTGGCGAGCAGCAGGCCGATCGCCACGCCGCCGATCACCTCGTAGCCGAAGAACGCCACCGGGGAATCCGTGGCGAACACCCGGGTGCCGGCGACCGCCGACACCGCGACCGCGAACAGCGTCAGTGCGGTCGCATCGTTGACCAGGCCCTCACCGGTGAGAACTGCGATCACCCGCTTGGGCAGGCCGAGCTTCCGTCCCACGGCGACGGCGCTGACCGCGTCGGTCGGCGCGACCACCGCACCGAGCACCAGCGCCGCCCCGAGGGTCAGCTCCGGGACCAACCAGGACGCGGAGAGCGCGACGGCAAACGCCGTCGCGAGGACCGTGAAGATGCCGAGCCGCAGGATCGGGGTGAGGTGCCTGCGGAACGTCGCGACGGAGAAGCGCAGTGCCGCGGAGTAGAGCAGCGGGGGCAGCACCACTCCGAGGATGACGTGGGGGTGGAGTTCGAGCCGCGGCATTCCCGGAATGAAGGATGCGAGCGAGCCGATGGTCACGAGGACGAGGGGGGCCTGCAGGTTGCTCCGGTTGGCGAGACCGGTGACTGCGATGGCGGCGATGACGACGAGCAGAATCCAGGTCCCGTTCACCCGTCGATTGTGACGTGGGCGGGGGCCCGGCGCCGTCGGACGAGCCGGTGGCCGGCGCGCACGGGCGGACGACCCCCACGCCCGGCCAGCGGCGCGGCCTATTCGGCGCGCAGGGCCTTCCTGGCCGCGTCCTGCGCCTTGTCGACCTGCTCGGCGTACTTGCCGCCGGTCTTCCGGTCCGCGAGGTCACCGGCCTTCTCGATCGCGTTGTCGATCTGGTCGGGGTTCTGTGCCGCGAACTCCTTGCCCTTGTCGACGATCCCCTTCACCGAATCCATGAAGCCCACGTCGCATCCCTTTCGTCCGAATGAGCGAGCGGGCCCAGCCTGCCACACAGCAGGCTGCGACCGGACGTGGGCTCTGTCGCCGACTCGCTATCGGACGTCGGGCCCGGGTTCCGGGCCGGGCCCGCGACGTTCGGTTCCCAGGGTCTTCTTCACCGCGTCCTGCGCCTTGCCGACGTGCCGGGAGTACTTTCGCGGTCCCTTGGTCCGGGCGAGATCCCCGGCCTTGTCGATGGCGCGATTCACTGTGTCCGGGTTCTTCCGGGCATAGTCCTTGCCCTTGCCGACCAGACCCTTGACCGAATCCATGAATCGCATCGCAGGCTCACCCCTTCTCCGTGTGCATTCGTGGGTCCTCACCAGCGTGCCACCGGCAGAGCCGACCGTGCCACCAGCTCGGCGGGAGATCCCCAGCCGGGGTCTCCCGCCGAGCACGTGTGCAACTACGGCGTGCGTGGACCCGGTTGCGCCTGCGGTCCGGGGTCCGCCTCCGGACCGGGCTGCCCTCCGGGCGCCGGGGTCGTTCCGGGGACGGGATCGTCTGCGGTGCCGAGGTGCTTCTTCGCGGCATCCTGCACCTTGTCCACGTGCTGGGCGTACTTGCCGCCGGTCCGGGCGTCGGCGGCGTCGCCCGCCTTGTCGACGAACCGGCCGGCCTTGTCCGGGTTCTGCTCCGCGTAGGCCTTGCCCTTGTCGACCAGGCCCTTGATGGAATCCTTGAAACCCATCTGCCTGCTCCTTCCGCTCGGGGATCGATGCCTCAGCGTGCCACCGCAGGCCCGTTCCCAAACATGCCGCGGTCGGCGTAGTGACCTCGTCCCCGGTCAGTGCTCGCCGGGCAGCAGGTCCTCACTGGCGGCGAACAGCCGACGGTGCTCACCGTGGATCCGCCCGGTCACCCACCACGAGACCTCCACGAGGACCACGCCGATCGCCCCGCAGGTGAACGCCGTGACCATGGCACCGACGTTCGACACGTCGAGGGCGAAGAACTCGCGGGCGAACGGGAAGGCGAACAGGACGACGTAGCCGAGCACCGAACCGGCCAGCAGCACCAGTTTCCACCACACGTACGGCCGGGCCACCACGGCGAGCACCCACAACGCGATCATGATCAGGGTGATCAACGCCGCGGTGCCGGCCTGCATCTTCTGCGCCTCGGTCTGGTCGGGCCCGGCGTACACCAGCAGGTAGCAGACGAAGGTGCTGATCCCGATGATCACACCCGACGGGATCGCCAGGCGCATCACGCGCGAGACGAATCCGGAACGGGCCCGTTCGTTGTTGGGCGCGAGCGACAGGATGAACGCGGGGACTCCGATGGTGAACCAGGCCGCGATCGTCACGTGCCGCGGCAGGAACGGATACGGCAGCGGCTCGTAGTCGAACACCTGGGACAGCGCGCCCGACAGCCCGACCAGGAAGGCCAGCAGCACGGAGTACACGGTCTTGGTGAGGAACAGGTTCGACACCCGCTCGATGTTGCCGATCACCCGGCGCCCCTCGGCCACGACGTAGGGCAGGGTCGCAAACTTGTTGTCCAGCAACACGATCTGCGCGACCGCGCGGGTGGCCGGGCTGCCGGACCCCATCGCGACCCCGATGTCGGCGTCCTTGAGCGCCAGCACGTCGTTCACGCCGTCGCCGGTCATGGCGACGGTGTGCCCGCGCGACTGCAGCGCGCCGACCATCGCGCGCTTCTGGTCGGGCCGCACACGTCCGAACGTGGTGGCCGAGTCGAGGGTGTCGGCGAGCCGGTCGCGGTCCTCCGGCAGGGCGCGCGCATCGACGGGATGCTCGGCGTGCGGCAGGCCGAGCGACGTCGCGACGGCGCCGACCGAGACGGCATTGTCGCCGGAGATGACCTTGACGTCGACGTGCTGGCTCGCGAAGTACTCGAGGGTGGGCTTGGCGTCGGGCCGTACCCGCTGTTCGAGCACCACGAGGGCCTGCGCTGTGACGGTGCCGGGGGCCTGCGGGTCGTCGACGGCGCGCTCGCATCGCCCGAGGAGCAACACCCGCAAGCCCTGCGCGCCGAGCTCCTCGGCGTGCCGCGCCGTCGCCGAGGCCGGATCGAGAAGCACGTCGGGGGCGCCGAGCACCCAGTTGCCGTGAGCGCCGTAGGACTGACCGCTCCACTTCTTCGCCGACGAGAACGGGGCGACGGCGGTGGCATCGCCCCAGCCGGGGTCGTCGGGCAGGGCCTCGCGTACGGCGAGGACGCTGGCGTTGGGACGCGGATCGTCGGCCGCCATCGCCGCGAGGGCGGCACGGACGGCCGTCTCGTCGCTGCCGTCGACGAACACCAGGTCTGCCAGGCGCATGCCGTTCTCGGTGAGCGTGCCGGTCTTGTCGGCACACACCACGTCGACGCGGGCGAGCCCCTCGATGGCCGGCAGTTCCTGCACGAGGCACTGCCGGTGACCGAGACGGATCACGCCCACGGCGAACGCGATCGACGTCATCAGCACCAGCCCCTCGGGGACCATCGGCACGAGGGCTGCGACCATGCCGCTGAGCGCGGGACCGAGGGGCTGGCCGCTGGAGAACAGCTGGTTGTAGATGATGAGCAGGCCGGCCGGAATCATCAGGTAGGTGATGAATTTCAGGATCTTGTCGATTCCCGAGCGCAGTTCCGAGTGCACGAGCGTGAACTTGCTGGCTTCCTCGGCGAGCCGGGCCGCGTACGCATCGCGGCCGACCTTCGTGGCGCGGTAGGCGCCGCTGCCCGCCGCGACGAAGCTGCCCGAGAGGACCCGCGCGCCGAGTTCCTTGTGCACGGGGTCGGCCTCGCCGGTGAGCAGAGATTCGTCGAGTTCGAGTCCCTCGGTCTCGACGACGACCCCGTCGACCACCGCCTGGTCGCCGGGTCCGAGTTCGATGATGTCGTCGAGCACGACGTCGTGCGGCGGCAGCTCGGCCACGACGCCGTCGCGGCGGACGAGGGGCTTGGCCTGGCTGACGATCGCGAGCCGGTCGAGGGTCCACTTGGCGCGGATCTCCTGCACGATGCCGATGGCGCTGTTGAGGATGATCAGCAGGCCGAACATGCCGTCGATGATCGATCCGGTGGCCAGGACGATGGCCAGCAGGACGCCGAGGATCGCGTTGATGCGGGTGAAGACGTTGGCGCGGACGATCTCTCCGACGGACCGCGACGCCCGGTCCGGCACGTCGTTGGTGGCGCCCCGGGCCACCCGTTCGGCGACCTGCTCGGTGGTCAGACCCAGCTCGACGTGCCGCGCGTCGGTGGGGGGCACAGCTGCCTGGTCGGCGACCACGGTGGGCTCCTCTGCTGCCATGGGAAACAGGCTAAGCCACCCGTTGCGATCCGCCCCCACACCGTGACGCGGCTCGCGACCCGGCTCAGCGGTCCGGGCGGACGAACTCGGGCTGGTCGAGCACCCGCAGCCAGCTGCCGTCGGGTTGGCGGCGGGCCACCTGGGCCCGAGCGCCGGCGCCGTCCTTCGGCGGTGTGGCGGTCAGCGCGAGGTCACCGCTGATCAGGGTCGGCAGCGGCGGCTCGGGCTCGAAACGGGGCGCGTGCTCGAGCACCTGTTCCCACAGGCGGCGGATGGCCTCGCGTCCCACCGTGCGGCTGCCCGGCGGGTAGGCCATCACGGCGTCCTCCTCGTACAGGGCGGCCACCCCCGCGGCGTCGCCGGCGTTGGACCGCTCGACGAACAGGCGGGTGAGATCCTCGGGCTGCCAAGCCTTCTCTGCATCAGACACGACGGTCCTCTCTGCGAACGGACGTGGACACCTCCAGGGTCCGCCGCGCGCTTCGAGAAGTCCAACAGATCGTATCGATGAGATCTAGAATCCTGGGTTATGGAACTGCGGCAATTCGAGTACTTCGTCGCGGTGGCCGAGGAGGCGAACTTCACCCGTGCCGCTCACCGCGTCCACATCAGCCAGTCCGGGATCAGCGCCCAGATCCGCCAGCTCGAGCACGACCTCGGCGCCGCCCTGTTCGACCGTTCCACCCGTGCCGCCACCCTGACCACGGCCGGGAAGGCGGCACTGCCGCACGCCCGGGCGGCGTTGGCGTCCGCCGCAGCCGCCCGGCAGGCGGTCGAGGAGGTGACGGCCCTGCTCCGGGGACGGCTGGTGGTCGGCATGGTCACCGCCTGCACCGTCACCGGACTGTTCGACGCACTGGCCGCGTTCCACCACGCGCACCCCGGCGTCGAGATCACCCTCGTCGAGGATGCCTCCGACCGGCTCGTCGAGCGGGTACGTGCCGCCACGGTGGACCTCGCCCTCGTCGGCACCGCCGCCGCCCCGCCCCCGGGTCTCGAGGCGCTCACCCTCGTCAGCGAACCGATCGTCGCCGCCGTGCCGCCCGGTCACCCGCTCACCGAACGCGCCCATCTCACCCTCGCGGACGTGTGCGCCCACCCCGTCGTGTCCATGCCCCCGGGCACCGGCATCCGGACCGTGTTCGACCGGGCGTGCGCCGCCGCCGGCCTGCGCCCCGACATCGCCCTGCAGGCCAGTTCGCCGGACACCGTCGCCGACCTCGCCGTCCGCGGACTGGGCGTGGCGATCCTCAGCCGCTCGATGGCCGAGCACTTCGAGGAGCGGTTGTGTGGCCTCACCGTGGACGACGCCACCGCGCCCGCGGTGCTGTCGCTGGTCTGGTCGGATACCGGCGCTCCGGCACTGCGCGAACTCGTCCGGCACAGCCGTCGCGCGTTCGCGCGCGCAGGGACCTTGGACACTTCCCGGGCGGCGGGTCGCGGCCGAGAATAAGGGGCGCGGCCGGCCGGCCGGAGTCGAATCCACGACGGACAGGGGGCGGAAGTGAATCTCGAGGAACTGATGGCCAAGGCGCGCGACACGGTGACCGTCAAGCGCGTGTACTCGGAACCGGTCGAGAAGGACGGCCTGACCGTCATCACCGCGGCCGTGGTCTCCGGCGGGGCCGGCGGCGGTGGGGGCTACTCACCCGACGGGGAGAACGGTGAGGGCGGCGGCTTCGGGGTGGGTGCTCGCCCGGTGGGCGCGTACGTCATCAGCGGCGGCAAGCTGTCGTGGCAGCCGGCCGTGGACGTCAACCGGCTGGTGCGCACCGTCGCGAGTGTGGCGATCGCCTTCTTCGTCACCCGGGCACTCGTCGAACGCAAGCGGGCCGCCGCGACGAGCTGACGCCGCTCACAACGTCGCGAGGACGAACGAGAGCACGAATCCCGCGGCGGTGCTCAGCGCCACCGTGGGACCGCCCTTCTCGTAGGCCTCCGGCATCAGGGTGTCGGCCAGCGAGGCCAGCACCGCGCCCGCCGCGAACGCCAAGGGCAGGGAGATCGTCTCGGGCGGGGTCACCGCCAGTGGCCCGGCTCCGACGACGACGGCGACGGTCAGCAGCGCGGCGCACGCCACCCACATTCCGAGGATGTATTTCCGGGACCGGCCCTGGGCGCGCATGGAGGCACTGCCGACGAGCGACTCCGGGAAGTTGGATACGAAGATCGCAACCAGCAGAGCGAGACCGCCGGTGCCCTCCCCCAGGGACACACCCAGCGCCACGTTCTCGGGCACCCCGTCGAGGGTGACCGCCGCCAGCAGCGCCAGCCCGGCGGCCCCGCTGACCGAGGACGACGACGGCGCGGTTTCCTCGGCGGCCGCAGCGACGTCGAGTTTCTCGCTGCCGTGGTCCTTTTCGCGGCGACCCTCGGCCACCCGGTCCAGCCACGCGCTGAGCGCGGTGAACACGACGGCGCCGACGACGAGGCCGATCGCCGCACGCCAGATGCCACCCTTCTCGTACGAATCCTCGAACAACTCGAACGACAAGGCGGTGATGAGCGCGCCGGCGGCGAACGCCAGCATCGCCGCGAGAACGCGTTTGGGGATTTCCACCCATCCGCCCACCAACGCGCCGAGCACCAGCGCGCTCGACGCGATGACCCCGAAGAGCAACGATTCGACGATGACCCGGCCCTCCCTCCGACGCTCCCCGACGGACGACCGGATACCCGCGGCGACGGGCCGGAAACCCTACCGGCGCACCGAAGTCGACCGAACCGAAGTCAGCCGAGCGGAACCCACCACGGATCCTGCGAGCCCGGCCGCAGCGCGTCGACCCGCTGGCCCGGCATCGGCACGGCCGTGGGCACCCCCTCCGCCCGCGCGGCCGGCAGGAGCCGCGCGATCGGCTCCGACCAGGCGTGGAACGCCAGATTGAAGGTGCCCCAGTGCACGGGGACGAGCAGGCTGGGATAGTCGCAGCCGCCGAGGTCGGTGTGCGTGCGCACGGCCTCCTCCGGGTTCATGTGCACGTCGGGCCAGCGCGGGTCGTACGCGCCCACCGGCAGCAACGTCAGATCGAACGGCCCGTAGCGGTCTCCCAGGTCGGCGAACCGGGGCGTGTAGCCGCTGTCGCCGCCGAAGAACACCCGCCGCGTCGGCCCGGCGATCACCCACGACGACCACAACGTGATGTTGCGGATCAGGCCGCGGCCGGAGAAGTGCCGCGCCTCGGTGCAGGTGACGGTGAGCGCACCCACCTCGGTGTGCTGGTCCCAGTCCAGCTCGACGATCCGGTCGGCGGGGATCCGCCACCGGCGCAGGTGCGCCCCCACGCCGAGCGGGACCAGGAACCGGGCCTCGGGCTGCGTGGCCGCGAGGGCCTCGACGGTCCCGCGATCCAGATGGTCGTAGTGGTCGTGGGAGATCACGACGGCGTCGATCGGCGGCAGTTCCGCCAGCTCCACCGGCGACGGGTGCAACCGGGCCGGGCCCACGGCCGGCGACGGCGAGACCCGCTCGCTCCACACCGGGTCGGCGAGGATCCGGTGGCCGTCGATCTCGAGGAGGGCACTCGAGTGTCCGTACCAGGTCACCGCGAGCTCCGCGGCCTGCACCGGGGCGAGCTGCGGCGCGAGCGGCACCGCGTCGCGCGGCACCCCGGAGGACCGCCGGGTGAGCATGTCCTTGACGAGGCTGCCGCCGGCCTCGGGCAGCACGGTGCTACTCGGCTCCGAGTTGTGGAAGCGCCCGTTCCGATACCGGGGGGACCCGGCGGCGTACGGGCGGATGTCCGCCGGGGTCGCGCCGATCGTGCCCGGGACGCCGCGGGCGGCCCGCGCCACCCACAGCAAGCCGGCGCCGGCAAGGGCGGACGAGGCGGTCTGCTTGACGCTCACCCCACCACTGTAGGGGCGCAGGGACGCGGGCGCGCTCGGCCGGCGCGGTCGCGCCTCAGCGACCGCGGAAGACCGGCGCCCGGCGTTCCGTGCGGGCCCGGCGCGCCTCCTGGGCGTCCTCGCTGAGCCACGCCTCGGCGAGCGCGGCCGTCTGCTCGGGCGACGGCTCGTCGCGCGTGCCGTCGTCGTTGAGGAACAGCTTCATCGCGTGCAGCGACAACGGGGCGAGTTCGGCGATCTCGCGTGCCCAGGACTGCGCGGCGACGAGATCGCCGATCCGGTTGGCCAGACCGCGGTCGACCGCCTCGTGTGCGTCGACCGGTTCGGCGGCGAGCAGCACGGCCCGCGCGGGGCCGCCGCCGAGCAGGGCGACGAGCCGCCGGACCGTCCAACGGTCCACCGAGATACCGAGACGCGCCGCCGGAATCGCAAATCGAGCCCCCGGTGCGACGACCCGCAGGTCCGCCGCGAGGGCGAGCTGGGTGCCCGCTCCGATCGCGGGGCCGTTGATCGCGGCGATCACCGGGACGGGCGCCTCCTGGATCGCACGGAGCATCTCCCCCAGGCTGTCGAGGAATCCTTCCGCGTAGACGTCCCCCGACAGGTCGGCGCCGGCACAGAAGCTCGAGCCGCGCCCGGTGATCACGACCGCACGCGCACCCCCGTCGAGAGCCTCCTCGAGTCCCTCCCGGACCTGGACGCACAGCTCGGTGTTGAGCGCGTTGCGGCGCTCCTCGCGCCGCAGTTCGAGCGTGACCACGTCGCCGTCACGGCTGATCCCCATCATGTGTGCTTCACCTTTCGTCGACGGCACGCATCATCGCACCCGCCGCGGGCAGGCGCGAGGGCGCTCCCGTCAGTCCTCGTCCGCGCGCGGCCGGCCGGGTTTGCGGATGCGCCCGGCCTCGCGCGGCATGCGTCCTGCCTCGCTCAGCGCACGACGGAGCAGGAACTCGATCTGTGCGTTGGTGCTGCGCAACTCGTCGGCGGCCCACCGTGCGAGCGCATCGTGGACCGCAGGATCGAGCCGGAGCAGCAGCTTCTTGCGTTCGGCCATGGTGTCGACGACGCGTCAGGCGTAGAGCGACCCGGTGTTGAGCACCGGTTGCGCGCTCTGGTCGCCGCACAGGACCACGAGCAGGTTGCTCACCATCGCGGCCCTGCGCTCCTCGTCGAGTTCGATGGTGTGTTCCTTCTCGAGCTGTTCGAGGGCGGTTGCGACCATGCCGACCGCGCCCTTGACGATCTGCTCACGCGCGGCGATGACCGCACCCGCCTGCTGCCGGCGCAGCATGGCCTGCGCGATCTCGGGCGCGTACGCGAGCCGGTTGATCCGGGATTCGACGACTCGCACGCCGGCGGATCCGACCCGCTCGTCGACTTCGGCGGACAGCCTCGAGGTGATCTCGTCGGCGTTCTGCCGCAGCGACAACGTCTCCGGGCCCGCGTCGTACGGGTAGCTACCGGCGATGTGACGGACCGCGGCCTCGGTCTGCACGGCGACGAACTCCTCGAAGTCGTCGACATCGAACACGGCCCGGGCGGTGTCCTCGACCTGCCACACGATGACCGCCGAGATCTCGATGGGGTTGCCGTCGGCGTCATTGACCTTGGCGATCCCGGTCTCGTGGTTGCGGATCCGGGTCGAGACCTTGCGCCGGGTGTTGAGCGGATTCATCCAGCGCAGCCCGTCCTTGCGGAGGGTGCCCGAGTACGAGCTGCCGAGCAACTGCAGCACCCGCGCCTCGTTGGGCTCGACGAGGACCAGGCCGGCGAGCGCCACGGTGGCAGGGACGATCAGCACCGCTCCGACCACGATCAGCGCGACGTTGCGGTTCAGCGCGCCGAACACGACGAGCGCCACGGCCGCGGCATCCACGGCGAGCGCGATCGCGAGGACGGACCAGCCGTCGACGGACCTTCCGGGTCGCTCCGTGACGACGGAGGGGGTGGCGGACATGGCGGGACTCCCTTACCGGAGAAGTTCAATGAGATATTAAAGTGATATCACATTATCGGCCGGCCGGACAGCGGCAACGGACACGTCGGTGCATCACGCGACGGACACGTCGGTGCATCATGAAGACGGGCCACGGAAGGGAGAGCGGCGATGACGACGGACGCACCGGCCACCGCCGTCGACGTCGTCGTGATCGGCGCGGGCCAGGCCGGGCTGTCCACCGCCTACTTCCTGCAACGGTTCGGCGTCGAACCGCAGTCCGGGTTCGTCGTCCTGGACCGGTCGTTCGGCCCCGGCGGCGCGTGGCAGCAGCGGTGGCCGTCACTGACGCTGAGCACCGTCAACGGAGTGCACGACCTGCCGGGGTGGCCGTTCTCCGAGGCGGTCGACACCACCGCCGGAGAGGTCCCGGCCTCCGCCGCGGTGCCCGAGTACTACCGCGCCTACGAGGCGCGCTTCCACCTGCCGGTGCACCGCCCCGTCCAGGTCGCCGTGGTGTGCGACCGCGGCGAGCGCCTGCGGGTGGAGACCGACCACGGGGTGTATTCCGCCCGCGGGCTGGTCAACGCCACCGGCACGTGGGAACATCCCTTCGTGCCGTGGTATCCGGGAGCCATGCGCTTCCGCGGGCGCCAGCTGCACACCCGGGACTACCGCAGCGCCGACGAGTTCGCCGGTCGTCATGTCCTCGTCGTCGGCGGCGGCATCTCGGCGGTACAGCTGCTCGACGAGATCTCCCGCGTCACCGAAACGACGTGGGTCACCCGTCGCGAACCCGCTTGGCGTGACGAGGATTTCACGCCGGAACTCGGGCGTTCCGCCGTCGCACTCGTCGAGGACAGGGTACGACAGGGGCTGCCGCCGGGCTCGGTGGTGTCGGTGACCGGTCTGCCGGTCACGCCGGCGATCCGCGCGGCGCGTGAACGCGGCGCCCTCGACCGCCTCCCGATGTTCGAGGAGATCACCGAGACCGGCGTCCGCTGGTCCGACGGCACCACGCTCGCCGTGGACGTCATCCTGTGGTGCACCGGTTTTCGTAGTTCCCTCGACCATCTCGCTCCCCTCGGCCTGCGTAATCCCGGCGGCGGCATCACCATGACGGGCAAGCTGGCGACGCAGGTCGCGGCGGACCCGCGGATCCATCTCGTCGGGTACGGGCCCTCGGCGTCGACCATCGGCGCGAACCGTGCCGGACGCGCCGCCGCCCGCGAACTCGTCGATCACCTCGCGGCCACCGCGCCGGGGCCGTGATCCGCCGCCTCGGCGCCGTTCTGGCGATGGTGGCCGCCGGCCTGGTGCTCACCGCACCGGCGACGGTCGAGATCGCCGTGCCGCCGCCACCGCCCCCGGCTCCCGCTCCGCCGATCGTGCCGCCCACGGCGGAGGAGGTTTCGGCACGGATCGCTCCGGCCGTCGTCACCCTCACCGCGAACCGCGGCTGGCGCGGCATCTCGGGCACCGGCATCGTACTCACCGCCGACGGCACGGTACTCACCAACCACCACGTCGTCACCGGGGCCACCGACATCAGCGCGGTGAGCCCCCACACCGGTGCGAGCTACGACGTCGCGGTGCTCGGCTACGACTCCACCCTCGACATCGCCGTACTGCAACTGGGCTCCGCCGCCGATCTGCCGGTCGCGGCCGTGACCGAGACTCCCCTCCCGCAACCGGGCGCGCCCGTGACGGCCTTCGGCAACGCGGACGGCGGCGGCGTCGTCGTGCCCGCGCCCGGCACGATCGTCGCCGTCGACAAGACGGTGTCGGTACGCGACTCGATGGACGGATCCCTACGTCGGCTGCGCGGAATGCTGCAGGTCAGCGCGGCGATCCGGCCCGGAGACTCCGGCGGTCCGCTCGTCGACGCGTTCGGCACCGTCGTGGGGGTCAACACCGCCGGGGCGGTCGAACCGGACCCGGCCGCCGTCCCCGACCCACCCGAGGCGTACGCGGTGCCCATCGGGACCGCCCTCGACGTGGTGGACCAGGTCCGTGCCGGGACGAGCGCCGGGACGGTGCACGTCGGCCCGACGCCGCTGCTCGGAGTGAGCGTCACCACCGACCGGACCGGCAACGAGGAAACCGGCGCCGAAGTGCTGTGGGTCGGCTACGGCACCCCCGCCGCCGGCACCGGCCTCGAGATCGGCGATGTCATCGTCGCGTTCGACGGGCGCCCCGTCACGACCACGGTGGACCTCGAGGAGATGCTGATGGCGCGCCGACCGGGCGACAGCGTGGAGATCGGCTGGCTCGACGCCGCCGGCCGGCAACGCACCGCCCGCGTCGTGCTGGACGCCGGCCCGCCACGCTGACCCCCGAACCCCCTTGGCCGAATGTCACATTCAGTCGGTCACGTCGACCGAATGTGACATTCGGTCACGGGCAGGTCAGGCGAACCGGTGGGTGGTCTGACCGAACGGCCCCTTGGCGAAGACGAGCACCTTGCTCGGCACGACGCGGAAGACCCAACCCGGATCGTCCACCGGGCCGACGGCGTCACCGTGGACCTCGAAACGCCACTGCTGGCCGTACTTGACGAAGTACGCCTCGGCGACGGCGCGCAGCTCGTCGCCGTCGGTGACCCGGCGGGCGCGCCCCTCGACGACGACGTCCGTGCCGGCCGCCCAGGTCGCGACACCCGTCGTGACCGCGACGGCAGCGTTGTGCCGGAGGTTGTGGGTCTTCTGCTCGCCCGGACCCGTACAGAAGACGAATCCGCCCGCCTGCCACAGTCCGATCAGCGGCGTCACGTGCGGGACGCCGTCGCGCCGGACCGTGCTGAGCCAGTACAGCTGCGCGGACTCGAGCAGCTCCTCGGTGTCGGGCCATGGCAGGGGCGGCTCCCCGTCGTCCCCGAAACGCGCATCGACGGTAGTGGTGACCGGTGTACTCACGACGACTCCTCTCCCGGCTCCGGCCGGAGCCCGTATCGGTACCGACCGGCCGGACGGGGAGAACTCATCGCGCAGGCCGAATGTGCGGACCGAAAGTGGTGGCCGAATGTCACATTGCGTCGATCAGATCGAACGCATGTCACATTCGGTCACCACCACCACCATCGCCACCGCCACCGACGACGACGACGGCGGCGGCGGCGGCGGCGGTGATCAGGAGAACGTGGCGGGGTCCCCGCCGATGCGGCCGCTGTCGTCGTGCAGCCCGCGGATCCGGTCGAGGTCGTCCGGGGACAGCTCGAAGCCGAAGACGTCGAAATTGCTCGCGATGCGCTCGGGGGTGACGGACTTCGGGATGACGATGTTGCCGAGCTGGATGTGCCAGCGCAGGATCACCTGCGCGACGCTGCGGCCGTGAGCCTGCGCGATGGCCGTCAGCGTGGGGTCGTCGAGCACGGTGCCCTGGCCGAGGGGACTCCACGCCTCGGTCGCGATGCCCTTACCGGTGTGGTAGGCCCGCAGCTCGGCCTGATCGAACCGCGGATGCAGTTCGATCTGGTTGACGGCCGGAACCTCGCCGACGGCGTCGATCAGCCGGTCGAGATCCTCGATCCGGAAGTTGGAGACACCGATCGAACGGGCCCGGCCCTCGGCCTTGATCTTCTGGAAGGCGCGGAAGGTGTCGATGTAGCGGTCCTGGCCCGGTGCCGGCCAGTGGATCAGGTACAGGTCGACATAGTCGAGGCCGAGCCGATCGAGGCTCGTGTCGAAGGCGCGCAGCGTCGAGTCGTAGCCCTGGTCGCTGTTCCACAGCTTGGTGGTGACGAACAGCTCGTCGCGTGGGACGTCCGAGTCGCGCAGCGCGCGGCCCGTGCCGGCCTCGTTGCCGTAGATCGCCGCGGTGTCGATGCTGCGGTAGCCCACCCGCAGGGCCTCGGTCACCGCGTCGTAGCTCCGGTCGTCCTCGACCTGCCAGAGGCCGAAGCCGAGCTGTGGAATGGTGTTGCCGTCGTTGAGGGTGATCGTGGGAACGGTCATGATCGGCCCAACGGGTTCCGGCCGCCCGATGTTCCCCCTATCCCACCATCCGGAAACCCACCAGCCCGCGTGGGGATAATCGAGTGGTGACTGCAACACTGCGCATCAGCGGCCTGTCCGCCTCCCGGGGCGAACGCACCCTGTTCACCGACCTGAATCTGACCGTCGCGCCCGGCGACGTGATCGGCCTGGTCGGCGCGAACGGCGCAGGCAAGTCGACCCTGCTCACGACGCTCGCCGGGGTGGGCACCGCCGACGTCACCGGCACGGTCGCATTCAGTCCGCCCGACGCCACCGTGGGGTATCTCGCGCAGGAACCCGAGCGCGTCCCGGGCGAGACGATCCTCGGCTTTCTCGGCCGGCGAACGGGCGTCACCGACGCCGAGCACGCGATGAACGCCGCGGCCGAGGCGCTGGGGAACACCGACGTCGACGACTACACCCCCGCCCTGGAGCGCTGGCTCGCCCTCGGCGGCGCGGATCTCGCCGAACGCGCCGAGAAGGTCGTCGCCGACCTGGGCCTCGACGTCGGGCTGGACGCACCCATGACGGGCCTGTCGGGGGGACAGGCGGCGCGGGCCGGGCTGGCGGCCCTGCTGCTGTCGCGGTACGACGTGCTGCTGCTCGACGAACCCACCAACGACCTCGACCTGGCCGGGCTCGACCAGCTCGAGCGTTTCGTCGCCGAAACCCGCACCGCGCTGATGGTGATCAGCCACGACCGCGAGTTCCTGGCCCGCACGGTCACCGGAATCGTCGAACTGGATTCCGCGCAGCAGCAGATCGCGGTGTACGACGGCGGCTACGAGGCGTACCTCGTCGAACGCGAGGTGGCGCGGAAGCACGCCCGCGAAACGTACGAGGAGTACGCGGACACCAAGCAGGAGCTCGAGGATCGCGCCCGGATGCAACGCAACTGGCTCGAGCACGGGGTCCGCAACGCCCGGCGCAAGTCCAAGGACAACGACAAGGTCGGCAGGAAGTTCCGTGCCGAGGCCACCGAGAAGCAGGCGGCGAAAGCACGGCAGACGCAGCGCCGCATCGAGCGGCTCGACGTCGTCGAGGAGCCGCGCAAGGAGTGGGAGCTGCGCATGTCGATCGCCGCGGCGCCGCGCAGCGGCGCGGTGGTGGCCACCCTGAACGGCGCGTGCGTCGACCGGGGCGACTTCGTGCTCGGGCCCGTCACCACGCAGGTGCAGTGGGGGGACCGGATCGTCCTCACCGGCCCGAACGGCGCGGGGAAGACGACGCTGCTGCGCGCACTGCTGGGCCGGATCCGCCTCGACACGGGCACCGCGGCCCTCGGGTCGGGGGTGAAGATCGGCGAGATCGACCAGGCGCGCGCGCTGTTCGAGGGCGACGAGCCGCTCGTGGACGCGTTCGCCGCGCAGGTGCCGGACTGGCCGGATGCGGACGTGCGGACGCTGCTCGCGAAGTTCGGGCTCAAGGGCCATCACGTGCTGCGGTCCGCGTCGTCGCTGTCACCGGGGGAACGCACCCGGGCCGGACTCGCCCTGCTGCAGGCCCGGGGGGTGAACCTGCTGGTGCTCGACGAACCGACGAACCACCTGGACCTGCCCGCGATCGAGCAGCTCGAGCAGGCCGTCGACAGCTTCGAGGGCACGCTGGTGCTGGTCACCCACGACCGCCGGATGCTGGCCACCACCCGTTCGACCCGCCGATGGCACCTCGACGGCGGGCGGCTGACGGAGGACCCGGCGTGACGGCCGGCAGTGTGCGGGTCGACAGCTGGACCTGGGCGGTGCGCCTGTTCAAGACACGGTCCGCAGCCGCGGCCGCGTGCCGGGGCGGGCACGTGCGGGTCAACGACGCCCCCGCGAAACCGTCGCAGGCGGTGAAGGTCGGCGACGAGGTGCGGGTGCGGGTCGCCGGGGCGGAACGGATCGTGCGCGTGACGCAGCTGCTCACCAAACGGGTGGGTGCGCCGATCGCAGCACAGGCCTACGAGGACCACAGTCCCCCACCTCCGCCCCGGGAGATCCTGGCCTCCCTCCCGCGCCGGGACCGCGGTGCGGGCCGGCCCACCAAGCGGGACCGTCGCGAGCTCGACCGGCTGCGGGGGCTGCTCGAATAGCCGCACCCGTTTCGGACATCGACAACCGTACCGATGGTTGTTTCGCATGCGATCCGGCGAATCCCACTTGACGAAACGTTGTGTTTTTACAACAATTCGTTGCATGAGCCCGGTCCGTCGGGGGGAAACCCTGCCGATTCACAACCGCATCCGCGTCCTGCGCGCGGAACGCGGAATGAGCCGCGCGCAACTCGCGGAACTCGTCGACGTCAATCCCCAGACCGTCGGCGCCCTCGAGCGCGGCGACCACTACCCCAGCCTCGACCTGGCCTTCCGGATCTGCGACGTCTTCGGCCTGCCGGTCGAAGCCGTGTTCTCCCGCAACGAATTCGGGCCGCTGTCCACCGAGGTGTACCGCATTCGCACCGCAACCGAAGGACGTGACGCACAGTGACCGAGATGCCCGTGCACGACACCACTCTCCTCGCGCGGTACGAGGAGTTCCGCACCCGGCGCTTCCTGAAGAACGAGGAGAAGTTCCGGAACATGCTGCCGCGCTGGCGTACTCGCCGGCGACGTCGCGTCCTCGTGGTAGCCCTCGCCGCGACGTTCGTTCTCATGTTCACCGTGAGCGTGCTGTGCCACTTCTTCGAGCGGGCACCGCTGCTGTGGCTGCCGGCGTGCCTCGTGTTCTTCCCCGTCTGGATCTCGCTCCAGATCGTCTCGGGCCGCCAGGGTGACGCCCCGCGCGCCGCGCTCGACGAACGAGAGATCCAGGAACGCAACAGCGCTCGCTCCATCGCCCTGACCGTCACCCAGGCCCTGGTCATGATTCCGGTGCTCTACCTCGTCGTGGGCAGCGTGCAGACCGACGGCATGCATCCGCGGATGGCGTACGCCGGCGGGCTGATGACGTTGACCGCGACACTCGTCGGCGGCTGCCTGCCCGCCATGATCCTGGCCTGGAACACCCCTGATCCGGACGAGATCGACTGATTTGCAAGACAACCCGAGGAATACGGAGGAAACGTGACCCTCACGATCGACGGTGTCTCGAAACGATACGGTGACGTCGTCGCACTCGACGACGTCACCTTCGATGTGCAACCCGGCGAGTTGTTCGGCTTCGTCGGCAGCAACGGTGCCGGGAAGACCACCACCATGCGGATCGTCCTCGGTGTGCTCGCGGCCGACTCCGGTGCGGTCCGGCTCGACGGCCGGCCCGTCGACCTCGACGTGCGCCGCACCATCGGGTACATGCCGGAGGAACGAGGGCTGTACCCGAAGATGAAGGTCGGGGCGCAGCTGTCGTACCTTGCTCGCCTGCACGGACTTTCCCGATCCGACGCCGATGCGGCCGTCGCACGCTGGACGAGCAGGCTGGGCATCGCCGAGCGGGTGGACGATGCCGTCGACGCGCTCTCCCTCGGTAACCAGCAGCGGGTCCAGCTCGCCGCCGCCCTGGTGCACGACCCGAAGGTGCTGGTCCTCGACGAGCCGTTCTCGGGCCTGGACCCCGTGGCCGTCGACGTCATGAGCGACGTGCTGATCGAGAAGGCCGAAACCGGAGTGCCGGTGATCTTCTCGAGCCACCAGCTCGACCTCGTGCAACGGCTCTGCCACCGGGTCGGGATCATTTCCAAGGGAACGATGCGCGCCGTCGGCACCGTCGACGAACTGCGCGGCCACGGCGCGGCCCGGCTCGAGGTGCACGCCCCGCACGCCCCCGAGGGCTGGGCAGCCGATCTGCCCGGCGTCACCACCGTCGCCCACGGTGGTGGCCGCACCGTTCTGCTGCTCGGGAAGGGCGCCGACGACCAGCAGATCCTCCGGACCGCCCTCGCCACCGGTCCCGTGCACGAATTCTCCGTCCACCGCCCGACCCTGACCGACCTGTTCCGAGAGGTGGTAGCCGCGTGAGCGCCCCGCTGAGCCCCGTCCACGCCGTGGCCCTGGTGGCCCGCCGCGAGTTCCTCACCCAGGTCCGCAAGAAGAGTTTTCTGATCAGCAACGCGATCATCCTGCTCGCCATCGTCGGGGGCATCGTCGCTGTGTCGCTGTTCTCGGGCGACGACGAACCCGCCACCGTCGGCGTCGTCGGCGACCCGGCGCTCGGCGCGACGATCACCGCGATCGGAGACGCCACCGGCAGCTCCGTCGACGTCTCCGAGATTCCCGACGCCGAAAGCGGCCGCGACCGGGTACGCGACGGCGAACTCGACGTCGCGCTGATCCCGGGCCCGGGAGGTTCGGTCACCGCCGTCGCCGAATCGGAGATCGATCCGGCCCTGCGCGCGACGATCGACACGGCCGTCGCGCAGCAGGCCCAGGTCGACGCCCTCACTGCGCGCGGCGTCGACCCGTCGGCGCTGGCCGCGGACACCGCCCGCGCCACCGTGACCGTCGAAGCCCTCGACCCTCCGGACCCCGAGCAGGGACAGCGCACCACCCTGGCGATCGCCGCGGTCGTGCTGCTGTACATGCAGATCATGATGTTCGGCATGTACGTGGCGATGGGCGTGGTCGAGGAGAAGTCGTCGCGCGTGGTGGAACTGCTGCTGTCGACGCTGCGCCCGCTGCAGCTGCTGTGGGGCAAGATCGTCGGCATCGGCGCCGTGGGGCTGCTGCAACTCACCGCATACGGAGTGGCCGGGGTCGGTGCCGGTCTCGCCACCGGGACACTCACCGTGACCGGCGCGGCCCTGGGCACGCTCGCCGGCACCCTGGGCTGGTTCGTCCTCGGGTTCGCGTTCTTCGCGGTCCTCTACGCCGCTGCCGGGTCGATGGTGTCGCGGCAAGAGGACGTGAACGCCACGGCGTCGCCGCTGATGGTGCTGATCGTCGCGATGTTCTTCGCGGCCTTCTCGTCGGTCGACGACCCCGAGTCGACGTGGAGCACCGTGCTGAGCTGGATCCCGCCGTTCTCGGCGATCCTCATGCCGCTGCGCATCGCCGCCGGTGTGGCGACACCGCTGCAGATCGTCGGCACCATCGTGCTGATGCTGCTCGTGACCGCCGCCCTGAGCGTGGTCGGGGCGCGGATCTACCGCAGGTCCATCCTGCGCATCGGCCGCGTCGTCACGTGGAAGGAAGCGATGGGCGCGCACCGCTAGGGTCGTGCCATGGCCCCCAGGATCTCGGCGCAGGAGTTCATCGACAGCGTGCTCGACGCAGGCACCTTCCACTCCTGGGACACCGCCCCCGTCGACGTGCACCCCGACGAGCAGTACCGCGCCGAACTGGAGGCCGCGGCGGCGAAGTCCGGCGTCGACGAGTCCGTGATCACCGGCGTCGGAACCGTGCACGGCCGCCGCATCGCGGTGATCGCCTGCGAGTTCGCCTTTCTCGCCGGATCGATCGGGGTCGCGGCGGCCGAGCGCATCGTCCTCGCCGTGGAACGCGCGACTCGCGAGAAGCTGCCTCTGCTCGCCTCCCCCACCTCCGGTGGCACCCGGATGCAGGAGGGCACGCTCGCGTTCGTGCAGATGGTCAAGATCGCGGCGGCCGTCACCGCCCACAAGGCCGCGCACCTCGGCTATCTCGTGTACCTGCGCAACCCCACCACCGGCGGGGTGTTCGCCTCGTGGGGCTCGCTCGGGCACGTCACCGCCGCGGAACCCGGTGCGCTCGTCGGCTTCCTGGGGCCCCGCGTCTATCAGGCGCTCTACCACGAGGACTTCCCGGAGGGCGTGCAGACCGCCGAGAACCTGTCCCAGAAGGGCGTGATCGACGGGGTGGTGCCTCTCGCCGGGGTCCGCCGGCTCGTGCACCGGATGCTGCGTGTGCTCACCGAGCCGACGATCGTCGACGCGTCGGCGGGTCCCGCAGTGACCTCCGCCGACGACGTGCCCGACGTCCCGGCGTGGCAGTCGGTGATGCTCTCCCGCCGGCCGGAACGTCCCGGCATCCGGCAGTTGCTGCGGCATGCGGCATCCGCGCAGGTTCCGCTGTCGGGCACCGGACAGGGCGAGTCCGACCGCACCGTGCTGGTCTCCCTCGCCCGGTTCCGCGGCGCGTCGTGCGTGCTGTTCGGTCAGGACCGCAGCGGCCAGTCCGCGGCCCGGACGATGGGTCCGGGCGCGCTGCGTGAGGCGCGTCGCGCGATGCGGCTGGCCGACGAGCTCCGCCTTCCTCTCGTGCTGGTGATCGACACGCTCGGAGCCTCGTTGTCGAAGGAGGCCGAGGAGCGTGGACTCGCGCCGGAAATCGCCCGCTGCCTGGCCGACCTGGTGACTCTGCCGACCCCTACGGTGTCGGTGCTCCTCGGGCAGGGCACCGGCGGCGGCGCTCTGGCGCTGCTGCCCGCCGACCGGGTGCTGTGCGCCCAGAACGGCTGGCTCGCCCCGCTGCCGCCCGAAGGCGCCAGCGCGATCGTGCACCGCGACACCACGCACGCCCCACAGATGGCAGCGGCCCAGGGCATCCGCTCCCGGGATCTGCTGCGCGACGGTGTCGTCGACGGTGTGATCCCCGAGTTCCCCGACGCCGCGGCGGAGCCCACCGAGTTCGCCAAGCGCGTCGGGGCCGCCGTTGCCCGCGAACTCGGCGTGCTCGTCGGTCAGGACGCGACGCTGCGGTACCGGCGGCGGCTCGAGCGCTACCGGAAGCTGGGGCTGCCGCGGTAACCCGCTCACCGACGCCGAGGCGCCGTCCGGCGCACCGCCCGAACGGGCAGTGCCTCGCGCCGGGGAATCTCGAATAGGGTGGTCGGCGTCACAAGCTGTGGTCAGAGAGGATGCGAATCGATGAGCTCGTACGCGGAGGCCTACCGGCAGAGCGTGGAGGATCCCGAGGGATTCTGGCTCGAGGCGGCCCGCGCCGTGGACTGGGTGGCCGCGCCGACGCGGGCCCTCGACGGCTCGCAGGCACCGTCGTTCCGCTGGTTCCCCGACGCCACGCTCAACACCAGCTTCAACGCCCTCGACCGGCACGTGCAGGCCGGACACGGCGACCGGCCCGCCCTGATCTGGGACTCGGCGATGGTCCCCGCCAAGCACACCTACACCTACGCCGAGCTGCTGGACGAGGTCGCGGCGTTCGCCGGGGTGCTGCGCGATCAGGGCGTCGTTGCCGGCGACCGCGTCGTGATCTACATGCCGATGATCCCGGAGGCGGCGATCGCGATGCTCGCGTGCGCCCGCATCGGTGCCGTGCACTCGGTGGTGTTCGGCGGGTTCGCCGCCAAGGAGCTCGCCACCCGCATCGACGACGCCCGCCCCGTTCTGCTCGTCACCGCCTCCGGCGGACTCGAACCGGGCCGCACCGTCGAGTACCTGCCGATGGTCGAACAGGCGCTGTCGCTGTCGCAGACCCCGCCGCACACCGTGATCGTCAAGAACCGGGAGATGATCCCGGGCACGGCGGCCGACTACAAGACGTCCGCCGCCACGTGGTTCGACTGGGACGAACTCGTCGCCGACGCGGATCCCGCCGAGCCGGTGACCGTCGCCGCCACCGACCCGCTGTACATCCTCTACACCTCCGGTACCACGGGGAAGCCGAAGGGTGTGGTGCGCGACAACGGCGGGCATGCGGTGGCCCTGACCTGGTCGATGCGCAACATCTACGACATCTCCCCCGGCGACGTGTGGTGGACGGCCTCCGACGTGGGCTGGGTCGTCGGCCACTCGTACATCGTCTACGGCCCGCTGCTGATCGGTGCGACGACCGTGATGTACGAGGGCAAGCCGGTGGGCACGCCCGATGCCGGTGCGTTCTGGCGCATCGTCAACGAGAACGACGTCGTCGCGCTGTTCACCGCCCCCACCGCGATCCGCGCGGTCCGCAAGGCGGACCCCGAGGCGAAAGAACTGGAGAACTACGACATCTCCTCCCTCCGGACGCTGTTCGCGGCGGGCGAGCGGCTCGACCCGGACACCTACGAGTGGGCGACGAAGGTGCTCGACCGGCCCGTCGTCGATCACTGGTGGCAGACCGAGACCGGGTGGGCGATCGCCGCGAACCTGCGCGGACTCGAGTCCATGCCGATCAAGGCCGGCTCGCCGACAGTGCCGGTACCCGGCTACCGCCTCGACATCGTCGATGCGGAGGGCAAGCCGGTCGGACCGAACACCGAGGGCAACATCGTGATCGCGCTGCCGCTGCCGCCGGGCACACTGACCGGACTGTGGCAGGACGAGGACCGCTACCGGCGGTCGTATCTGGAGACGTTCCCGGGCTACTACCTCACCGGCGATTCCGGCTACGTCGACGAGGACGGCTACGTCTTCGTCCTCGGCCGGTCGGACGACGTCATCAACGTCGCCGGCCATCGCCTGTCGACCGGAAGCATGGAGGCCGTCGTCGCCTCGCATCCGGCCGTCGCCGAGTGCGCGGTCGTCGGCATCCGCGACGAGCTCAAGGGTCAGCGGCCGTCGGGGTACGTAGTGCTCAAGTCCGGTGTCGAGATCGACCCGGAGACGCTGCGACAGGAACTCGTGGCGATGGTGCGCGACCAGATCGGCGCGGTGGCGACGTTCCGGGACGTCACCGTGGTGCAGGCCCTGCCGAAGACCCGCTCCGGCAAGATCCTCCGCAAGACGATGCGGCAGATCGCCGACCACGAGCAGTACACGGTGCCGTCCACCATCGAGGACCCGTCGGTGCTCGAGGCGCTCGAGCAGCAACTGCGCGGATAGCCGATCCGGCGCAGCCGCTCCGCGCTCGGTCATCCGCTGCGACGACGGTCGCAGCGGATGACCGATGGTCGAGCGGCCGTGCCCCGAGCAGCTACAGCCACGGCGTCGGGTGGGGCCGCGGACGACCGGGCGCCGGACGGCTGCGGTGGACGGCTCGCCGAAGTCGCTCCACGACGACGTCGAATCGGAACAACTCCGGCCACGTCCACCGCACCACCTGCAATCCCAGGTCACGCAGCGCGTCCTCGCGGCGCTTCTCGGCGCGCACGTCGTCGACGGTGCCGTACTTCACCATCCCGTCGAATTCGCCGACGATGCCCCACTGCTCCCAGAAGAAGTCGACGCGCGCGACGAACACACCACCCGGGGTGTGGATCTCCCGCTGCAGGACCGGCGCCGGGAGACCCGCGTCGTGCAGGCGTAGCCGGCTCAGGGACTCACCTGGGCTTTCGCTCCGGGTGTCGAGAAGCCCGACGACGCGCCGCGCCGCGGCGATCCCCGCGCGCGGCACGACGAAGTGAGCTTCGAAGTCGAGGAACGGATATCGACGCAGCGCGCTGTCCCCGACGACGACGGCCTCCTCCACGGGCAGCGTCCGCGCCAGGTCGACGACGGTGCGCGCCGGTGAAGTGACCCGCACGCCGTCGAGCTGCACGACGTCGCCGCCGAGCACAGCCGCGTGCACGTAGCGGGTAGGTCCCCGGCGTCCACCGGCGGGGCGCCCGTTGGTGGTGTGGATGAGGGTGAGATCGGTGTGCCACACGTCGAATTCGTGCAGGACCGCCGCGGAGACGTGGCTGATCGCGGCGGCCGGACCGAGTCCGGCGCCGACGGTACGCGCCAGCAGTCGGTGTCGCCCGACGTCGTCGAGGAGCTGCACGCCGTCGGCGTCGAGATACACGCCGGGGGTGAGACGCTGGAGTTCTCCGCGTCGCACCGCGCGCCGCAGCTCGGCGTCGGTGCGTCCGGCGGCCAGTGCGGAACGTCGCAACAAGGGTTCGGTCACCGCCTCAGCGTGCCGCGACAGTGACGGGAACGGGCCGCTCTTACAGCCAGCCAGCCGAATCTGTGGATGGAACGTCGGCCTGTGGACAACACCCGCTTCGTACGCAGTCATCCGCTGCGACGACTGTCACAGCGGATGACTGGGCGACGAGCGGATGTCAGCGTCGGCGACGGCGCCGCACCACGGCCCGCACCGTGAGCGCAGCTACCACGCTGCCGACGACAGCAGCGACGATCTGGGGCTTCTCGGCAGCGGTCTGCTTGGCGGCTTCGACCTTCTCGTGGGCGGCGGCCTTGGTGCGGGCGGGCACGTCCACGCGCTGCGCGAGTTCGTCGACGGTTGCGGCGAGTTCGGCGCGCTGCTGCTCGACGGATGGTACGGGCTCGGGGGTGGTCATCGCACGTGCTCCTTCACGGTGTTCACGTCACGCCGGACGCTCTCGGCGGTGTCCGTCGGGACGGGCGGGGCCGAGTTCTTCGCCCGCGACGCACCGACGGCAGCCAGCGTCCCGCCGATGGCCAGGACGACCAGCGAGACGATCAGCGCGGCCAGCCACGGGGAGAGCACGGTGGCGAGCCCCAGGATCGCGGTCGCGATGAGGGCGCCGATGCCGAGGTAGATCAGCATGAGTCCGGCGCCGGAGATGCCGACGCCCACTCCGATCCGGGTGCCCTTGGCTTTCACCTCGTCGAGGGCGTGGCCGACCTCGGTGCGCACGAGCATCGACACCTGGGTGGTGAGCCGCTCGGTCAATTGCGCGGTGGACAGTTCACTCGGGTCCGTGGCGCTGGGCGTGCCACCGGGGGACGCGGTCATGGTCGAGTCCTTTCCGTGTCGTGCGACTTCTGGGGGTCGTGCGACTTCTGGGGCCGGTCTGTCGCCCTCCGCATCGTCGGCGCTCTCGCGGTCCGAGACGGTGTGCGCGAGGCGGAGTTCGCGGCCGCGTTCGATGTCTTCCTGCCGCTTCTCCTCGTTCTTCTCGATGTTGCGGGTGTCCCGCGGCGGCAGCTGCAGCGTCTCCTCCGCCTCGATGCCGGCCTGCAGCTGCCGTCCGCGCTCGAGCTCGGCGTCGAACTCCGCGCCGAACAGCAGCGCGAGGTTGGTGATCCACAACCACAGGAGGAAGACGATCGCGCCGGCGAGGGAGCCGTAGGTCTTGTTGTAGCTGCCGAAGTTGGAGACGTAGAAGGCGAACGCGAGGGACGCCACGATCCACGTGACGATCGCGATGGTCGCGCCCAGGCTGATCCAGCGGAACTTGGGCTGCGACACGTTCGGCGTCGCGTAGTACAGGACCGCGATGATCATGATGACGAGCAGTAGGATGACCGGCCACTTCGCGATGCTCCAGATCGTCACCGAAGTCTCACCGAGCCCGATCACGTCTCCCACAGCCCTGGCGATGGGACCGCTGACGACGAGCATGAGCGCCGTCGCGCCCATCGCGATCAGGGCGAGCGCGGTGATGAGGAGCATCCAGGGCCGCAACTTCCAGATCGGCCGCCCCTCCTCGATCTCATAGATGCGGTTCATGGCGCGGCCGAACGCGCCGACGTAACCGGACGCCGACCACAGGGCGCCGGCGATACCGAGGATCAGAGCCAGGCCCGCGGTCGGTGCCTGCACCAGCTGTTCGACGGGGCCGCGCAGCGTGTTCACCGCATCGGTGGGCCCGAGATCCTCGACCAGCTGCAGCACCGTGTCCACCGTCGTCGCCCCCTGGCCGAACACACCGAGGAGCGACACGACCACGAGGAGAGCGGGAAACAGCGACAGGACGGCATAGTAGGTCAGGCCGGCAGCGAGGTCGGTGCACTGATCGTGACTGAACTCGCGAGCAGTCTTGCGCAGCACGTACGTCCACGACGGTTTGGTCAGGTCGGTCGGCGAGTCGGGTTTACGCGAATCTTCGGCCCGGGCCTCCGACCCGTCGCGGACCCGGTGATCTGCGGTCATGGTTCCCGAGGTACCCGTGGCGCCGGCGGACCAAACGCCGCGACCGGGCACCCACGACCGCGCCTGTGCGGTGCACCGGAACCCGCCGGCGCGGCGGAGCATGGTGTGATCGAGCGATGCGGCGCCTCGACGATCCGACCTGCCCGGCCCGTCCACTCGACGACGACGAGTTACGGGCCCTCTACGCCTACCCGGCGGAGCTGTCCTCCCCGTGGCTCCGGGTGAACTTCGTGTCGTCCCTCGACGGTGCCGTCGCCGTGGAGGGACGCTCGGGTGGGCTCGGCACGCCGTCGGACAAGAAGGTGTTCGGTCTGTTGCGGGCGCTGGCCGACGTGATCGTCGTCGGCGCGGGCACGGCACGCAGCGAGAACTACGGCGGCGCCCGCACGAGCGCGGCACTGCGCGCGCGGCGCGCCGAGTCGGGACTGTCGGAGGTTCCGCCGATCGCGGTCGTCACCGCGACGTGCGACCTGGATCCCGACTGCCGGTTGTTCACCGACACCACCGTCGCTCCGGTCGTCCTCACGTGCGAGACGGCACCGGAGGAACGCCGCCGGGCCCTCGCCGACGCCGGTGCGGACGTGCGGCTGGTCGCCGAGCACTCGATCGACGGGCACGCGGTGCGGGACGCACTGTCGGCGGCAGGCTGGAGTCGTGCGCTGTGCGAGGGCGGGCCGCGGCTGTTCGGTCAGCTGATCGCCGACGGTGTGGTCGACGACCTGTGTCTGACGTTGGCGCCGCTGCTCGCCGCCGGCCCGGCGGGCCGGATCGCCACCGCCCCGCGGACGGCGCCGACGTCGATGCGGCCTGCCCACGTCCTCGCCGACGACGACGGAACCGTGCTCATGCGGTGGGTACGCGGGGAGTGACCGGCCGGGGCCGGACCAGCAGATTTCGCACCACGTCGAGGTCACCGTGGGTCCGCAGCACCGGCGCGACGCGGTCCAGCAGACGGGCGAGCAAGTCCCGAGCCGGGATCCGGGCGCCGGTGCGCACGTCCACCGCCGGACCGTCGAGACCGTACCGGGCGGCACTCCACACCGCCGCCGCACCGACATCCGGCTCGACAACCTGTGCCTCGTCGCCGCGGCGCAGATCGTCGAGACCCGCGCCGACCAGGCCCCGGACCAGGGCGGCCTGCACGACCGTCCCGTCCACCGTGGCCGCGGTGTCGGCCGCGCGGATCTCCACCGTCGGCACGTGCACCGACGGGCGGGCAAGCCAGAAGGTCATCCGCGAGTCGAGCAGCACCCCGGCGCCGACCAGGCGCGCGACCAGGTCGGCGGCGTGCTGGGCCGAACGCAGGTACGGCGGCAGGCCGAAGCCGGGAAACCGGCTCTGCTGCACGATGCGCCAGCTCGCATAGCCCGTGTCGCGGCCGTCGTGCCGTCTCGAGTTCGCGCCGAGCGCGACGAGGGTGGGCAGCCACGGGGTCAGATGGTTCACCACGGCGGCCGCGGTGTCCCGGTCGGCGACGCCGACGTGCACGTGGCAGCCGCAGGCGTGGTAGTCGTCGACCAGCGCGCGGTACCGCTCGGCGATGGCGGCCCGGCGTCCCGTCGCGACGACGGTGCCGGGGCCGGCGTCGCGCTCGGGCACCCCGGTGGCGGCGATACGCAGCCCGCATCGGAGGGCGGCACCGTCGAGGGCGGAACGGGATGCGGTCAGCTGGGCCCGCAGGTCGTCGAGGGTCCGGCACACCCCGCCCACCGCCTCGATCTGGGTCGGGTGCAACTCGCCGACGAAGGTCACCCCGGGCACCTGCGGAAGCTGTTCGTACAGCGCGTCGAACCCCGGGGTGGGACGACCCGACGCCGGGTCCACGAGCAGGAACTCCTCCTCCACACCCATGGTGACGCCGTCGCCCGGATCCGGGCGGGAGGTTTCGGAGTTCATGGTTGCGGGCTACCCGTTGCCGCCGGCGACGACACGCCGGCCGGTACAGTCCGGACAGCATCCGGCGGAAGGAGTTCCCCATGCCCGACGACGTTCCCGAAGGCTCGGCACGGTCGAGTGCCACTGCGGAGCGGATCGGCGAGCTCGCCGCCGACCGCGGCCTGACCGTCGCGTGCGCCGAATCGCTCACCTCCGGCGCCCTGGCCGCGCGGCTCGGCGCGGCACCGGGCAGCGCCGAGTGGTTCCGCGGCGGCGTCGTCGCCTACTCGCGGGAGGTGAAGCACTCGCTGCTGCGGGTGCCGGAGGGGCCGGTGGTGTGCGAGTCCGCGGCGCGGGCCATGGCCGAGTCGACGGTCGACCTCCTCGGTGCCGACGTCGCGGTGGCGGTGACGGGCGCGGGCGGCCCGGAGAGCCAGGACGGGCAGGAGCCGGGCACGGTGTGGTTCGGGGTGGCAGGTCGAGGACCGACGCACGCCGAGGAGAAGTTCTTCCCGGGTGAGCCCGAGGAGGTGCTGGCCGAGACGGTCTTCCATGCGCTCACTCTGCTGGCGGGCCGGGTGGGGAGCTGAGAGGGCCGGTGCCCGGCCGGGCGAGCAGCCGGGTGACGAGTGCGGTGACCAGTTCGTCCGGGGTGGCGTCGGCGCCGATCGAGGGGGTGAGCAGGTCCAGCAGCAGCCCGTCGATCGCGAAGTGCAGCAGGGCGACGTCGAGCGCGGTGGCGGGTAGCCCTGCGGCGTCGTTGAATTCGACGTCGAGCCGGTAGTTGCGGGAGAGGGTCGCACCGAGCACCTCGGCCAGTCCGGGACTTCGGCGGGATTCGAGGCGCAGTTCCATCAGGGCGACGGTCAGATCCGGCTGGGCGGTCGTGCGCTCGACGAGGTATCGCATGTAGTCGACGTAGAGGTCGACGTCCGGGGTCCGGCCGGCGAGCGCCTCGAGCCGGTCCGGCTCGGGGGCGAGCCGCTCGAAGATCCGCGCGCCGAGGGCGCCGAGGAGGTCGTCCCGCGTCGGAAAGTAGTTCGCGCAGGTGCCCAGGGGCACCCCCGCTTCCCGGTCGACGGCGCGGTGGGTCAGCTTGCGGGCACCGTCCGCGCCGAGTACGCGCAGACCGGCGTCCGCGAGCTGGGCTCGGCGCTCCGGATTCGCTGCCACGGAAAAACCGTAGCACTGAATACAACACCTGTTGTAGTTTGACCACCACAGGTGTTGTAGTCGACCGAGGAGCGTTCCGTGCGAAAACTGACCTACTACGTGGCGACCACACTCGACGGTTTCATCGCCGACCCCGCCGGGGGGTTCGACTTCTTCCCCCTCGACGGGGACCACGCGCACTACCTGGTGCAGGAGTTCCCCGAGACGATCCCGACGCCCGCCCGCGGGCCGCTCGGCATCGAGGGGCCACCGAAACACTTCGACGCCGTCGTGATGGGCCGGCGCACGTGGGAACCGGCCCGGGACGCCGGCTGGACGAGCGCCTACCGGCACCTGCAGCAGTACGTGTTCACCACGACGATGACGCAGGCGCCGGACGAGACGGTCACCCTCGTCGCGACCGACCCGCTCGAGTACGTGCGCAACCTCAAACAGCAAGACGGGCTGGGCATCTGGCTCTGCGGCGGAGGTGCGCTCGCCGGCGCGCTGCTGCCGGCGATCGACGAGCTGGTGCTCAAGGTCCATCCGATCGTCGCCGGGGACGGAATCCCGTTGTTCCGGCACGGTTTCGAGCCACACCGCTTCGACCGACTCGAGGCGAGGACCTTCGACAGCGGAGTGACGGTCTGCCGCTTCGCCGCCCGCTAGAACCAGGTGGGCTGTACGTCGAGCGTGGTCCGGTCCAGGCTGTCGAGCAGGTCGAACTGCGGACCGGTCTTCGGCAGTTCGAACGCGAAGAAGTACCGGGCGGCGGCGCGCTTACCGTCGTAGAAGTCGCCCTTCCGGGTCCCGGCCGCGAGGAGTTGCTCGAGCCACATCCACGCGACGACCACGTGCCCGACGGCCTCGAGGTACACCGACGAATTCGCCAGTGCCAGTTCGGGATCACCGGTCCCCCACAGCCGGGCGGTGGTGGCACCCACCCGGGTCACCGCCGCCTGCAACTGCTCGGCGTAGCGGGCGGCGTCGCCGCCGGCCTGGATACCACGCGCGACGGTGCGACCGATCGTCTCGCCGAGCAGCGCCAGGCCCGCCCCGCCCTGCATGACGACCTTGCGGCCGAGCAGGTCCAGCCCCTGAATGCCGTGCGTGCCCTCGTGGATGGGGTTGAGGCGGTTGTCCCGGTAGTACTGTTCGACGTCGAACTCGCGGGTGTATCCGTAGCCCCCGTGCACCTGGATGGCCAGGCTGTTCGCCTCGAGGCACCACTGCGACGGCCAGGACTTCGCGACGGGCGTGAGCATGTCCAGCAGCAGTCCGGCGCGGGCACGCGCGTCCTCGTCCTCGGCGGTCTGCTGCTCGTCGACGAGCTGCGAGCAGTACAGCCCCAGCGCCAGTGCGCCCTCGACGTAGGCCTTCTGGGCGAGCAGCATCCGGCGCACGTCGGCGTGCTCGATCAGCGGCACCGGCGGGGACGACGGGTCCTTGTCGCCGAGCGGGCGGCCCTGGGTGCGGGTACGGGCGTACTCGAGGGACTGCAGGTAGCCGGCGTAGCCGAGCGAGGTGGCGAGGAACCCGACGCCGATGCGGGCCTCGTTCATCATGTGGAACATGTACGACAGGCCCTTGTGCGGCTCACCGAGCAGGTAGCCGACGGCGCCGGCACGGCCCGCGGGGGTGAAGGTGCCGTCGCCGAAGTTCAGCAGCGTATTGGTGGTGCCGCGGTTGCCCATCTTGTGGTTGAGGCCGACGAGGGCGACGTCGTTGCGCTCACCGAGCTGCCCGTCCGCGCCGACGAGGATCTTCGGGACGATGAACAGCGAGATGCCCTTGACCCCGGCCGGACCGCCGGGGATCTTCGCGAGCACGAGGTGGACGATGTTCTCGGACAGCTCGTGGTCGCCGCCGGAGATCCACATCTTGGTGCCGGTGAGGCGGTAGCTGCCGTCGTCCTGCGGCACGGCCTTGGTGGTGATGTCCGCCAGCGACGAGCCGGCCTGCGGCTCGGACAGGCACATGGTGCCGAAGAACCGGCCCTCGAGGAGCGACGGAACGTACGTGGCGATCTGCTCCTCGCTGCCGTGGGTGGCGATGAGGTTGGCGTTGCCGACGGTGAGGAACGGATACGACGAGGTGCCGGCGTTGGCGGCCTGGAACCAGGCCATCGCCGCCCGCAGCACGGTGACCGGCAGCTGCATGCCGCCGAGTTCCTCGTCGAAGGAGGAGCCGATGAGCCCGGCCTTGGCGAACAGATCCAGCGCCGCCTTGACCTCGGGGATGATCTCGACCCTGCCGTCGTCGCCGATCCGCGGCTCCTGGGCGTCCGCCTTCTTGTTGTGCGGCGCGAAGTGCTTGGTGGCCATGTCCGCACTCAGGTCGAGGACGGCGTCGAACGTCTCCCGCGAGTGCTCGGCGAACCGGCCGCGTGCGGTGAGCGACTCGACGTCCAGCCACTCGTAGAGCAGGAAGTCGAGGTCACGCCGGGACAGGACGGGAGCGGGCATGGAGGTTCCTTTCACAGGGCCGCGAGTTCACTAAGCGCTCACTTAGTAGAGCAACGACGGTGCATGATGTCAACGGACCAGCCCGGCGACGGAGAGAACCCAGCATGATCGACACGCCCACCACCGACGACCTCGCCGGTATCTTCACCGAGGTCGAATCCGACGTCGCGCGTCGTCTCATCGGCTCGGCCGTGGAGTCCTTCGCCCGGCGCGGCTACCACGCCACCACCACCCGTGACATCTCCGTCGGTGCCGGCCTGAGCCCGGCCGCGCTGTACGTGCACTTCAAGTCCAAGGAGGAGGTGCTGTTCGAGGTCAGCCGTATCGGGCATCAGCACGTCCTCGACGCCGTCGTCGCCGCCGCCGCCTCCACTACCGACCCGGCCGGCCGGATGCGGGCGATCGTGGACGGTTTCGTCCGCACCCACGCGGTGCACCACACCGTCTGCCGGGTGTCGCAGTACGAGCTGCACGCCCTCACCCCGGAGCACTACCGGACGATCGCGGCGATCCGCCGCGACACCGATGCCGTGATCCGCGCCGAGATCGAGCACGGCATCGCGGCCGGGGTCTTCTCCGTCCGGGACGTGCCGACCACCGCCCTGGCGATCCTGTCGCTCGGCATCGACGTCGCCCGCTGGTACCAGCCCGGCCGCATCGACGTCGACACCCTGGCCGGGAACTACGTCGAGCTCGTCCTCGGCATGCTCGGCGCGGGCACAATGCAGGGGTGACCGAACCAGCCACCGTCCTCGTCGTCGACGACGACGAGGACGTCCTGTCCTCGTTGCAGCGCGGGCTGCGCCTGTCCGGATTCGACGTGCTCACCGCCGCGACCGGGACACAGGCGCTCGACGTCGTCGCGCGCCGGCGGCCGGACGCGATGGTGCTCGACATGAACATGCCGGTCCTCGACGGCACCGGGGTCGTCACCGCTCTGCGCTCGAACGGCAACGACATCCCGATCTGCGTGCTCAGCGCCCGCAGCACCGTCGGCGACCGGATCGCGGGGCTCGAGTCCGGCGCCGACGACTACCTGACGAAGCCTTTCGTGCTCGCCGAGCTCGTCGCACGGATCCGGGCGATGCTGCGGCGCAGCGCGCCCGGCACTCCCGGCGCCGGCTCCGTCGTCCGGGCCGGCGGGCTCGAGCTCGACACCGCGGGTCGCCGGGTGCGCCTCGACGGCACCGAGGTGGAGCTGACCAAGCGCGAGTTCGAACTGCTCGAGGTACTCGTCCGCAACGCGGGCATCGTCCTGAGCCGCGACCGGCTGCTGGCCCTCGTGTGGGGCTACGACTTCGACGCGGACACCAACGTCGTCGACGTGTTCGTCGGGTACCTGCGCCGCAAGCTCGAAGCCGGGGGGCGGCCGCGGCTGCTGCACACCGTGCGTGGGGTGGGCTTCGTGCTGCGGGATGCGGGATGACGCAACGCTTCTCGCTGCGTGCGCGGGTCGCCGCGGCCACTGCGCTCGGCACCACGCTCGTCGTCGCGGTCCTGGGTGTGCTCGTCGCTCTGGCGATCACCCGGAACAACCTCGCGCAGCTCGATCGCCGCCTCGAGACGGCCACACAGGTACTGGTCGCCAATGCCGGCACCGCCGGCCTGTTCCTGCCCGCGCTGGGCGACGCCGGAGCCTTCGCCGTCACCATCCGCACCGAATCCGGCGGACTGCTCAGCAGCACCCCGACCGAACTGCCCGTCCTCTCCCCCGGCGCCCATACCGTCGATCTCGGCGGCACCGCCTACCGGACGTACACCGCGCCGACCGACCGGCTGCCCTCGCTCCTGTCCGTCGCGGTGCCCTATGCCGAGGCACAGGACATCACGACCGAGCAGCACCGGCAGCTCGCCGTCGCCGGTGCGATCGCCGTCGCGGTCGCGACGGCCCTCGGCTGGATCTTCGGGGGCCGCGCCGTGCGACCCCTGGTCGACCTCACCCGCCGGATCGTGGCCCGCGAACCCACCCTCGAGCCGCGGCGCTCCGGCATCCGCGAGGCCGACGAGCTCGCTGCCGCAGCCGGCGACATGCTCAACGACGTCGCCCGCGCCCAGGCCGCCACCGACGCCGCTCTCGCCACGGCGCGGGACTTCGCAGCCGCCGCCGCACACGAGCTGCGGACCCCGCTGACCGCGATGCGCACCGACCTCGAGGTCCTCTCCACCCTGGACCCGGCCGGTGACGTCCTGAGCGTCGAGGAACGCACCGAGATCCTCGACGACCTCACCCGCACACAGAGCCGGGTCGAATCCACGCTCGACGACCTCGAGCGGCTCGCCCGCGGCGATCTGTCCACCTCTCGGGACTTCGTGCCCACCGACCCGGTGGAGATCTGCGACGCCGCGGCCGCCGACGCGACGAGCCGGCATCCCGGCGTGCAGATCGAGGTGGTCGGCGAGCCGGGGCGCGAGATCCGGGCGCTGCCGAGCGGGCTGCGGCTCGTCGTCGACAATGCCGTGGCCAACTCGGTACGGCACGGCGGTGCCCGCCGGATCCGGCTGACGGTCGCCGCCGAGGGCACCGACACCGTGCTCACCGTCGACGACGACGGCCGCGGGGTGCCGGCCGTCGAGCGCGGCGTGGTGTTCGAACGGTTCCGCCGGGGCAGCGGCGCCGCCCGGGGCGGTTCGGGTCTGGGCCTGGCGCTGGTGGCGCAGCAGGCGGCGTTGCACGGCGGTACCGCGCGGCTGGCGGAGAGCCCGCTCGGCGGGGCCCGGCTGACGGTGCGGTTCGCCGCGGGGTGACCGTATTCCACCCCTCGGGTCCCTACGACACGGGACGGGGCGGGCGCAGGATCGTATGCATCCCCTCCACCGATCCCAGGAGATCCGAATGTCGAAGAGCCGCAAGCTGATCGTCACCGCCGCGCTGATCGCCCTGCCCGTCTTCGGCGGCGCCGGGACGGCGGCCGCGTCCTCGGACCACCACGACGACCACGATCGCCGCGACCGTGGTTGCGCGATCACGCATTTCGACCGGAACGGCAACTTCCTGCGCACCGAGTTCCGCAACGCCGGTTCCCGGTTCGACGGGCGGATCTGCCGCAGCGACGATCAGTGGCACTTCCTCGACAGCGGCGACATCGCCCCCACTCCCTTCGTCCGGCACTGACCCCGGGGCACCCCGATGCGACGGAGCCCCGCAGCGCGAAAAGCGGTGCGGGGCTTCGGCCGTGCGCGGGACCTACTCGGTGCCGAGGAGGTCGATGACGAAGACCAGGGTCTTGCCGCCGAGCGGGTGCCCGGACCCGGCCGGGCCGTAGGCGAGCTGCGGGGGCACCGTCAGCTTGCGGCGACCGCCCACCTTCATGCCGGGGATGCCCTCCTGCCAGCCGGGAATGAGCCGGCCGAGCGGGAACTTGACGGACTCGCCGCGGGCGAACGACGAGTCGAACACGTCGTTCGTGTCGTACTCGACGCCGTGGTAGTGCACGTCGACGACCGACCCCGGCTGCGCCTCGGTCCCGTCACCGACGGTGATGTCCTCGATCACGAGTTCGGCGGGGGCCGGCCCGGTGGCCGGTTCGATCTCCGGCACCTCGGGCTTGGCCTCGACCCCGAGCAGGTCGATGACGAACACCAGGGTCTTGCCGGCGAGGCGGTGCCCCGAACCGGCCGGGCCGTACGCCATCTCCGGCGGGATCGTCAGCTGACGGCGGCCACCGACCCGCATGCCGGGGATGCCCTCCTGCCAGCCGGCGATCAGGCCGCTGAGCGGGAAGGTGATGGACTCGCCCCGGCTCCACGACGAGTCGAACTCCTCGCCGGAGTCGAACTCGACGCCGACGTAGTGGACCTCGACCTTGGCCCCGGGCGTCGCCTCGGCGCCGTCGCCGACGGTGAGGTCCTTGACGACCAGACCGGTCGGAGCCGGGCCTTCCTGGAATTCGATCTCGGGCTTGCTGCTCATGTGTCGGTCTTCCGGTAGGGGACGGGTCAGCGCGCGTCGATACTGCTGTAGTTGCGCTCGGTGTAGCCGGTGTAGATCTGCCGCGGGCGGCCGATCTTCAGGGTCGGGTCGGAGTGCATCTCGCGCCAGTGCGCGATCCAGCCGGGCAGGCGGCCGAGCGCGAACAGCACGGTGAACATGCGATCCGGGAAGCCCATCGCCCGGTAGATCAGGCCGGTGTAGAAGTCGACGTTCGGGTACAGCTTGCGCTCGATGAAGTAGTCGTCGGTGAGCGCAGCCTCCTCGAGCTTCATCGCGATCTCGAGCAGTTCGTCGCCGGAACCGAGCTTGTTCAGGATCGAGTCCGCCGTCTTCTTGACGATGGCGGCGCGCGGGTCGTAGTTGCGGTAGACGCGGTGTCCGAAGCCCATGAGCTTGACACCGGCCTCCTTGTTCTTGACCTTGCGGACGAACTCCTTGACGTCTCCGCCGGAGGACTTGATCTCGTCGAGCATCTCGAGGACGGCCTGGTTGGCGCCGCCGTGCAGCGGGCCCCACAGGGCGTTGATACCACCCGAGATCGAGGTGAACAGGTTGGCGTCGGACGAACCGACGAGACGCACCGTCGACGTCGAGCAGTTCTGCTCGTGGTCGGCGTGCAGGATCAGCAGCATGTCGAGGGCCTGCGCGACCTCCGGGTCGATCTGGTACGGCTCGGCCGGGAAGCCGAAGGTCATGCGCAGGAAGTTCTCGACCAGGCTCAGCGAGTTGTCCGGGTACAGGAACGGCTGACCGACCGACTTCTTGTAGGCGTAGGCCGCGATGGTCGGCAGCTTGGCCATCAGCCGGATGGTGGACAGCTCCACCTGCTCCGGGTCGTCGGGGTCGAGCGCGTCCTGGTAGTACGCCGAGAGGGCGTTGACGGCGCTGGAGACGACGGGCATCGGGTGCGCGTTGCGCGGGAAGCCGTCGAAGAAGCGCTTGAGATCCTCGTGCAGCAGCGTGTGCCGGCGGATCTTGTCGGTGAAGACCTCGAGCTGATCCGCGGTGGGCAGCTCACCGTAGATCAGCAGGTAGCTGACCTCGATGAAGGTGGACTTCTCCGCCAGCTGCTCGATGGGGTACCCGCGGTAGCGCAGGATGCCCTTCTCCCCGTCGATGAAGGTGATGGCCGACGTGGTGGAGGCGGTGTTGACGAAACCGGGGTCAAGGGTGGTGTACCCGGTCTCCGCAAGGAGCTTGCCCAGCTCGATGCCGTCGTTGCCTTCCGTCGCCTTGGCGATAGACATTGTGTGCTCGCCACCGGGGTAGCTGAGGGTGGGTCGGGTGTCATTCTCAGCGGGCACGAAGGATCCCTCTCAAGCTCAGATCAAAGCGATTCTGCCGAACATTCACGTAGAACCTAGCCCTTGCGCAGGCCATGTGCCCAGGGAGGGTCCGTCGAAGGTCCCTGATCGCACCTGTGCGCAGACGCGCCGCCGGGGCGCCGGGCCGTCCGAGAACCCCCTCCGGCACGGCGCTCACCTGCGTCGATATTGCATATCACGTTCCCGCCGCCGGTGCGGTGAGCACCCGCCCGTGTCCCGCACCCGCGGTGCAGGATCCCGTCATGCGGACGCCAGCGCGGTCAGGCCCCACCGGCCCGTCCAGGTCTGTCCGGGCTGCAGCACGACGAGATCGATGCCGAGGTTGAAGGCGTCCGGCGGGCACGTCATCGGTTCGAGCGCCAGCGCACGCCCCCGTCCCGGATACTCGAGCTCGGGCACGGCGCCGGCGGTGAACACCTGCAGCCAGCCGAACTCGCGCCCGGCCCACAACCGCACACCCCGCCCGTCGGGGCCACGCAGGTCGTGCCGGGCCCGGCCGTCCACGTCCACGTCGAGTGCACTGTACGGGGCGTCGAGCTCGACTCCGCGCAGCGATCGCGGCGAGGTGAAGTCGAAGTCGGTGTCCTCGACCGGCTGCGAGTACGCGTTCGGCAGTCCGCGGCCGGGATCGATCGGCAGCCGGGTGCCGGCGGCCAGGCGCAGCGTGCACTCGTCGAGCGGCGCGTCGCCCGCCCGGACGTACGGATGCACGCCGAGCCCGAACGGCGAGTGGTAGCCGCCGACGTTGGTGGCGGTGTGTGTGACGGTGAGGCCGTCGTCGCCCACCTCGTGGCTCACGGTGAGCCGCAGCTGGTACGGCCACCCCTTGTGCAGTCCCACATCCAGCGCCTGCTCGACTCGGAAGTCGTTGTGGGAAACCAGAACCCAATCTCGATGCCAGACGAATCCGTGGACCGCGTTGCCGCGTTCGGGTTCGGTGAGCGCGAGCTGGTGCTCGATGCCGTCGAAGTAGAAGTGCCCGTCCCGGATGCGGTTCGGCCACGGGGCGAGCACCGTGCCGGAGCGCAGCGGGGGCCGTTCGTTCGCCGGCCAGCTCTCCGTCAGCGGGTACGGCCCGTCCGCCGTTTCGTGCTCGAGTACCCGCAGCGCCGCCCCCGAGCTGGAGACCTCCGCGCGGTACCCACCCCTTCGGATCCGGTAGTTCGTCGGATCGGACATGGGCCCAGTGTCCCGCGGACGGGCGCGGCGGGTCGGGGAATCGACGATCGCGGCGGCGACCTCGCCCATCGCGGTGGGGTCGTCGGGCCGGATCGGCCCGCCGGGGTGCCTCCGCACCTACGATGACCGGATGCGACTGCGCCTCGGCCGCCCGGACCTCGCCGCCTACGCCGACCGGTTCGACGTCCCCGCCGCGACGGCGGCGTCCCGCACGGCCGTGACGTTCCTCGGGGTCTCCACCCTGCTCGTCGACGACGGCACCGACGCGCTGCTGACCGACGGCTTCTTCACCCGCCCGAGCCTCGGTGCCGTCGCGCTGGGCCGGCTCGCACCCGACCCGGCCCGGATCGACGCGTGCCTGACCCGGGCCGGCGCGACGCGACTCGCGGCCGTCCTACCCGTCCACAGCCACTTCGACCACGTACTCGACTCCGCGGTCGTCGCCGAGCGGACGGGTGCGGTGCTCGTCGGCGGTGAATCGACGGCGAACGTCGGGCGGGGGCACGGCCTCCCGCCGGAGCGGATCGTCGTCGCCACGCCCGGCGAGCCGCTGCGGTTCGGCGGGTTCACCGTCACGCTCGTCGCGTCGGAGCACTGTCCGCCGGACCGCTACCCGGGCACGATCGACGCGCCCGTCGTCCCGCCCGCGCGGGCCGGGGCGTACCGGTGCGGTGAGGCGTGGTCGACGTTCGTCGCGCACGCCGACGGCCGTTCCCTGCTGATCCAGGGCAGTGCCGGTTTCCGGCCGGGGGCGCTGGCCGGCCGGCGCGCGGAGGTCGTCTATCTCGGCGTCGGCCAGCTCGGGGTGCAGAGCGAGGAGTACATCCGCAGCTACTGGGCGGAGACCGTCGGCACGGTCGGCGCGCGCCGGGCGGTGCTCGTGCACTGGGACGACTTCTTCCGCCCGCTCGACCGGCCGCTGCGCGCGCTGCCCTACGCCGGGGACGACCTCGACGTCACCATGCGGGTCCTCGGCGCGCTCGCCGAGCGCGACGGGGTGGAGCTGCACCTGCCTCAGGTGTGGCGGCGCGAGGATCCGTGGCGGTGACGGATTCCCATACCCCGAGCATGCCGGTGCCCCGTGGAAACGAACGGCCCGGCGCCGATCGGTGAGAGGCCGGGGTGGGTTCCGCGAATGTGCGGGTGATCATCCGCTCGCAGTGTGCGTTGCCGCGAAGACGACGAACACCACGAACAGTGCCGCAATCCCCAGGACCGCACCCGCCAGGGCCTCCCCGTGGTTCGTCGCCGAGCCCTTGTCCACCCGGCCCAGGCCGACCCAGCCGCACACCACCGCAGCCACCCCTGCGGGGATCGTGACCAGCTCACCGAGAAAGGGGAGGAAGGCACACCCTGCGGCGACGATGCCCGCAACGAGGGCCGCGGTCCCCACTCCGTTGCGGTCCGGCGATCGGACGGAACGATTCGATGGCATACCGGCTCCCGCTTCAGGGCTTGCGATCACGTCCGTCCATCGTGCCCTGCCCGGGTGGATATCGCACGAACTCCGTCGGTGGACGGGTCAGTGGATCGTGCGGTCCACCCGGTACCGCACGAACGCGGGGAAGGCGAGCACACACACCAGCACACCGACCACGACGAGGACCCCGCCGCCCGCCGCGGCGACCGCCGTGCCCACCAACGCTGCCGCCCCGCCGTGCAGGACGTCGCCGATGCGGGGTCCGCCGGCGACGACGACGATGAACACGCCCTGCAGCCGGCCCCGCATCTCGTCGGTGGCGACGGACTGCAGCATCGTCGAACGGAATGCCGCCGAGACCATGTCGACCGCGCCGCCGAACGCGAGGAACGCCAGGGCGACCCACAGCCACACCGCGGTGCCGCCCGGTTCCGCGAGACCGACCGCGACGCCGAAGCCGACCATCGCCAGGCCCCAGGCGACGATGCACACGATTACCGCCAGCCCCTGCCGGCGCACCCGCGGCAACCAGCCGGAGAACACCCCACCGAGCACCGCACCGACCGACATCGCGGCGAACAGCAACCCGAGCGCGAACCCGCCCTCGGCGGGGTCGCCGAACGAGTCGTGCGCGATCTGCGGGAACAGCGCCCGCGGCATGCCGAACACCATCGCGACGATGTCGACGACGAAGGAGGCGAGCAGGATCTTCTGGGTGGACAGGTAGCGGAACCCGTCGAGCACCTCGCGCAGGCCGGCACGCCGGGCCTGACCGGTCGGGGGGATCGGCGGCAACGCGAGCACCGCCCACAGCGTCGCGAGCAGCGCGACGGTGTCGATCAGGTACAGCGTGGGCAGACCGAGGACGGGGATCAGAGCGCCCGCGAGCAGCGGCCCGGCGATCGCTCCGAATTGCATCACCGTCATGTTCAGCGAATTAGCGGCCGCCAGTTGCCCTTTCGGGATGAGTCGCGGGATCACCGCGCCGCGGGTCGGCTGGTTGACCGCGAAGCAGGCCTGCTGCAGCGACAACAGCACCAGCACCAGCCACACGTTCGCCAGGCCCGCGGCGGCCTGCGCCCACAGCAGCAGGGACGTCACACCCATACCCAGCGTGGTGAAGGTGAGCAGCCGGCGCCGGTCCATCACGTCGGCCAGCGCACCGCCCCACAGTCCGAACACCACGAGCGGGACGAGGGCGAACACACCGGTCAGGCCGACGTACGCCGAGCTGCGGGTGATCTCGTAGATCTGTTGGGGCACCGCGACGACGCTGAGCTGGGCGCCGACGACCGTGACGATGCCGGCGGTCCACAACCGGCGGTAGTCGCGGTTCTCGAGCGGTGTGGTGTCGGCGAGCAGCCGCCTCACGGCTGCAGACGCTCGGTGATCCACCGCCCGTCCACCAGCCGGGTCCGCACCCGGTTGTGCAGGCGGTTGGGCCGGCCCTGCCAGAACTCGACCGACTCGGGGCGGATCCGCAGTCCACCCCAGTGCGGCGGCACCGGGATCTCGGCGTCCATGCCGTAGCGCTCGGCGACCTCGACGAGCGCATGCTCGAGCGCCGCCCGGGACTCGATCGGCCGGGACTGCTGCGAGGCCCACGCGCCCAGGCGGGAGCCGCGAGGCCGGGAATGCCAGTACTCGGCGGTCTCCTCCGCACCGACCCGCTCGACGGGTCCGCGGACGGTGACCTGGCGGAAGATCGGGACCCAGGTGAAGGTGGCCGACGCGTAGGGCGTCGCGGCGAGCTGCCGGCCCTTGTCCGAGTCGTAGTTGGTGAAGAAGGTGACCCCGTCCGCGTCGACCCCCTTGCACAGCACGGTGCGGGTGACGGGCCGGCCGTGCTCGTCGACGGTGCCGAGCACCATCGCGTTCGGTTCGGGCAGCCCTGCCGCGGCGGCGTCGAGGAGCCAGCGGCGCAGCACCGGCAACCACCCGTCGGTGAGCCACTCGGGTTCGAGGTCCTCGTCGACGGCGGACGCGCTCTGCGGTCCGGCGGGGGTGTAGTCGACACGCATCGACGCCAGATCGGCGTGCTCGGCCGCACTCGCAGGCAGCCCCTCGGTGTTCTCGGCGCCGGGCCGTGGATCGGTGGACACGATGCTGGACACTACTCCCGGGTATCCGGGCGCCGATCCTCCCGCCCGGGGGACTACAGTCGCACCGACGAACGGAGTGGGGCGCCGATCACATCCGCCGAGTCCCGCTTCACCGGCAGTGCTGCCCGGACCGGGTTGCACCGAACGAGGAGAGCCCAACCGTCATGGCATCGCGCGCGTCTGTACCCGAGGATTTCGTCGCCGGCCTCGAAGGCGTCGTCGCCTTCACCAGTGATATCGCCGAACCCGACAAGGACGGCGGCTCGCTGCGCTACCGCGGCGTCGACATCGAGGACCTCGTCACGCGCGGGGTCACGTTCGGAGACGTGTGGGCCCTGCTGGTCGACGGCAAGTTCGGCCAGGGCCTGCCTCCGGCCGAGCCGTTCCCGTTGCCGATCCACACCGGCGACGTCCGCGTCGACGTCCAGGCCGGCCTGGCGATGCTCGCCCCCATCTGGGGCTTCGAGCCGCTGCTCGACATCGACGACGCCACCGCGCGGGAGAACCTCGCCCGCGCCGCGGTGATGGCCCTGTCGTACGTCGCGCAGTCCGCGCGCGGCATCTACCAGCCCGCCGTGCCGCAGAAGCGCATCGACGAGGCCGCGACCGTCACCGAGCGGTTCATGGTGCGGTGGAAGGGTGAGCCCGACCCGGCGCACGTCGCCGCGATCGACGCGTACTGGGTCTCGGCCGCCGAGCACGGCATGAACGCCTCCACCTTCACCGCCCGCGTCATCGCCTCCACCGGCGCCGACGTCGCCGCCGCACTGTCCGGCGCGGTCGGCGCGATGTCCGGCCCGCTGCACGGTGGGGCCCCGGCTCGGGTGCTGCCGATGATCGAGGAGACCGAGCGCACCGGCGACGCCCGCGCGCTGGTCAAGGGCATCCTCGACCGCAAGGAGAAGCTGATGGGCTTCGGGCACCGCGTCTACCGCGCCGAGGACCCCCGCGCGCGGGTGCTGCGCGACACCGCGAAGCGACTGAACGCGCCGCGCTACGAGGTCGCCGCCGCGCTGGAGCAGGCCGCCCTCGCCGAACTGCGCGAGCGTCGCCCCGACCGGGCCATCGAGACCAATGTCGAGTTCTGGGCCGCGGTGATCCTCGACTTCGCCGAGGTCCCGGCCGCGATGATGCCGGCGATGTTCACCTGCGGCCGCACCGCCGGCTGGTGCGCGCACATCCTCGAGCAGAAGCGCCTGGGCAAGCTGGTGCGTCCGGCCGCGATCTACACCGGCCCGGATGCCCGCAGCCCGGAGAGCGTCGAGGGCTGGGATTCCATCACCCACAACTGATCCACCGAACCGGACGGACGGGCCCCGCACCTGGCGCCCGTCCGTCCGGCCGTTCGGGGGGGGCCGTCTAGACTACCGGTGCACTCGTTCCTCGACGTTTAGGACACGCATACCGATGGCTGACGCTACACCGATCATTCCCGCCGATCTCAAGCCCGCCGACGGCCGCTTCGGCTGCGGTCCATCCAAGGTTCGTCCCGAGCAGCTGCAGTCCCTGGTCGAGGTCGGTGCCTCGGTGTTCGGTACCAGCCACCGGCAGAAGCCCGTCAAGGACGTCGTCGCCCGCATCCGTTCGGGTCTGCGCGAGCTGTTCTCCCTCCCCGACGGCTACGAGGTGGTGCTCGGCAACGGCGGCACCACCGCGTTCTGGGACGCTGCGGCGTTCGGCCTGATCCGGGAGAAGTCTCAGCACTTCACCTACGGCGAGTTCTCGTCGAAGTTCGCCACCGTCGCCAAGAAGAACCCGCTGATCGGTGACCCGATCGTGGTGGACAGCGCGCCGGGTACCGCACCGGAGATCGTCGCCGACGGATCGGCCGACCTCATCGGCTGGGCCCACAACGAGACCTCGACCGGGGTCGCGGTGCCGGTCACCCGCCCGGCCGGCTCCGAGAACGCCCTGATCGCCATCGACGCGACGTCCGGCGCCGGCGGCCTGCCCGTCGCCGCGGAGGACTTCGACGTCTACTACTTCGCGCCGCAGAAGTGCTTCGCCGCCGACGGTGGCCTGTGGATCGCACTGATGAGCCCGGCCGCGCTGGAGCGGGTGGACGAGATCAAGGCCTCGGGCCGTTTCACCCCCGAGTTCCTGTCGCTGCCGATCGCCGTCGACAACAGCACGAAGGATCAGACGTACAACACCCCCGCGGTGGGCACGCTGCTGCTGCTGGCCGACCAGATCGAGTGGATGAACGGCAACGGCGGCCTGGCGTGGACGACCGCCCGTACCGCGGACTCGTCGTCGCGGCTGTACGCGTGGGCCGAGGCCTCCGAGTACGCCACCCCGTTCGTCGCCGATCCGGCGCTGCGCTCCCAGGTGGTCGGCACCGTCGACTTCGCCGACTCGGTCGATGCCGCGCAGGTGGCGAAGATCCTGCGCGCCAACGGGATCGTCGACACCGAGCCGTACCGCAAGCTGGGCCGCAACCAGCTGCGCGTCGGCATGTTCCCGGCGATCGACCCCGAGGACATCACTGCGCTGACCAAGTGCATCGACTGGGTGGTCGATCGGATGTAGAACGGTCGCGCGACCGTTCGGGGCGGGGTCGGATCCGGGTCGGGTCCGGCCCCGTTCGCCGTCCGGGAGCCTTCCCGAACTCTCGACAACGAGTCGAGACTTTCGGGGAAACCTTGGACAATAGCGCCACGTCGGCGGATTCGCGCCACCGGGCCCCCGGCGTGTCGGCGTGTCCTGCTCCGCAGGGATCACGAGTCCGTTACAGTCGGGCGGGTCAATCGCGATTCCCCGCGAGGAGGTCATGGTGCGAGAGCTTCGAGTGGTCGGCCTCGAGCCCGACGGAACGCACGTCGTGCTCGCCGATCCCGGAAACGGCGACAGATTCCGCATCCCGATCGACGAGACGCTCCGCGCCGCCTCCCGAGGTGACCTCGCCCGCCTCGGGCAGATCCAGATCGAGACCACCAGTCAGCTGCGCCCCCGCGAGATCCAGGCTCGCATCCGCTGCGGCGCTTCCGTCGAGCAGGTCGCCGAGGAGGCCGGGATCCCGCTCGCGAAGGTGGAGCGGTTCGCCTACCCGGTGCTCCTCGAGCGCTCCCGCGCGGCCGAGATGGCTCAGCAGGGTCATCCGTTGCGTCCGGACGGCCCGGCCGTGCACACCCTCGCCGAGATCGTCGCCCAGGCCTTCCGTGCCCGCGGGCACAGCATCGACGCCGCCACCTGGGACGCGTGGCGCGACGACGAGGGTCACTGGGTGGCTCAATTGCAGTGGGACGCCGGCCGGTCCACCAACGCCGCGCACTGGCGCTACCAGCCCGACGCCCACGGCGGCACGATCCTCCCGCTCGACGACACCGCCACCGAACTGATCGATCCGGACTGCGGGCGGCCGCTGCGCTGCCTCACGCCGGTGTACACGGCGCGCGACGTCGACGACACCGGAGACAACGACGGGTCCGACCGGGAGGACGTCGTCGCCGAGACGCTCACTCTCGATCCGCCGCCCGCGGTCATCGACGCGGAGGTCGAGGAGGTCCGTCCCGCGGCGGCGAGCCTGCCCGACCCCGCCGTGGACGAGGACCGGCCGAAGCTGGCGCCGCAGCAGAATCCGGGTAAGGACAAGCGCGGTAAGCCTGCCCTGCCCTCGTGGGACGACGTGCTGCTCGGCGTGCGCAGCAACGGGCGCGGCTGAGAGCCGGACCCACCGATGGCGGCCGCGACGGTGTCGACCATCTGGTACGTCGACGCCCCCGACCCCGGCGAGGTGCTGCGCGATGCGCGGGCCGATTGCACGACGGCCCACGCACTCGTCGGCCGGCTGCATCCGGGACTGTCGTCCGAGCCGCTGGGCCGGGTGCCGCTCGCGCAGGCCGCGGCCGGGACGGCCGGCCGGGTCTACGTGGGCAGCTTCCCGGGTGTGACGGTGGTGTGCAGTCCGGACCTGGCGGTCATGCGTCCGTCGCAGCTGCCCGAACGCTGGAGGCACACCGTCGCGTCCGAGAACACCTATCTCGTCGTGTCGGATCCCACCGGGGCACGCGGCGCCGTCGGTGCCTGGCGGCGCGGCACGCTGCGACGAGCGTTCGACGCCACGCCCGTCGACATCGTCGAGGACGACGGGCTGCCGTTCGTGTGGGAGCGGCCGTTCTGGGGCGGAGAGTTCCCCATCCGCTGGCCACTGGACGTGCTGCCCCACCCCGAGGCGTTGCCGTTCCACCCCCGCCGGTTCGCCGAGGCCGCCAACGCCGCGTGGCTCGGGTTCCGCTACACGGGCCGCGCCGACGGCGAGCTCGACCCCCACGAGATCGAAGTGTGGGGCTTCGAGCTGTACCGCGAGGGCGAGCGGCCGCCCACCGACCGGGACGCGCCGGGCGCCCGGCCCGCACGACGGCGGTGGTGGCCGCGCCGGATCTCCGCGCCCGGCCGCGTACTGTCCGGACGTACGCGCGCGGAATAGCCGGTGCGGCTGGCAGATTCGTTCGCGGCTGTGGATCGGCTCAGAACGCCGCCGCGGCGAGCAGTGCAATCCAGCCGACCGGGACACCGGCGGCGACACCGGCGGCGATCCACCGCCACAGCGGTACCCGACGCCACCACCACAGGGTGGGGGCGATCCCGGCGGCGACGACGAGGTTGACGATCACCGCGAGCAGTGGGTGCACGCGCCCGAGTTCGAGCCCGAACGCCACGATCGTCACCACGGTGACGACGAGGGCGAAACCCGTCAGCGTCAGCCCCGTCGACCACGGTGTCGACGGGGCGCGCGGGGGCGCGATCACCGCGGGATCCGTACCCGCTCGTAGAACGCCATCGCCGCGGCCGTGGCGACGTTGAGCGAGTCGGTGCCCGGGGCCATCGGAATGCGCGCCCGCACGTCCGTCGCGCGCATCGCGTGCTCGCTCAGCCCCGGACCCTCGGCACCGAGGAGCAGCGCGACCTTCTCCCCCGTCATCGCCTCGGCCAGCGGCACGGCCTCGGGATTCGGGGTGAGCGAGATGAGCTGGAAGCCGCGCCCCCGCAGCCGGTCCAGATCGTGCGGCCACCGTTCGGCGTGCGCGAACGGCACTCGCAGCACATGGCCCATCGAGACCCGCACCGACCGTCGGTACAGCGGGTCGGCGCAGCCCTTGCCGAACACGACGGCATCGACACCGAGGCCGGCGGCGTTGCGGAACATCGAGCCGAGGTTCTCGTGGTCGTTGACACCCTCGAGCACCGCCACGGTGGTGGCTTTCTCCAGGACGTCGTCGAGGTCGAGCGCCGGTGGCCGGCGCGCCGCGGCGAGCACCCCGCGGTTGAGGTGGAAGCCGACGACCTCAGCCATGACCTCGGCCGAGGTGCGGTAGAACGGCACGTCGACGTCGCGCAGGTCGTCGGCGAGTTCACCGAGACGACGATCCACCCCGAGCAGGCTGCCGGGGGTGAACCGCGAGTCGAGCATCCGCTGGACGACGAGCACGCCCTCCGCGATCACCAGTCCCTTGCCGGCCGGCAGATCGGGCCGGCGATCCGACGAGTTGAGGTCTCGGAAGTCGCCCAGCCGGGGGTCGGCGGGATCCTCGATGTCGACGATGTGCACCACGCCGTCGATTCTCCCAGGCCACGTCCCGGACCCGTCGGCGGGTTCACCGAACACATCCCGGCCACGAGGACCGGGATCGGCTCATTCCGCTTCGCTGACCAGCTTGTTGATGATCTCCACCGCGTCCCCGAGCGTGGCGAGGCTGGCCTCGTCCAAGGTGGCGAGGCGTTCGGTCAGCCACGCCTCGCGGGCCTGCTGTTCGTCGATCAGCAGTGCCCGGCCCGCGTCCGAGAGCGAGACGATGATCTGCCGGCCGTCCGTGGGATGCGGGGTCCGCTCGACGAGCCCGAGCTCGTCGAGCGAGGCGATCACCCGCGTCATGGACGGCGGCTGGACCTTCTCGCGTGCGGCCAGCACACCGGGGGTCATCGCTCCCTCCTGCCTCAGCGTGCTCATGGCCGACAGCTGAGTCAGGGACACCCGGGAATCGGAGCGCCGCCCCCGCAAATGGCGCGTCAGGCGCACGACTGCCAACGAGAGGTCGCCGGCGAGCGTGCGATGTTCCGATGTCATGGCGTGCACAATACGGGACCGACCGGACACATCGCGCCGCATGTCAGGTGAGCAGTTCGGTGATCGGGTCCACCGCGAAGTAGGCGACGAACAAGCCCGCCACCACCCACAGCAACGGGTGCACCGACCGCGCCTTCCCGGCCGCGGCGTGCAGGACGACCCACGTGATGAAGCCGACGCCGATGCCGTTGGCGATCGAGTACGTGAACGGCATGACGACGATCGTGAGGAACGCGGGCAACGCGATGGCGAACTGGGTGAAGTCGATGTCGCGGACCTGCCCGATCATGAGGGCGCCGACCACCACGAGAGCCGGAGCGGCGGCCTCGACGGGCACCATCTCGTAGAGCGGGGTGAGGAACATCGCGGCGAGGAACAGCACGCCGGTCACCACGTTTGCCAGACCGGTGCGCGCCCCCTCGGCGATGCCGGAGGCGGACTCGACAAACACCGTGTTCGACGACGCGGAGCCCACACCGCCGGCGATGGCCCCCGTGCCCTCGACGACGAGGGCACGGCCGATGCCGGGCAGGTTGCCGTCCTTGTCGGTGAGGCCGGCTTCCTTACCCAGGCCGGTCATCGTGCCCATCGCGTCGAAGAAGTTGGCGAGGACGAGGGTGAACACGAGCAGGGTCGCGGCGATCACGCCGATCCGGGTGAACGCACCGAAGAGGTCGACATTGCCCACCAGGCTCAGATCCGGCACGCCGGCGACCTTCTCGGGCACCTCCGGGGTGCTCAGGTTCCAGCCCTTCGGGTCGGTGCCCTGCGACGGCCCGACCCCGGCGACCGCTTCGACGATCGCCGCGACCACCGTGGTCGCGACGATGCCGATGAGCAGACCGCCGGGCATCCGGCGCACGACGAGCACCCCCATGAGCAGCACACCGAACACGAACACCGCGGTCGGCCACGAGGCGATCGAACCGTCGATGCCCAGCCCGACGGGGACGGTGGTGCCGGCCGCGTCCGGCAGGCGGCGCACGAATCCGGCGTCGACCATGCCGATCAGGGCGATGAACGCGCCGATACCGGCCGCGATGGCGGCCTTCAGCTCGGGCGGGATCGCGTTGAACACCGCGGTGCGGAAGCCGGTGACGGCGAGAATCACGATGATGATGCCGTCGATCACCACGAGGCCCATCGCTTCGGGCCAGGTGACCTGGGGCGCGATGGTGACCGCCAGCAGGGTGTTGATGCCCAGGCCGGCCGCGATCGCGAACGGATAGTTGGCGACGATGCCGAAGACGATGCTCATCAGTCCGGCCACCAGCGCGGTGACGGCCGCAACCTGGTTGACGGGCAGGATGTTGCCGAGCACGTCGACCTTGGCCGTGGCGTCGTCCGGGGAGAAGCTGCCCAGGATCAGCGGATTGAGTACCACGATGTAGGCCATCGCGACGAACGTGACGACACCACCGCGCACCTCCCGCGAGACCGTCGATCCCCGTTCGGTGATCTTGAAATAGGTGTCGAGGAAGGAGGTGCCGGTCGCCGTGCCGGACTTCCGCTCTGAGGATTGGGCCATATCGACTTCCGCTCTGGGGTGGGGGTGCGTCGCAACGGGAGATTATTGCAATCGGGCTGGACTAGCCTGAAATCGTGAACGATGCACACACGGTCGCCGAGCGGACCCGGCGCCTCGCCGACCCCCGTCCCGCACTGGCGATCGGCACGGCGCTGTGGACGGTCGCGACGATCGTCGTGCTCGTCGCGGGCGACCGGTGGTCGGCCGCCCTGCCCGTGTGCGTAGCGGGAATCGTCGTGGGACTCTTGGGTTTCACCGTGTTCCTCGTGCAGCGCCGGGCCGCGCGGCTGGGCCGACGCGGCGCGCAGGTCGGACTCGACTGACGAGGGGCCGTGCCGCCCGGTGTCACGGCCGGGGCGACAGCCGGGCCCGCACCCGCGTGATCAACCCCACCCACAGCAACGCCCACAGCGACCCCAGCACCCACCCGGCGACGACGTCGGTCAGCCAGTGCGCCGCGAGGTAGACCCGCGAGAGCCCGACCGCGAGCGTGTAGGCGCCGAGAGCGCAGTACGCCACGAGCGCTCGGTGGCTGCGGGGCGGCGACCGGCGGGCGATCACGGCGGCGAGCACCGTCGCCAGCATCGCGGTCATCATGGCGTGCCCGGACGGGAACGAGTGGGTGGTCAGGTCTATCAGTCGTTCGGGCTGCGGGGGGCGTTCGCGGCCGAACTGCAGCTTGAGCAGGCTCATCAACGGCCAGCCCGTCAGGATCGTCGCGGACAGCAGCAGCGCATCGTCGCGGCGGCCTGCACGCAGCATCAGCACCGTCAGCGCCGCCGTGACGACGGCGATCGCGGTCATGCCTCCCGAGTGGGTGACGGCGGTGAGGAGGGCGGTCAGCGTGGGCTCGCGCAGCTCCACCACACCCTCGAGGGTCGTCGTGTCGATACTCATCGCGGCTCCACCGGCGAGAGCGCCGCGACGGCGGCGGCCAGTCCCGGCGCGGTGCAGTGCGTCGTGCCGCTGCCGTCCACCCACCACGCGACCTCGTGCTCGCCGGTGACCGCGCCCGAGCAGCGCACGGTCAGCCGCTCGTGCACGACGAGCGGTCCGCGCGGCAGCGTCCGCCCCGCGGCGGCCGCCGCGAGCACCGCGGCCGGCTCGTTCCGCCATTCGGTCGCGCGCCCCGGGCCCGTGACGTGGCCGGACACCTCGGCCGACGCGAGGGGCACGTCGAGGAGGTTGGCGAGGACCGGCGCAGTGGGCAGGGTGCCGAGCACGAGCCGGTCGGCGGGAATCACGGCGGCAAGCCACGGCCGGTCCAGGACCAGTGCGTGCGCGGCATCGACGGTCGTCCCGGCGAGGCTGCGGACGGCGTCGGGCAGGTGCAGGTCGTCGAGGTCGAGTACTCCGGTGGCGCTCGCCGCGGTCAGGGCGGCGTGGGCGTGGACGGTGACGGCCGGGGCGGGGGTGCGGCCGGGATCGGCGAGGAGGTCGAGGAGCAGCGCGGCGGTCTCGGTGCTCTCGACGTCCGTCGCGGCCAGACACGACCGCAGACGGTCCGCCTCCGGGTGCGGGCAGGGGTCGAGCAGCCCGGCGAACGCGTCGTCGTCGGGGGCACGCAGATGCCCGAGGGTCCGGCCGTCCAGCGTCGCGAAGGTACGCAGCCACCAGGCGGTGTAGCCGCGACGGTCGTCGAGGGCCGCGGCAGTGCCGGGATCGGCGACGAGGAGCGACAGGGCCCGGTCCCAGCACGCATCGTCGACCAGGTCGAGATCGCGCACGGCCACGAGCAGTTCGGGGTCCCCGTCGAGGGTTTCCCACCACTGTTCCTCGTCGGGCAGGTCGTGATCGGGACCGGTGGGCAGTTCGGCGCGCAGCACGGTGAAACCCCATCCCACGCCGACCGCCCGCAGCGCGTCCACGTCGTACCGTTCGGCCACCTGCGGATCGAGGGTGGCGAACGGCGCGTCCGCCACCAGCACCTCGGCGAGGGGCGCCTCCGGCAGCAACAGTTCGTCCGCGGGCACGAGTTCACCGTCGACGTCGGGCAGCAGCAGCGCTCCGAGTTCCCGGGGCACCGCCCCGGCCGGTACCTGCGCGGCCAACCGGAGCACTACGTCCGCCAGTTCGGCCGTCGCCTCGGAGTCTGCGGCGTCGACGTCCTCGACCGCCGCGAGCAGCGCCGGATCCGCGAGCAGATCCGCCGCCGTGACCGTGCCGGCGCCGAGCCGGGTGAGCAGCGGGTGCGCGGCGTCGGGATGCACGAGACGCATCCACGGCAGCCGCAGCGGCCCGACGTCCGTGCCCAGCACGACGGTCCTCGGCCCGGTCACGGTGCGCCCGTCCGACAGCGGGACCGGGATCGCGGCGAGTTCCTCGGCGACCACCGCGTCGACGACCAACGGGGTGAGCGCCTCGTACAGCCGGTGCCACCACGCGGGCTCACGCTCGACACCGGCGAGCAGCTCGGCGATCCGCGCCGGCCCGAGCCGGTGCACGTCGACGGCACCGAGCGCCGCCGCGTGCCGCGGTCCGCACAGATCGGGCCGGATCAGGCCGGGCACGACGTCGGCGAGGACACCGGCGAGCTCGTCGGTCAGACCGGTCAGCGCGGCGGCGCGGTCCGGGAGCAGATCGTCGCCACCGTCGGCCGGGGGCAGCCACGGATGCGCGCGCAGCTCCTGCAGCACGGCCTCCCGCAGCAGCGCGTCGACCTCGCTGCGTGCGAAACCGGGAACCGGAACCATCGACGGCCGTTGCCGCGGGGGCAGGGCCGCGACGAAGTCGGCGTAACCGCGGGCGAGCCCGGCCACGGGGGCGCCGGGGAGCAGGCGGCGCCGGTCGGGTTGCATGGGCACGTCGGCGATCACCAGCGCGGGCAGCGAGAGTTCCTCGTCCGAGCGGGTGGGAGCACGCAGCACGTCCTGTGACACCGGTACCGGCACCCCGTCCACGACCGGAACGAGCCAGCGGGCGTGCGGGCCCGCGTACTCCCACCAGGTCCGCTCCCCCACGGCAACGACGCGCAGTCCGGACTCGGTGTCGGTGCAGGTGCGGGTGAGCGCGCGATCGCCGACCGTGACGGTGGTCAGGGCGGGCAGCTCGAGGAGCAGGTCGACGGCCTCCGTGGCGAACCCGCCGAGCAGCGCGTCGGCGTCGATGCCGGCACGCAGCCGCAGCACCACCTCGGTGTCCCAGCCCGGTGCGGGCGGCGTGGGCACCGGCCAGGCGAGGCGCAGCACCGGAACGCCGGACTCCGGGACGGGTAGGTCGCGGTCGGCGAGCGCGTCCCGGGTGCGTTCGGCGGAGAAGTGGATCGAGCCGGAACGCGAACGGATCTCGATGTCCGCGCTGACCGCGGCGACGGCGGTGAACCCGACCCCGAACCGGCCGACCCCGCTCGTCTTGCTCGACGCGCGCAGTGCCGTCAACGCCTGCACGCCGGTCTCGTCGAGCACCGCGCCGGTGTTCGCGACGTGCAGGTCGTCGCCGTCCCGCCACAGGCACAGCGCCCCCGGCACGCCCGCGCGCGCAGCGGCGTCGGCCGCATTCTGCGCGAGTTCGGTCAGCACCCGGTTCCGGTAGCCGGCCCGGACGAGGTCGGCCTCGGTGGCGGCGTCCTCCCGCAGCCGGGTCGGGGACGACGCCCAGGCCAGCAGGATGCCCTCGCGCAGCGCCGCTGTCCCGAAGGGGTCGGGGCGCGGCATCGTCAGTCGGTCTGTTCCGGCGGCTCGACCGCGGCGGTCTCGGTGGACTCCGCGGTCCCGGTGGTCTCCGCGGTCCCGGTGGTCTCCGCGGTCCCGGTGCCGGCGGTCCCGTTCTCCGCCGCGGCCTCGCTGCCGACCACCACGGAGGCGCCGTCACGATCGTCCGCGCCGGACCGGGCCTGTGCCGGCGCACCTTCGCCGGCGGACGGCAGGGCAACGACCTCGACAGCGGAGTCGTCGTAGGGCTCGTGGACCGGGGATCCGGCGCCGGTCGGCAGGGTGGTGTCCGAATGGGCTCCACACCCGTACCCCGAATGCACCACGTGGCCGTCGGCGGCGAACTCGTTGCCGCACACCCCGAACGCCGCGCGCAGGGAACCCGCGAGGGGAAGGTAGAACCCGCACAGCCGGCACGTCGAGGGCGCCGCCTTGGCCATCTCCGACTCCGGACCGTAGTCGCCGTCGTGCCAGCGCTGGGCCGCCTCGAGACGTCCCTCGAGGCTCATGACCTGTTTGCGGCCGAGGCCGATCTCGCCGGCCGTCTCGTCGATCTCGGGATCGCCGGTGGCGACATAGCCCGGCACGAGGCGCGGATCCCCGGCCGGCGGGGCGAGCAGATCGCCGGGGCCGAGGTCACCGGGCCGGATCCGCTCGTTCCACGGCACCCACCGGGGCGCGACGAGGGCGTCCGGTCCGGGCAGCAACGCCAGTTCGCTCACCGTCACCCGATCCGAGCCGGGCGCGGCGGCGACGACGACCGCCCACTGCCAGCCTCGGTACCCGGGCAGGTCCGCGGCGAACCGGTGGGTGGCGGCGCAGTCGTCCTCGGCGGCGACGCCCAGGTACGCGCCGACGCCGGTCTCACCGGCGTCCAGCAGCGCGGCCCGCGCGATGTCGACGGCGTCGGCCAGCCGAGGCTGGACGAGCTGTTCGGTAGAGGCGGACGCGGAGCCGGAAGCAACTGAGGAAGGCACACCACTCACGGAGCCCATTCTGCCGCACGGAACCGTCGCCGCGAGCCTCGGCTGCCATCATGTGGGCATGCGCCGACGTCCGCTCTCCGTCGCAGCCGCGGTCGCGGCCGCGGTCGTGGCCGGTGTGGCGGCCGCCGCGTGCGGCTCCGCCCCGGCGGATCCCGGGCCGCCGGTCGAGCGGCTGCGCACCGAAGTCGTGGCCGTGTACCCGCACGATCCTGCCGCGTTCACTCAGGGCCTCGAGGTGTCCGGCGACGAACTGCTCGAGGGCACCGGCCTGTCCGGCCGATCGTGGATCGCGGCGCGGTCGCTGGCCACCGGCGCCGAACGGGTCCGGGTCCCCGTGCCGGACGACATGTTCGGCGAAGGCATCACGGCCGCCGGCGCCACCGTGTGGCAGCTGACGTGGCAGGACGGGGTCGCGATCGCTCGGGACCGGGACACCCTGGCCGAACGCGGCCGCGCCGGCTACGACGGGGAGGGCTGGGGACTGTGCGCACAGAACGACCGGCTGGTGATGAGCGACGGCACGGCGGAACTGACGTTCCGGCACCCCGGGACCTTCGCCGAGACGGGCCGGGTCACGGTACTGCGTGAGGGCCGCGCCGCCACCCGGCTCAACGAACTCGAGTGCACCGACGACGGTGCGGTGTACGCGAACGTGTGGAAGACCGACGAGATCCTGCGCATCGACCCGGACGAGGGCCGGGTGACCGCTGTGGTGGACGCCGGGGCGCTGCGCGAACACCTGACCGAAGGCCGGCGCGAGCGCATCGACGTGCTCAACGGAATCGCCCACCTGCCCGGTACCGATCGCTTCCTCGTCACCGGCAAGTACTGGCCGTCGATGTTCGAGGTGCGGTTCGTGCCGTGACCGCGGCACCGGTGGGGTACGTCGACGAACGCCGATCCGCCCGGTGCGACAGAATTGTGCCGTGACCGATTCGGACGAGGAACGCGCGCACGACGACGCGGACCGTCGTGCCGACGTCGGCGGTCGCCCCCGCCCGTCGGCCCGGGCCCCGCACCCCGGCAACGGCAACTATCCGCCGCCACGGCGCACATCCGCGCGGCGCACTCCCCTGCCACCGCTGCACCCGGTCGAGGACGCTCGCCGGCACCGGGGCGACGACACGTCCCGCGGCGAGCGGGCCGACGCCCCACGGGCCCCGCGGATGCCGCGCAAGCTCACGGTCACGCGCGTCGCGGCGCTACGCAGCCGGGAGCTGACGAGCAAGGGCATCGCGACGTTCCGCCGGGCCGCCACGGCGGACGGCGCGGACCGCTCGGGCCTGACGGCCCTGACCTACGCGACGATGGCGAACTTCGCCAGCGACGCCGCGGTCGCCGTGGCCCTGGCGAACACCCTGTTCTTCTCCGCGGCGACGGGTGAGGACAAGACCAAGGTCGCCCTGTATCTGCTCATCACGATCGCCCCCTTCGCGGTGATCGCCCCGCTGATCGGCCCGCTGCTCGACCGGTTGCAGCACGGCCGTCGGCTGGCGCTGGCCACCTCGTTCGCAGCCCGCACCGTGCTCGCGGTGGTGCTGGTGTTCAACTTCGACAGCTGGGGTCTGTACCCCGCCGCCCTCGCGATGATGGTGCTGTCCAAATCGTTCGCCGTGCTCAAGTCGGCGGTGACACCGCGGGTGCTGCCACCCGAGATCGATCTCGTCCGGGTGAACTCGCGGCTGACGGTCTTCGGCCTGGTGGGCGGCACGATGGGCGCCGGGGCGGTCGCCGCCGCCGCGGCCTGGTTGCTCGGCTCGTCCGGGGCCCTGTGGCTGTGTGCCGCCATCACCGCGTTCGGCGCGTACCTGAGCATGCGGATCCCCTCGTGGGTGGAGGTCACCGAGGGTGAGGTGCCGGCCACGCTGTCGTATCACGGTGCCGAGGCCCGCACCGAAGTGGTCGCTGCACCCGGGCGCGCCACCGGCGGCGGGAAGGGCCGTCGCCAGCCGCTGGGACGGGCCGTGCTCACCGGACTGTGGGGTAACGGCACGATCCGGGTGCTCACCGGTTTCCTGACCTTGTTCATCGCCTTCGTCGCCAAGTCGAGGACCGAGCACGAGCCCTTGGTCCAGGCCGCGATGCTGGGCCTGGTCGGCGCCGCCGCCGCCGTCGGCAACTTCACCGGCAACGCGACCGGCGCGCGACTCACCCTGGGCCGGCCGGCCTTGATCGTGGTGCGCTGCACCGCGGCCGTGACGGTGGTCGCGGCGCTGGCCGCCGCGACGGGCAGCCTGTTCACCGCGGCGCTGGTGGCGCTGGTGGGGGCCTGCGCGAGCGCCCTGGCGAAGGTGTCGCTGGATGCGTCCCTGCAGCAGGACCTCCCGGAGGAGTCCATCGCGTCCGGGTTCGGTCGTTCGGAGACGGTGCTGCAACTGAGCTGGGTGTTCGGTGGGGCGCTGGGGGTGCTGCTGCCCACCGAGTACTGGCTCGGGTTCACCGTGATCACGGTCGTGCTGGCCCTCGGGCTGACGCAGACGATCCTCACCTACCGTGGAGGCACCGTCGTTCCGGGCTTCGGAGGCAAACGCCCGGAACACGCCACCCAGGAGACCACCGGTCGCATCCCGCGGCCAGGCGGACGTACGACGAGAAACGGAACCCGATGAGACTGCAGCCCCGGACGAAGAAGACGATCGCGATCCTGGTGGTCGTGGCGCTGATCGCGATCGGCGGGCTCACCGCGGTCGTGGTCTCCCTCGTCCGGTCGGCACCGCCGAGCCTGCCCACGGTGACGGCGTATGCGCAGGGCCGTACGGTCACGGTCGATCCCGGCCTGTGCAGCGCCGACGGCACGTGCGCCGGCCTGGAGGCGGTGATGCTCGAGGTCCCGGCCGGCATGCCGCTGCAGTTGTCGCTGCCGTCGGAGATCGCGGAGTCCGACTGGCGGCTCAACGTCACCTACGGTGATCTGCGCACCGGTGAGATCTTCGAGGGGTTCCGTGACTACACGCCCGGTCAGGCCCGTGCCGTGACGGTGCCGTCCGATCCCGGAGCGCAGTTGCTGAACGTGGTGCTGCAGCTGCCCGCGACCGGGGAGCAGGCGCCGGTCTGGGCCATCCAGACGTTCTGAGCCACAACGCGCACGCGTTCCGAGCCACAGCGCACGCGAGAGGGGCCTTCCGGTGCAGCACCGGAAGGCCCCTCTCGTTCAGGCGTCAGGCGTCGAGTTCGCGCGCGACGGCGCGCATGACCTCGGAGATCCGCTGGGCGGTCTTGCGCTCGGGATGACGGCCCCTGCGCAGCTCCGGCTGCACGGTGGCCTCGAGGAGCTTGATCATGTCCTCGACCATGCCGTGCAGTTCGTCGGGGGTGTGCCGCTTCTGGGGGGCCGCCTCGCGCCGGCCACCCTGACGGACCGACGGCAACGGCTCGAGCAGTTTCAGACTGAGGGCCTGCGGCCCGCGGCGGCCCGCGGCCATGCCGAACTCGACCCGCTGCCCCGGCTTGAGGCCCTCGACCCCGGCCGGGAGCGCGGACGCGCGTACGTAGACGTCCTCGCCCTCCTCCTGGGACAGGAAGCCGAAGCCCTTCTCCACGTCGTACCACTTCACCTTGCCGGTAGGCACTGCGTTCACCCGCTCCTCGACAGCCGTGCCCCGCAGGGCACGAGTGGATATGCAAAACAACGCGCCCCGCTTCGAGTGCGGGACGCGCAGACATGCGTCAGTGTACCCGTGGCGGAGTCCGCTTCCGAAAGTCCGGCGAAGGCGCGCCGGGCCGCGGAAGCACTACGGTGGAATGCGTGGGTACCTCCAGTTCTTCCGTACCGGGCAACGGCCTGCTCAAGGCCGCGCTGGCCTGCTTCGTGGTCGGGGTCGTCGCCGTCGTGGCGATCTTCCTGACCCCCGTCGTCACCGACGGCCGGCCGGGCCTGGTCCTGTATCTGCTGACTCTCGCCTGGCCGCTCGGTTTCGTGCTGGCCTTGACCTTCGCGCTGCGCTCCGGCCGGCGCGCCCGCGGAAGGGACCGCACGTGAGGATTCTGCTCAACATCATCTGGCTGGTCTTCGGCGGTCTCTGGCTGGCGCTGGGGTACTTCCTGGCGGGCCTGATCTGCTTCGTGCTGATCATCACCATCCCGTTCGGCATCGCGGCGTTCCGCATCGGCGTGTACGCGCTGTGGCCGTTCGGCAAGACGGTGGTGGACAAGCCCACGGCGGGGGCGGGTTCGCTGATCGGCAATGTGATCTGGGTGGTCGTCGCCGGCATCTGGCTCGCCCTGGGGCACGTCGTGACGGCGATCGCGATGGCGATCACGATCATCGGCATCCCGCTGGCACTCGCGAATCTGAAGATGGTGCCGATCTCGTTGCTGCCGCTCGGGAAGGACATCGTCCCGGTGGACAACCGCCCGGGTTACGTGTGACGTTCCTCACATAACGCGAGAATAACGGGGAGGTCGCAGGCCGGGCGCGGCGATGGACTTTCGGCCCTACCTGCGACTTCACTGCGTCACACCGGCCACGTCTGCACCGTGTGCGCGACGCTCGGCGTTATCAATTGGTGACAATCACCGTCCCGAGCCGTTACCGTCGTCTCCGGCCGGTTGGTTCGGCCACCCCGGGCCCGTCGCGCCAAATCCTGCTCCGCGGGTTCCCGGTGTCCCGACGAACGATCCACGGGAGCAGGAAGCGGGGGACCCACACGGTCTCCCAGGGAACACCGATTCCCAGGAGGCACCCGGATCGTCGCCACGTCGACGGTCCTCGGGGTGAAGCCGAATCGCCCACCGGCGAGGAGGCCGGGCTACCTCTTCAGCCCGAACCCGACAGCTGACCTCGCAGGCGCGTACGGAGAGGAACCGGAACCGACATGAGCGGACGCCATCGCAAACCCACCACCACCGGCCGCACCGTCGCCAAGTTCGCGCTGACCAGCGCTGTTCTCGGCGTCACGGGGGTCGCCTTCAGCGGCACCGCCAACGCCGCTCCCGACTCCGACTGGGATCGCCTCGCGCAGTGCGAGTCCGGCGGCAACTGGGCCATCAACACCGGCAACGGCTACCAGGGTGGCCTGCAGTTCTCCCCCAGCACGTGGAACGCCTACGGCGGCGGCGAGTACGCCGCGACCGCCAACCAGGCCAGCCGTGAAGAGCAGATCGTCGTCGCCGAGCGCGTGCTGGCCGGCCAGGGCTGGGGCGCATGGCCGTCCTGCTCCTCGAGCCTCGGCCTGAGCAGTGCGCCGACGGAGCGCAGCGCCCCGTCCACGAGCGCCGGCACCGTCCAGAACGCCCCGGTCGTCGAGACCGCCCCCGAGGTGCCCCAGGTGCCTGCCCTGCCCGCCGAGGCCCAGGGCCTGCGGGCCGGTTTCGAACAGGGTCTCGAGGCCCTGCGCCAGGCCGGCATCGCCGTCGACCAGAACCTCGTCGACGCCGTCAACGCCGCCCTGCCGAACTGACACCCGGCACAGCCGCACGAAAGAGCCCCGCACCTGCAGGTGCGGGGCTCTTTCGCAATCCGGATCAGCGGTTGATGACGGTGCGGGGATGGGTGTACGGCAGGGAGTCGACGGGCAGCGGGAACTCCGTCTCCTCACCGTACGGGGACAGCGGGCCGGAACGAGTCGAGGACAACTCGGTGACGGCGTGGTCCCCGTCCGCCACCTTGGGCCACCCCGGATCGACGTACTGCTTCTTCGAATTGTCAGCCATGCGCTCATTTTGGCAGGCAGGTTCACGGACAGCCACTTCAGGTCTCTAATCTTGGTGTCGATGACCGCCACCGACCCCGCCGCGCCGGAGACCGGCCCGGAGTCACTCGCCCACTGGCTTGCCGACCGCCGCGATGCCGACCTCGGCGAGCTGCTGCGCGCCCGCCCCGACCTGGTGGTCCCGCCACCTGCCACGATGAGCGTCCTGGCCGGCCGCGCACAGCAGCGCGCGTCGGTGTTCCGCGCCGCCGACGAGCTCTCCGTCCTCGACTTCGGGGTGGTCGAGGCCCTGACCCGGCTGGGTGCCGACCGGGAGCCCGTCACGCGACGCGCTCTGCTCGACTCCCTCTCCGGTCGGGTCACGGCCAAGAACATCGACCGGTCCCTCGAGGCACTGCGGCGGCTCTCCCTCGTGTGGGGCCCGGCCGACGGGCTGCGGGTCGTCGAGGCCGCCGCGGCGACCGTGCCGTGGCGCCTCGGCCGCGGTCCCGACCCCGACGGGCTGCCCGACGAACTCGGCGCCGTCCTCGCCGATCTCGACCCGGCCCGGCGCAGCCTGCTCGACACGCTGGCGCGCACCTCCCCCGTGGGCCGGACCCGCGACGCCGCGCCGGGCACCCCCGCCGACCGGCCCGTGCAGCGCCTGATCGCGGCCGGCCTGCTGATCCGGCTCGACGACGAGACCGTCGAACTGCCGCACCGCGTCGGTCAGGCGCTGCGGGAGGAGGCGCCTTTCGACCCCGCAGCCCTCACCCCGCCCCGGCCGCTGCCCGCGACGCACGTCGTCGCCGACGTCAATGCCACCGCGGCCGGAGCCGCCCTCGAACTGCTGCGGCACTGCGAGAATCTGATCGACGCGCTCGGTGCCCTTCCCGCTCCCGCGCTCAAGGCCGGGGGTCTCGGGGTCCGGGAGCTGCGTCGCCTCGCCAAGACCGTCGACGTCGACGAGCATCTCGCCGCACTGCTCGTCGAGCTGCTCGCCGCCGCCGGCCTGATCGCGCGGGGCATGCCGCAGCCCGCGCCGACCACGGACATCGACGACTACTGGGCGCCGACCACCGCCGCCGACGGCTGGTCGAACGCACCCCCCGCGCAGCGCTGGGCCGTGCTCGCCGGCGCGTGGCTCGACGCGCCGCGCCGCATGTGGCTCGTCGGGCGCCGCGATGCGACGGACAAGCCGATCGCCGCACTCTCCGACGAGGTCCGGTCCACCGCCGCACCCCGAGAGCGACGTCTGCTGCTCGAGCTGCTCGCCGAGGTACCCGGGTCGGCGCCCGACGCGGAGGTGGCGCGAGCCGTGCTGGCCTGGCGGCGGCCGCGGTGGGCGGCCCGGCTCGGCGGTGACACGGTGGCCGAGACGCTGCGCGAAGCGACGGCATTGGCCGTCGTCGCGCACGGTGCTCTCGCCTCCCCCGGTAAGGCGCTGCTGCACGGCGGCGACCCCGACGCCGAGATGGCCGCGGTCCTGCCCGAGCCGGTCGACTACGTGCTCGTCCAGGCCGACCTGACGGTGGTCGCGCCCGGTCCGCTGGTACCCGAACTCGCGGACCGCATCGCTCTGGTCGCCGACGTCGAGTCGGCGGGCGCCGCGACCGTGTACCGGGTGACCGAGGCCGGTGTGCGCCGCGCCCTGGATGCCGGCACCGGCGCCGCCGACCTGCACGCCCTGTTCGCCACGCATTCGCGAACGCCGGTCCCCCAGGCGCTGACCTACCTGATCGACGACGTCGCCCGCCGTCACGGCCGGCTCCGCGCCGGGGTCGCCGCCTCGTTCGTCCGCTCCGACGACCCCGCGCTGCTGGCCGAGGTACTCCGGCACCCCGTCGCCGTCCACCTCGCCCTGCGTGCCGTCGCGCCGACGGTCGCGATCTCGCAGGCGCCGCTGGCGGAGGTGCTCGCCGAGCTGCGCGGTGCGGGATTTGCGCCGGCGGGCGAGGACGCAACCGGTGCGGTGCTCGATCTGCGGCCGCGAGGCGCACGGGTGTCGGTGCCGCGGGCACGGCCCCGTTACGCCGGCCCGACCCCGCCGACCGGGGAGCAGCTCGACAACCTGATCCGCACGCTGCGCGCCGGGGACCGGGCCGCGGCCGCCCCGCGTGGGACCACGGTCCGTGGTGACGGCTCCCGCACCGGCGGTGCCGCGACGATGGCGCTGCTGCAGCTCGCCGCGCGCGACAAGCGCAGCGTCCGGATCGGCTACGTCGACGCGCAGGGTGTCGCCACTCATCGCATCGTCGATCCGGTCGCCGTCGGCGGCGGACAGCTCGAGGCGTTCGACCCGGCCGCGGGCACGGTCCGCAGTTTCGTGCTGCACCGCATCACCACGGTCGCCCTCGTCGACTGACGGCGGCGGTGGCGGCCCGGCGGTCCCGCCTGGAGAATGGAGAGGTTGTTCTCTGTTCCCGTGCTAGGAGGCGTCCGTGCCCGACGGACCGTTGATCGTCCAGTCCGACAAGACCCTGCTCCTCGAGGTCGACCATGCGCTCGCCAACGAGGCCCGACAGGCGATCGCTCCGTTCGCCGAACTCGAACGCGCCCCCGAGCACGTGCACACCTACCGCGTCACCCCCCTGGCGTTGTGGAACGCCCGGGCGGCGGGGCACGACGCCGAGCAGGTCGTCGACGCGCTCGTCACGCACTCCCGCTTCGCCGTCCCGCAGCCGCTGCTCGTCGACATCGTCGACACCATGGCCCGCTACGGACGGCTGCAGCTGGTGAAGAATCCCGCGCACGGTCTGACCCTGGTCAGTCTCGACCGGGCAGTGCTCGAGGAGGTGATGCGCAACAAGAAGATCGCCCCGATGCTCGGCGCCCGCATCGACGACGACACCGTGATCGTGCATCCGAGCGAGCGCGGCCGGCTCAAGCAGATGCTGCTCAAGGTCGGCTGGCCCGCCGAGGACCTCGCCGGCTACGTCGACGGGGAGGCGCACGCGATCAGCCTCGACTTCGAGTCCCACCCCTGGCATCTGCGGGACTACCAGGAGATGGCCGCGGACTCGTTCTGGGCCGGCGGCTCCGGTGTGGTCGTGCTGCCCTGCGGCGCGGGCAAGACGATGGTGGGTGCGGCCGCGATGGCCAAGGCCGGTGCCACCACCTTGATCCTGGTGACCAACACCGTGGCGGGACGGCAGTGGAAGCGCGAACTGATCGCGCGCACGTCGCTCACCGAGGAGGAGATCGGCGAGTACTCCGGGGAGAAGAAGGAGATCCGCCCGGTCACCATCGCCACCTACCAGGTGATCACCCGCAAGTCGAAGGGCGAGTACCGCAACCTCGAGCTGTTCGACTCCCGCGACTGGGGGCTGATGATCTACGACGAGGTGCATCTGCTGCCCGCACCGGTGTTCCGGATGACCGCCGATCTGCAGTCCCGGCGCCGGCTCGGCCTCACTGCGACGCTCGTGCGCGAGGACGGCCGCGAGGGTGACGTGTTCTCCCTGATCGGTCCCAAGCGCTACGACGCGCCGTGGAAGGACATCGAGGCGCAGGGCTGGATCGCGCCCGCGGAGTGCGTCGAGGTGCGGGTGACCCTGACCGACGCGGAACGGATGGCGTACGCGGTCGCCGAGCCCGAGGAACGGTACAAGCTGTGCTCGACCGCGCACACGAAGATCGCGGTGGTGAAGTCGATCCTCGACCGGCACCGCGACTCCCCCACCCTGATCATCGGCGCGTACCTCGATCAGCTCGACGAGCTGGGCGAGGCGCTGGACGCCCCGGTGATCAAGGGCTCGACCCGGAACAAGGAGCGCGAGGAGCTGTTCGACCGCTTCCGCGCCGGTGATCTGAAGGTGCTCGTCGTGTCCAAGGTCGCGAACTTCTCGATCGACCTGCCCGAGGCCTCCGTGGCGGTGCAGGTGTCCGGCACGTTCGGTTCGCGGCAGGAGGAGGCGCAGCGTCTCGGCCGGTTGCTGCGTCCCAAACACGACGGCGGGCAGGCGCACTTCTACTCGGTCGTCGCGCGCGACACCCTCGACGCCGAGTACGCCGCGCACCGGCAGCGGTTCCTCGCCGAGCAGGGCTATGCGTACCGGATCACCGATGCCGACGATCTGCTCGGGCCCACCATCGGCTGACTGGTTCAGCCGGCCGGGAGGCGGTACTCCTGTTCCGGGCGTCCCGTGCTGCCGTACCGCAGCTGCATCCGCAGCTGCCCCTTGGTGACGAGCGCGGCGAGATAACGCTGAGCCGTCGCGCGGGACACCCCGATCGTCACCGCCACCTCCCCCGCCGACATGGGCGTCGCCGACGACGAGAGTGCTTGCAGAACAAGCTCTTTGGTCACCGAACGGGGCGCCCGGTCGGCGGTGCCCGACGGCGCGGGCCGCAGCGCGGCGAGCGCCGAGTCGATCTCGGCCTGGGTGAGTTCGGCTCCGGCGACCAGACGCCGGTACTGCGCGTACGCCGACAACCGGCGGGCCAGTTCGGTATTGGGAAACGGCTTGACCAGATAGCCCGAGGCGCCGGCGGCCAGCGCGGCCCGCACCGTCGCGCCCTCGGACGCCGCACCGAGGACGAATGCGTCGCAGTCGAGTTCTCGGATCAGCCCGATGCCGGAACCGTCTGGCAGGTACACGTCCACGAGCGCGAGATCGATCGCGGTCTCGCGGACCGCGGCGCGGGCGGCCGCGAGGGTGCCGGCGACCGCCGCCACCCGGAACCCGGCGACCGCGGCGACCACGCTCGCGTGCAGCTCCGCGACCCGGAAGTCGTCGTCGACGACGAGCACCGTCAGATCGGATCCGCCCATCCGGTGTCTCCTTCGTCGAGTACGTCGGTCAGGGTGGCGACGAACACCGCGCCACCCGTGGGATTGTCCGGGGTGCGCCGCCCGCCGGGATCGGCGAGGGTCACATCGCCGCCGTGCTGCCGGGCCACCTGCCGCGCCAGGGCCAGGCCCATGCCGCGACCACCCGGGACGGCACCGTCGGCGTGGGTGGTGACGCCCTCGCCGAAGATCTCCCCGGTCCGTCCGGCCGCGATCCCCGCGCCGGTGTCCGCGACGGCCACGTGCAGGTCGCGGCCGGCCTCGACGAGTTCGACCTCCACCTCGGCGGGGTCGTGCCCGTGTTCGCGAGCCGCCTCGATCGCGTTGTCGAGCAGATTGCCCAGCACGGTCGTGACGTCCACGGGGCATCGGACGGTGCCCCGCACCCAGGTGTTCTCACCGAGAACGAGCGCTACCCCGCTCTCCCGCGCGTGGGCAGCCTTGGCGGTGAGAAAGGCGTGCAGGTACGGATCGGCGACGGCGTCGAGCCCGTCGAGGGGCCGGCCCGCCGGTCCGGCGCCGAGGAGCTGCTCGAGGTACTCGGTGGCCTGCACGCTGCGTCCCTGCTGCAGCAGGCCGTAGAGCAGATGCAGACGATTGGCGGTCTCGTGGCGCTGGGCCCGCAGCGCGGTGGTCAGCGACTGCACGGCGTCCAGCTCACGGGTGAGCTTCTCGACGTCGGTCCGGTCGCGCACCGACATCACGGTGCCCAGGTCGCGCCCGTCGCGCCGGACACGACGCGCCACGGCGAGGACGATCCGGTCACCCACGGCCGCCGCCACCGGCTCGTCGCGGGGGCTGCGCGCGACGTCGAGCAGGCGCGGCGTCAGGCCGACGTCCTCGAGCCGGTCCCCCGCCCCGCCCCGCAGGTCGAGCAGCCGGCGGGCCTCTGCATTGACGACGGTGACCGTCCCCTCGGTGTCGGCACCGATCACCCCTTCCCCGATGCCGTGGAGCACGACCTCCTGCTCGCGGACCAGCTCGGCCAGCTGCTCGGGTTCGAGGCCGAGGGTCAGCCGCTTCCACCGCCGGGCCAGCAGCGCCGAGCCCGCGGCACCGCAGGCCAGGGCCCCGGCTGCGACGACAGACGCCTGCGCGACGTCCTCGCGTAGTTCCGACCGGATGCGGTCGGTGGCGATGCCGACGCTGACCTCGCCCACGACCCGGTCCGAGCCGGGGGCGACGACCGGCACCTTGGCGCGGACGGAGTCGCCCAGGGTGCCGCGCTCGCTGCGTACCACTTCCCGGCCGGCCAGGACCTCGTCCGGGTCGGTGCTGACGCGCAGTCCGAGCAGGTCGGGGTCGGGATGGGCCAGGCGCAGCCCCTGCTCGTCCGTGACCACCACGAACAGCGCGCCCGTGGTGCCGCGGACCGCCTCGGCGGCCTGCTGGACGGTCCCGGAGGCGAGTTCCGGGTTGCCGGGTGCGACGACCCCGTCGTCGGCGGCGGCGAGCCGGGCCACCTCGGCCCGGGGCGTGGCATCGACTGCCACGGTCCGGGCGACGGCGAGGGCCCGTTGTCCGTGCTCGTCGGTGACGCGGTGCTCGGTGGTGGTGACGAACGCCGCGAATCCCAGCCCGAGGGCCGCCGCGACGACGGCGGACTGCAACAGCAGCACCTGGGTCCGCAGCCTCACGACGCCTCCGGTGGTTCCGGGTCCGACACGATCGATCCGTTTCCCGCGACGGTACGTCGCCGCCGGGCTCAGCCGAGCGGGATCTGACCCAGTGCGACGCCCACGACCAGCATCGTGAGCGAGACGATCGTCGCACGCCACAGCACCTTGCGGTGGTGGTCGGCGAGCTGCACGCCGGCGAGGGTGACGAGCAGCAGGATCGCGGGCACGAGCGGGCTCTGCATGTGTACGGGCTGGCCGGTGATCGAGGCGCGGGCCATCTCGACCGGTTCGATCCCGTACTGGGCGGCGGTCTCGGCGAGCACCGGCAGCACCCCGAAGTAGAAGGCGTCGTTGGTCATGAAGAACGTGAACGGAATGCTGAGCACACCCGTGATCACCGCGAGGAACGGTCCGAGCGCGTCCGGGATCACCCCGGTCAGCCACAGCGCCATCGACTCCACCATGCCGGTGCCCTGGAACACCCCGGTCAGCACGGCCGCGGCGAACACCATGGCGACCACCGACACGATGCTCGACGAGTGCCGGACGATCGCCTCGGACTGGTCGGCCACGCGCGGGAAGTTCACCGCCAGCGCCAGACCGGCGGCGATCATGAACAGCACGGGGATGGGCAGGACGTCGAGGCCGAGGACGACGAGCAGGGCGACGGTGAGCAGGGCGTTGAACGGCAGCAGCTTCGGTCGCAGCGTCGCGCGGTTCGGATCGAGGGCGGCGGCGAATCTCCCGGTCTCGTCGTCGCCGCCGTCGGCGCCCGGACCGGCCCCGGTCGCTCGGGATCCTCCCGATCCACCGGAGCCGGTCGATCCGCCGCGGCCGACACCCGCCAGGACCGGTTCCGCGGTCCACACCAGCTTGCCGAGACGCCGGCGTTCCATGACGCCGAGGTGCAGCGCGAAGCCGAGCACGACGACGAGGCCCACGAGCAGCGAGGGGATCATCGGCACGAACACGTCCGACGGGGACAGGCCCAGGGCGCTGGCGGCACGGACCGTCGGCCCGCCCCACGGGATGATGTTCATCGTCGCGTTCGACAGGCCCGCGACGACCGTCAGGATCACGGGGCTCACCCGCAGCTTCAGGTACAGCGGCAACATCGCCGACGTCGTGATGATGAACGTGGTCGAGCCGTCGCCGTCGAGGGAGACGATCATCGCCAGCACCGCCGTGCCGACGACGAGCCGCGCCGGGTCGTCGCGCACGAGTCGCAAGATCAGCCGCACCAGCGGGTCGAACAGGCCGACGTCGATCATGATCCCGAAGAAGATGATTGCGAAGAACAGCAGCGCCGCGGTCGGGGCCAGGTCGGTGACGCCGTCGATGATCATGTCGCCGAGATCGAGTCCGGCGCCGGCGAACAGCCCGAAGGCGACCGGGACCAGGATGAGACCGACGACGGGCGTGGCCCTCTTGGACAGGATCAGGTACATGAAGACGGCGACCATGAGGAAGCCGAGGAAGACAAGCATGATCTGCTCGCTTTCGTCTGGGACGGTGCGGAGGAGGTTCGAGAACCGGGTCGCTGCCCGGTGTGATCCCTGCTACACCGAAGTGTGAGGCCGCCCACTACGAGTGGTCACCGTTGCGTGCGATAGCCCCGTTGTGCGCATTCTGCTCGAGTCGACTCGACCCCTCGCGGCGGGTTTCCCCGGCCGTTCCCGGGGTAGCCGTATGCATGGGTGCACGGGGCACAGCAGAGGGACGGACCACCCGCAGCGACGCCGGCCGAACGACCGGCAGCAGGGAACGACCGCCCCGCAGACGGACGGCCGCCACGAAATCGACGACCGCGGCACCGGCCACGGCGAAATCGACGACCGCGAGGTCGACCACCGCGAAGTCGACCACCGCGAAATCGACCACCGCGAAATCGAGCACCGCGCGGTCGAGCACGACTGCGCCACGGCGGACGGACACCGCGAAGTCGACCACCGCGAAGTCGGCCACCGCACGGACAGGCACCGCGAAATCGACCACCACGCGGTCGGGCACGACTGCGCCACGGCGGACGGACACCGCGAAATCGGCCACCGCGAAATCGAGCACCGCGCGGTCGAGCACGACTGCGCCACGGCGGACGGATCCGGATCGGCGAGCTGGACGCGCCGCCGGAACCCGTACGGATGCCCCACGGCGCGGCCGGAGGCAGGACGCCGCCACACGCCGGACCCGTCCACGGACGCAGACCGCCGAGGGGCAGGCCCGCTCGCGGACTCGGGAGAAGCCGCATACGTCCACCGGCTCCCGGCCCCCGTCCTCCGAGCGTCCGCCGGTCGCGGCATCGGAACGCCCGGGATCGACAGGACACGCCGACCACGCTCCGCGTCGCAAGCGGCGGCCCTTCGCGGCCGCCGTCGAGTGGCTCGAGACCCACGTTCGCCGACTCACCCGAGCGGTGCGGAAGCGCCTGGACGCGGTGATGCGCGATGTCCCCGGCTCGACGGACCGGCTCATCGATTCCGTCACCGAGGGCAATGCGAGCAGAAGAGCCGTCCTGAAAGGCGCGAAGGCCGCCCTGACCGGCAAGAACCCCGTGTGGGCCGCCGTCAAGGGTCTGATCTCCGGTCTGAGCACCAGGACCAAGATCCTGCTGGCCCTCCTCGTCGTCCTCGTCGCGCTGCTGGCTCCGGTCCTGCTCGTGGTCGCCCTGCTGGTCCTGCTCGTCGCATGGCTGGTCGCGGCGGTACGGGCCGCCACCCGGTGAGCGCCCCCGACGCCACGCCCCTCGACACCACGCCCCTCGACACCACGCCACAGACAGCCCCGACAGGACTCCACCGCGGCAGGCCGGTCGCATAAGCTGACCTCGTGCGTCGTTTCGACTTTCCCGTGGACCTGCCCCACGCCAAGGCCGTGAACCAGACCGTCGCCGAGGTGCGGCGACTGCGGGTGTCGGCGATCGTGCTGGCGGTGCTGTTCGCCGCAGCCGCCGTATGGCTGATCCTGATCGGCCGGGCGTGGTCCTTCGTCGTCGCGGCCGTCGTTGTCGTCGCCGGGCTCACCGCCGCGTGGGTCGCGGTATGGGCTCCGCGCAAGGTGGGCGCGATCCAGGACCTGTACCGGGACAGCCCGCTGGTTCCGGCCGTGGTCTCCGAACTCCGGCCGCGGGGGATGACGCTGCTCGCGCTCGTCGACATCGCCAAGCCGGAGACCGGCGGCCACCGCTACGCCCTGGTCGCCCGGGACGTCACGGCCGTACCGGGACATCGGGTGCGGGTCGGCGAGCGCGTGCCGTCCGTCGCGGTGCTGTCGGACCGCACCACCCGCAACACGAGCGGCGTATGGCAGATGGTCAGCCCGATGCCGATTGCGTGGGGCACCCGGGACGCGTCGGTGCTGCGCGAGGCCGCCGCCGCGATCGACGAGACCGAGTGGAAGGTGCTCGAGGGCAAGCTGTCCCGCTCGGACGAGGTCGCGGCCAGCGAGGAGCGCCGGCTCGTGCTGGACCCGAAAGACCTGCCCGCCGACCTGCGCTGACCATGCGCCCCGTCGTCCTCACCGGAAGCACCGTCGTTCTCACGGTGCCCCGGCCGGGCGACGTCGATGCGATCACGGCCGCCTGCCGGGACCGGTCGATCGCGAGGTGGACGACGGTCCCGGACCCCTACACGCGGGCGGACGCGCAACGGTTCGTCGGCGACGTGGTGCCTGCGGGCTGGGCGGCGCACAGCCCGGTATGGGCGGTGCGGACGTCCGCCGACGGTCCGCTGCTGGGCACGATCGGGCTGATCGAGCGGGACGCATCGGCAGCGGAGATCGGGTACTGGATCGCCCCGGCCGCTCGCGGCCGCGGACTCGCGACGGAATCGGTGAACCTGCTGTGCGACTTCGCTTTCCGATCGGACGAACTGAAACTGGACCGCATCGAGTGGCGGGCGCTGGCCGGGCACCGCGCGTCGGCGGCGGTGGCCCGCCGCGTCGGCTTCCGCTTCGAAGGCGTACAGCGGCGGGGAATATTGCAGCGCGGGGTACGGCACGACGCGTGGGTCGCGGGCCTGTTGCCCGACGACCCACGCGTACCGGCCGACGGATGGCCGATGTGAGCGGCGGGGCCGGTCAGAGCAGTTCGGGCAGGACCTCCTTCTCGAACAGCTCGATACCCGAGGTGTCGTAGGCGGCCTCGGGGAAGTAGAGGATCGCGTACGTCATGCCCTGCTTCTCGAGCGCCGTGAAGTTCTCGACGATCTGCTCGGGCGTTCCCACGGCGGGCAGACCCCGGAAGGCGTCGAGCGCACCGTCGGCCTTCTCCGGCCCGACGTACGGTTCGAGCCGGGCCCGCAGCGTGTCGAGACGCTCCTGCACCTCGGCCTCGGTGCGGCCGATGGCGACGTTGTAGTTCGCCGAACGCACGATGGCGTCGAAATCGGTGCCCACGTCGGCACAGTGTCCCCGCAGGATCTCCGACTTGTGCGCGAAACCGTCCGGGGTGCCGTCGAAGTTGGTGTACTGCGCGTACTTCGCGGCGATCTTCAGCGTCACCTTCTCCCCGCCACCGGCGATCCACAACGGGATGCCGCACTCCTGCAGCGGCAGCGGCCGCACGACGGCACCGTCCACCTGGTAGTGCCTGCCGTGCAGGGTGGCCGTGCCGGTGGTCCAGGCCTGACGGAAGATCTGCACACCCTCGTCGAGGCGGCGCAACCGTTCCGGCGCGGACGGGAAACCGTATCCGTAGGCGCGCCATTCGTGCTCGTACCATCCGCCGCCGATGCCCATCTCGATGCGGCCGCCGGAGACGATGTCCGCGGTCGCGGCGACCTTCGCCAGGTAGGCGGGGTTGCGGTAGCCCATGGCGGTGCACATCTGCCCGATCCGCACCTTCTCGGTGACCGCGGCGAACGCCGACACCAGGGTCCATGCCTCATGGGTGGCCTCGTCGGTGGGCAGCGGCACGGTGTGGAAGTGGTCGTACACCCAGATCGACTCCCACGGTCCGCTGTCGGCGCGCCGGGCGAGATCACGCATCACCCGCCACTGCTCGGCGGGTTCGATGCCGACGAGGTCGAGCCGCCAGCCCTGGGGGACGAACATTCCGAATCGCATGGGGGATTCCTGTCTTCGAGGTCGGGGCCTGCATGCCGGCCGGTGACGGCGACGCCGCCCGCCGGCCGATCCCCAGTATCGCGGACCGGCTCCGCTCGCGCGGGGTTGCCTCCGCGCGAGCGGGGCCGCGCAGTCAGGCCGTCGCCGCTCGAGCCCGCGCAGCGCCGATCCGGGCAGCCGGACGGTCGAGTCCGTAGTGGCCGCGCAGCGTCGTGGCCGTGTACTCGGTGCGGAACAATCCGCGCTCCTGCAGGATGGGGACCACACGGGTGGTGAAGTCCTCGAGACCACCCGGCAGGTAGGGCGGCATGACGTTGAAACCGTCGGCGGCTTCGCGGTCGAACCACAGCTGCAGATCGTCGGCGATCTGTTCGGGGGTGCCGGCGACGGTGCGGTGCCCGCGGCCGCCGCCGAGCTTCCCGATGAGCTGGCGCACGGTCAGGTGCTCGTTCTCGGCGAGGTTCTTCACCAGTTCGTAGCGGCTCTTGTTGCCCTGGATCCGGTCGAGCGGCGGCAACGGGGGCAGCGGTGCGTCGAGAGCATGTTCGGTGAGGTCCACCCCCACCATCCCCGAGAGCTGACGCAACGAGTATGCCGGTGAAATCAGGTCGGTGAACTCCTGCTCGAGCGCCTTCGCCTCGGCCTCGGTGTCGCCGATGAACGGCACGATCCCGGGGAGCACCTTCAGGGAGTGCGGATCCCGCCCCGCCCCGGCCACCCGCGCCTTCAGATCGCGGTAGAACGCCTGCCCCTCGGCCAGGGTGCGCTGCGCGGTGAAGACCGCCTCGGCGTACCGGGCGGCGAAGTTCTTTCCGCTCTCCGAAGACCCGGCCTGCACCAGGACGGGGCGGCCCTGGGGTGAGCGCGGGGAGTTCAGTGGGCCACGCACCTTGAACCGCGCACCGTCGTGGTCGATGGTGCGCACCTTGGCCGGATCGGCGAACCGGCCGCCGGCGACGTCCAGCTCGACGGCGTCGTCGTCCCAGCTGTCCCACAGCTCGACGGCAACGTCGACGAATTCGGCGGCGCGGTCGTAACGGCCGGCGTGGTCGGGGGTCTCGTCGTAGCCGAAGTTGGCTGCCTCGTCGGCACCCCCCGAGGTCACGATGTTCCAGCCGGCACGGCCGTGGCTGATGTGGTCGAGCGAGGCGAACTTGCGGGCGAGAGTGAAGGGTTCGTTGTAGCCGGTGGACGCGGTGGCGATGAGTCCCACCCGCTCGGTGACGACGGCCATCGCGGACAGCAGGGTGATCGGCTCGAAGACCGCCTGGATGTTGTGTTCCACCCGGGGGCCGGCCGCGAGGCCGTCGGCGAAGAACACCGAGTCGAGCTTGCCGCGTTCGGCGATCTGCGCGAGCTCCTGGAAGTGTGCGACGTCGAGGACGCGGCGCTCGTCGGTGCGGGGGTGCCGCCAGGCGGCCTCGTGATGGCCGACTCCCATCAGGAAGGCGTTGAGGTGGAACTGCTTCGGGGACTGGGACATGACAACCTATCCGGGTGTGTGGGGACGAGGGACTACCGGTCTGCGCGCCAGCGGGAGAGCCGGCGCTCGACGGCGACGAGGATCCCGTTGAAGGTCAGGCCGACGAGAGAGATGGCGACGATGCCGGCGTACATGTTCGGGATCTGGAAGTTGAGCTGGGAAGCGGTGACGAGATAGCCGAGACCTGCCTTGGCACCGACCATCTCGGCCGCGATGAGCACGAGGATCGACGAGGCCGCGGCCATCCGGATGCCGGTGAAGATCGTCGGCACGGCGGCCGGCAGGATCACCTTCTGGAACAGGCGGTACGAAGGCAGACCGAGGGAGCGGGCCGATTTCACCAGGAGCGGATCCACGGTGCGCACGCCGGAGACGGTGTTGAGCAGGATCGGGAAGGTGCTCGCGTAGATCACCAGCGCCACCTTCGAGGTCTCGCCGATGCCCAGGATCAGGATGAACACCGGCAGCAGCGCGAGCGCGGCGGTGTTGCGGAACAGTTCGAGGATCGGGTCGAGGAACTCGGCCACCGGCCGGTACCAGCCGATCGCCACACCGAGCGGGACCGCGACGAACACCGCGATCCCGAAGCCGGTGACGGCCCGGGAGAGGCTGGCACCGAGGTGCTCGGCGAGCCGGCCGTCGCCGACCAGCTGGGCGAAGGCGTCCGCGACCACCGTGAAGGGCGGCAGGAACACCTCGTCGACGAGCCCGAGCCGGGGCGCGATCTCCCAGACCGCGAGGAAGGCGAGGATCGCGACGGCCGGTTTCACCCCGCGCCACACGAAGGCACCGACCCGGCGTCCGGCCCCGGCGCCCGGCGCGGGCGTGGGTGGCGTGGATCGCTCCTCGGCGAGGACGTCGTCGAGCTCGGCCGGGGCGATCAGGGTTGCGCTCGGACTAGACATGCTGCACCTCCGGAATTGCGGCACCGTGGTTCTGCGCGCGCTCGATCTCCGAGTGCAGCAACGACCAGATCCGGTGCCGGTAGTGTCGGAACGCCTCGCCGGACCGGACGTCGTCGACGGTGCGTTCGATATCGATGTCCACGACGGTCTTGATCCGCCCGGGCCGGGACGTCAGCACAGCGACGCGCTGTCCGAGGTAGATCGCCTCGTCGATGCCGTGGGTGATGAACAGAATGGTCTTGCCGGTCTCGTGCCGGATCCGCAACAGCTCGTCCTGCAACGACTCCCGGGTCTGCGCGTCGAGGGCGGCGAACGGCTCGTCCATGAGGAGCACCTCGGGGTCGAACGCCAGGCTCCGGGCGATCGCGACGCGCTGTTTCATGCCGCCGGACAGCTCGTGCGGATAGCGATCGCCGAACCCGCGCAGCCCCACCAGCTCGAGGTAGTGCTCGGCGAGCTCGCGCCGCTGCCGCCGGGGCAGGCCCTTCGCTTCGAGACCGAATTCGATGTTGTGCCGGGCGGTGCGCCACGGCAGGAGTGCGTACTGCTGGAAGACGATGCCCCGGTCCAGTCCCGGCCCGGTGATCGGCTGTCCGTCGAGCAGGATCCGTCCCGACGTCGGGCTGCTCAGCCCGCCGAGAAGGTCGAGCAGCGTGGACTTTCCGCACCCGCTGGGACCGACGAGGACGAGGAGCTCACCGTCGGCGACGTCGAGGCTGACGTCCTCGAGGGCAGTGAACGCGGTGTTCGTACCGCGGACCGGGAACTGCTTGGTCACGTGCTCGAGACGGAGCTTCGGGGTGGTGCTCATTTCGCCTCCTCGACGGGTTCACCGTTCGGACCGCTCGTCGGTTCGTAGGTGCCGTTGGCGTAGGGGTTGAATTCGTTGGTGTAGATGTCGGCCGGGGTGAACGTGCCCTCGGGCAGTTCGCCGTTCCGGGCGAGCCAGTCGAGCCAGGTCTGGATCTCCTGTTCGGTGATCGTCCCACCCGGGCCGGCGACGCCGGGGCTCTTGTAGAACTCGACGAGGTCGGTGTTCTCGTTGCGGCCGCGGCCGTTGATGATTTCCTTGTACTCGGCGATGACCTCGTCGCGTGGGGTAGTCTGCGCCCAGCGAATGGCCCGCGCCGTGCCCTGCACGAAATCCACCACCGCGTCCCGGTTCTCGGCGATGAAGTCGTCTCGGAAGACGTACGTACCGTAGCTGAACGCCCCGAACAGGGACTCGTCGGTGAACAGCGGACGGATCCCGCCGCGCGAGACCGCGGTCTCGCGGAACACGCTGCCCAGGGTGCCCACGTCGATCTGCCCCTCCCGCAGCGCCTGCTCGGTGTTCACCGGGGGCACCACGATCAGTTCGACCTGCCTGATCTCGTCCGGGGTCAGTCCCTGCCGGGCGAGCCATTCGCGGACGAGGAACTCGTGGTGCGCGCCGAGCGTGTTCATCCCCACCTTCTTGCCGATCAGATCCCGGGCGGTGCGGATCGGGCTGTCCTCGAGCACGTAGTAGCCGTTGAACGACTCCTCGTCGGAGCCGTAGTAGCTGATGACCGACGTGATCGGCGAGTTGGCGGCGGCGAGCTTGATGACGGCGCCGTTGAATGCGCCGCCGAACTCGGTCTGGCCGGTGGCCGCAGACTGGATGTCCTGCGGACCGCTGGTGGTGTCACCCACCCAGTCCAGCGCGACGTTCTCGTAGTAACCGAGGTTCTCCGCGAGTTCGGGATAGGTGACCTGGCCGGCCGAGCCCTGGTAGCGCAGGACGGTGCGACCGTCCTCGGTGGTGGTGGTCTCCGACCCCGAGGAGCAGGCCGCGACCCCCGCGGCGAGGGTGACGAGAGTGGCTGCGACCGCAGCCGACCGGACCAGCCGGCTGCGCAGCGTGGAATACGACATCGCGAGAGTTGTCCCTTACGTTCGACGAAGAGGCCCGACACAGCGGGCACGGAGAAGTGCGGTGCGGCGACGGCGAGGCGTCCACGACACCGGGATTCGCGGTGCAGCAACGGAAGATCGAGCGCCGGCGGCCGGACGGGCCGGACGGGCGGGCTACACCGGGAGGGTCAGCGACAACAGTCCGGACACTCGTACACGGTGGTCTCCTTCTGCGGCGATCGGACTCCGGAAGTCTGGCCCGCGCCGCCGCGAGGGGTCAACGCTTCGGCGCATCCGTGTGCGAATCCCTTGACATGCCCGATCCGCTACCGTAACGGCCGCGCTCCCGATGCCCGTACGATCGGCCCATGCGCACCGCCGTGCTCGCCGACGCCTTCGAGCAGCATCGGCCGCACCTGCTCTCCGTCGCCTACCGGCTGACCGGCAGCGTCGCCGACGCCGAGGACGCGGTCCAGGACGCCTGGCTGCGTCTCGACCGCGCGGACGCGGACGGCATCGACGATCTGCGGGCGTGGCTGACCACCGTGGTCGGACGTCTGTGCCTGGACCGGCTGCGGTCGGCCGCGGTACGTCGCGAGAGCTACGTCGGCCAGTGGCTGCCCGAGCCGATCGTCACTCCCCTCGGCGGACCGGCACCCCCCGATCCCCTGGAAGCCGTTGTGCAGCAGGAGGACAGCCGGATGGCAGCGATGGTCGTGCTGGACACGCTCACCCCGGCCCAGCGCGTCGCGTTCGTCCTGCACGACGGGTTCGCGGTGCCGTTCGACGAGATCGCCGCCGTTCTCGACGTCACGCCGGCGTCCGCGCGCCAGCTCGCCTCCCGCGGCCGCCGGGCCGCCGCGGCCGCGCCGCCGCCCGTGCCGGCCGCCGAGCACGTCGAGGCGGTACAGCGGCTGATGACGGCCCTCGCCTCCGGGGACCTCGCGGCGGTGGTCGCGGCGCTCGACCCCGAGGCCCGGGTCATCGGGGACGCGGGCGGCACCACCCGCACCGCGATCAACGTCGTCGTCGGCGCCGAGCGGTTCGCCCGGTTCTTCCTCGGCCTGATGCAGCGCTACGGCGCCGAAGCGTTCCTGGCCGGCACGCCGGCGCTCGTCAACGGCGAACTGGGGTTCGTCAGCGCCGGTTCCCCCGGCGACGGGACCCACCTCGCCTTCGCCGGACGGGTCATCGGCTGCACCGTACGTGACGGGCGGGTGTGGGCGGCCTACGACATGGCCAATCCCGACAAGCTCCGCGGCGTCCGCCTCGACAGCTAGAGTCGCGGTCATGGAGCCCCGACTGAGCTTCGTCACCCTTGCCGTCGCCGACCTCGAGCGCACCCGGCGCTTCTACGTCGACGGGCTCGGCTGGTCGCCCGTCGTCGACGTGCCCGGCGAGGTGCTGATGTTCCAGGTCGGACCGCACCTCGTCCTGTCCCTGTGGGACGAACAGCACTTCGCGGCCGAGGTCGGTCCCGTCGAGCGCAGCGGCGTCCCACCCGTGACGCTCGCCCACAACGTCGCCGACCGAGCAGACGTCGACCGGGTGCTGGACACCGCCCGCCGCGCCGGAGCCGATCCGGTCTCCGACGCGGTCGAGCGTGAGTGGGGCGGCTACACAGGGTATTTCGCGGACCCCGACGGATTCCGGTGGGAGATCGCCTGGAATCCGGGTCCCATCGGTCAGCTCGTGCTGCCCTGAGCCGCGTCGTCCTGCAGCCACGGCACCCGGCACGCGTCGGTGCTGAACCCCTGCTCGTGGATGCCCAGGGCCGAGTTCATGCGGGCCCGCATGTTCTCGAGCGCAATCTGGTAGGTCAGTTCCACAAGCCCGGCCCGCCCGAAGCGCCGCTCGAGGTCGGCGACCTGCTCGTCCGTCACCGTGACGGCCGCGCCGCCGGCACCGCCGGCTCCCGTCATCGCGTCGGCGTACGCGATGGCCGCACGCTCGTCGTCGCTGTAGGCGTCGGAGGTTGCGTAGTCGGCGATGTGCTCGAGGCGGTCCACGTCGAGGCCGTCGAGCCGCTGCAGCATCGTGCCGAAGTCGACGCACCAGGAGCACCCGACGCTCCAGGCCACCCGGTACACCGCGAGTTCGCGCACATGCGGCGGCAGCACCGTCGAGGCGCGCTCGACGAGCGTCTCGTGCACGGCGCTCGCCCGCATCAGCGCCGGATGGTGGGCGTAGACGGCGAACGGCTCGGGCACCTCCCCGAAGCGGCGCCGGGCCATCCGATAGGCGATCTTCGTAGTGACACCGGCCTCGGCCGGTGTCACCGCAGGAATACGCGCCATGTTCCTACTCCGTTCCCCGGGTCCTGGACGGGACCGTTCATCTCTTCGGACGAGACAGCCCCGCCGGATGTGACACGACCGCTGCCGGGGGCCGCGCAGGACGCGGCTAAGCTGCCGAAATGGCAGAAATCGCGCCCTCCCGCCGGGTCCGCACGGTCGAAAGGCTGCGTCCGTTCGCGTCCACGATCTTCGCCGAGATGACCGCCCTGGCTGTGACGCACGACGCGGTGAACCTCGGCCAGGGCTTTCCCGACACGGACGGCCCCCGCGCGATGCTCGACGTCGCGCGCCAGGCCATCGCCGACGGTGTCAACCAGTACCCGCCCGGGCCGGGCATGCCCGAACTGCGGCGGGCGATCGCAGCGGACCGGGCCGGCCGGTACGGACTCGAACACGACCCCGACGGCGAGGTCCTCGTCACCGTCGGCGCCACCGAGGCGATCAGCGCCGCCATCCTCGGTCTCGTCGAGCCCGGTGACGAGGTACTGCTCACCGAGCCCTACTACGACTCCTACGCCGCGTCCGTCGCACTCGCCGGGGCGACCCGCCGCACCGTTCCGCTCACTCGGGCCGGCTCGGGTTTCGTCCTGGACGTCGACGCGCTGCGCGCCGCGGTCACCGACCGCACCCGGATGCTGGTGGTCAACACCCCGCACAATCCGACGGGGACGGTCTACGACGACGACGCGCTCCGCTCGCTCGCGGAACTGGCGTGCGAACGCGACCTGCTGGTGCTGTCCGACGAGGTGTACGAGCATCTGGTGTTCGACGGCCGGCAGCACCGGCCCATCGCGTCGCTGCCCGGCATGGCCGAACGCACCGTCACCGTGTCCAGCGCCGCGAAGATGTTCAACGTCACCGGCTGGAAGATCGGGTGGGCGCTCGGCCCCCGCGAGCTGATCGACGGGGTGCGCACGGCGAAACAGTTCATGTCGTTCGTCGCCGGAGCACCGTTCCAGCCCGCCGTGGCGTACGCGCTGACCCACGAGCAGGCGTGGGTCGCCGCCCAGCGCGACGATCTGCAGCGCAGGCGCGACCTGCTCTCCGCAGCGCTCACCGACGCCGGTTTCGGCGTGCTGGACTCGGCCGGAACGTATTTCGTGTGCGCGGACGTCACCCCCGTCGGCGTGACGGACGGTGTCGCCTTCTGCCGAACCCTGCCCGAGCGCATCGGCGTGGCCGCGGTCCCGGTCAGCGCCTTCGTCGACGACCCCCGGCAGTGGAATCACCTGGTCCGGTTCGCCTTCTGCAAACGCGACGACGTCCTGCTGGAGGGTGTCCGGCGGCTGCGCAGCCTGCGGGAGCACGGCTGACCATGACCGCCCCCGCCACCATTCCCTCCGACTTCGTGCGCCGCTCGGTGGTACTGGCCGAGGCGAACGGGGTGGATCTGGCCCCGGCCCTGGACGCGGCACGGATCAGTCGCGCGGTGCTCGCCCACCCGCATGCGCGCCTGACCCCTGAGCAGGTCACCCGGTTCACCCAGAAGACCTGGGAACTGACCGGTGACGAACTGTTCGGACTCGGGCCTGGACCGGTGCCCCGCGGCACGTTCCGGGTGATGTGCCTGACGCTGATCCACTGCCGAGACCTCGCGCAGGCCCTCGAACGGATGATCCAGGTCAACCAGGTGCTGCCGACGCTGCCGCGACTACGGCTCACGCCGGGCCCGCAGACGACCCGGCTCGAGGTGGTGCTGGAGTCGTGCGACGACAAGACCCGAGTCATCATCGACTTCCTGCTCATCCTGCTGCACCGGTTCGCGGCCTGGCTCGTCGGCGGACGGGTACGGCTGGCGTCGGTCTCGGTCCCCTACAGCGAGCCCGACCCGGTGCTGGCGAAGAACTACGATGCGATCTTCGGGGTGCCGGTCACCTTCGACGCCGCCGGCGCGGTACTCGAGATCGACAACGCGGCCCTGCGGTCGCCCATCGTCCAGACCGAGGAGACCCTCGAGGACTACCTGCGCGAATCACCGAACCTGATGATGTCGGAACGTGATTACGACTCCACCGCCGCGTCGCAGGTGCGGCGGATCCTCGAGTCGGGCATCGAGGGTCGCACGGCGACCGCCGAGGAGGTTGCGGAGATGCTGTCGGTGAGCGCCCCGCATCTGCGGCGTCTGCTCAGGCAGGAGGGCACCTCTCTCGGGCAGTTGCGCGAGGAGGTGCTGAGGGACACGGCGATCGCCGGGTTGCGCCGCGGCGAGGCGGTGGACGCCCTGTCGGCCCGACTCGGCTTCTCCGAGCCGAGTGCGTTCCGGCGCGCCTTCAAGCGATGGACCGGTAAGACGCCCCGCGCCTACCGGTAGGTCACCGGTTCACGCGACGCAGAACTCGTTGCCCTCCGGATCGGTCATCGTGATCCACTCGTTCGGTCCCTGCCGGCCCCGGTGCAGGACGGTCGCGCCCGCCTCGGCGAGCCGCCCGGCCAGCGCCTCGCGGTCCTCCCCCGCCCGGATGTCGAAGTGCAGCCGGTTCTTCACCGTCTTGCCCTCGGGCACCAGCTGGAACAGCACGCGCGGACGCGCGGGCACCTCGGGATCGGAGATCGCGGCGCCCGCCTTCCAGACGAGGACACCCTCGAAGATCTCGGTGTCCTCATCCCGGGCGTGCCCGGCCGCGACCAGCCCGCGGATGAAGTCCTCGTTGCTCGGCTCGACCCGCCAGCCCAGCGCCGCCGCCCACCATTTCGCCAGCGTGTGCGGGCTGCTCGAATCGACCGTCACCTGGAATCCGTAACCCATGCGGTGACGGTACGACGGCCCTCCGACACGTCAGGGCTGCACGAGGATCCGGATCGGATTCCCGACGTGGTCGCGCAGCTTCGCGATGCCCTCGGCGATGTTCTCGAGCGGGACGACCTCGCTGACGGAGCGGGAGACGTCCAGGCGCCCGCGGGAGACGAGTGCCGCGAGCGTCTCGATGTCGACGTTCTGGTACCCGAGGTGTCCCATGACGTGCTTGCGCGAGAGGCCGAACGTGGCGGTGGGGCCCAGGCAGGCCTCCTGCCCGCTCAGCCCGACCACCACCACACGGCCACCCGTCATGACGCACTGCAGCGCCTGGTCGAAGGTGACCTTCAGACCCGCGGAGTCGAAGGCCACGTCGAGCATCTTCCCATCCGTCGCCTCGGCGACCTTCTGGACCAGGTCCGGGTCGCGGGAATCGAACACGTGGTCGGCGCCGAGTTCGAGGGCCCGCTCCCGCACCGCGGGGTTGATGTCGAAGGCGAGGATCGGCACGGCGCCGACCAGCCGGGCGAGCTGCACGATGTGGGTGCCCACCCCGCCGACTCCCCACACGCCGACGGCCTCGCCCACCGCCACCTGCCCGGTGCGCACGACCGCACCGAACGGGGTCGAGACCGCGTCGGCGAGAATCGCCGCCTGCTCGAGCGGGACGTTGTCGGGCACGCGGGTGAGACCGCCGGCCTGGGCGACGGTGTACTCGGCCCACGCCCCGTCGTACGCGAACGCCATCAGCTGAATGTTCGGGCAGTTGGTCAGGTCGCCCCGCCGGCAGAAGCGGCACTGCAGGCACGGTCGCCCCGCCGCGGGAACGACGCGGTCCCCGACCGCCCAACCCGTCACCCCGTCCCCGAGGGCGGCGATGATTCCGGCAGCCTCGTGCCCCGGGTGACCACGGGCAGCAAGGCCGGGAAGGTCCCGTCCAGCAGGCTCAGATCCGAATGGCAGATCCGCAGAACGCCACCTTGACGAGTACCTCGCCGGGGCCCGGCGACGGAATCGGAACATCTTCCAGCACATTGGTTCCGGTGTCGGCGTGAAAGCGCGCGGCGCGCATCGTCCCGGTCATGGTCCCCTCATCCTGTTGTGCGACGGCAACCAGGGGCGACCCTACTCCCGCCGCAAGCGCGAGGGCGCACGTTCGTGCCGCGGATCTCCGAGACGGGTTGCATCCGCCGACGGTGAGTGAGAGCGTCGAGGAGAACCGATATCGACTTCGAGAGGGTGATTCACACCAATGCAGACGGCCGTCATCGACGACTACCCCACCCGGAACCGCACGCAGTGCGTGAGTGTGTCCCGGCCGGATCCGGTGGTGTGGGGATCGGCCGCGGGCCCGTTGGACGCGTCGGCCGTCGCCGAGTACGACCGGCGCGGGTTCCACACCGTGGACGCGCTCCTTCCGGCGCACGACGTCGGAAATCTGCTCGACGAGACAGCGCGTCTGGGCCGGGACCTGGCCGACGACGAGCGGGTCGTGCGGGAGGCGGGAAGCGGGGACGTGCGCTCCGTGTTCGACGTGCACCGCCTCTCCGACACCGTCGCCGAGATCATCCGGCGACCGGAGATCGCCGGTATCGCCCGCCAGCTCCTCGGCTCGGAGGTCTACATCCACCAGTCGAGGCTGAACGTCAAGCCGGGATTCCGTGGCGGTCCGTTCTACTGGCACTCCGACTTCGAGACCTGGCACGCCGAGGACGGGATGCCGCGTCCGCGGGCGCTGAGCATCTCGGTCGCGCTGACCGAGAACTACGGTTACAACGGCGGTTTGATGATCATGCCCGGTTCGCACCGGACCTTCGTCTCGTGCGCCGGCACCACGCCCGAGGACTACTACCAGCAGTCGCTGGTCACGCACGTCCCGCCCACGGGTTCGCCCGACGAGGACACGCTGACCTCGATGGCCGCCGAGCACGGCATCGCCACGTTCACCGGTTCGGCCGGTTCGGCGACGGTGTTCGACTCGAACTGCATGCACGGCTCGAACGGCAACATCACCCCGTTCCCCCGGTCGAACCTGTTCGTGGTGTTCAACAGCGTCGAGAACACGCTCGGCGAGCCGTTCTCGGCGCCGAAGCCGCGACCGGACTACCTCGGCAGCCGCGACTTCACCCCGCTGCGCTGACCCGAACGGATGCGGGGTGCGCCCGGGACAGGCCGGGCGCACACCGCATCGCGGGACTTATACGCGGACGGTGTCGGCCACGTCGATCGGCAGCGTGCGGGCACGCGGTGTGCGCAGCAACCGGCTGAGCGTGAACCGGCCCTGCTCCGGATCGTAGGGCCGGTAGGCCAGATACACGAGCACGTGGAACGCCCAGTGCGCCCGCAGAATCCGGCGAAGCACCGGATTCATCCGGCCGTGCAGTTCGAACGTGGCGGTTCCGGAGCGGATGTACTTGGTGTACTCCCGCGGCGGCGTCAGCGCACGCCGTGGGGAGATGTCGACGAACAATTCGGAGAGCTGGGCGATCTCGATGTCGGCCTCGCGCAGGCACAAGGCCAGGTCGAGGTCTTCGTGGATCCCGGCATCCGTGCTGACCGCGTGGCGGACGCGCTGCCACGCCGACCGGCGCACGGCCATGTTGGCACCGTGCAGATTGTCGATTCGGCGCTCACCGCCGAAGAAGCCCTTGCGCACGCGCTGCTCGATATACCGGCGCTTGAGTTCCCGGTACGGCGAGTCGTAGGAGTTGTTGAGTCCACTGACGGCTCCGACGCTCTCGACGTCTGCACGCGCGAAGAAGTCGAGGATCGCGCGGGCCCATCCGGGACGGACCCGCGTGTCGGCGTCGATCCTGCCGAGAAGATCTCCTGTCGCCGAGTCGAATCCGGCGTTTCGAGCAAATGCGACACCGGGACGGGACTCGGAGATCCGGCGGACGATCGGAGACCGCTCGGCGATCGCGTCGACGATCTCGCCCGTCCTGTCCGTCGAGTTGTTGTCCACCACCACGATTTCGTGGATATCCGCCTCCTGCTCCAGCAGGGCCGCCAGGCACGGACCGATGTACTGCTCCTCGTTGTACGCCGGCACGACCACCGACAGCGTGTGCTGATGCATGCCTCCGACGCTACCTCGACCGTCCGCGCGCCGCGGAGCGCCGAAGGCAGGGACCGTGCACTCGGAGCGCCGAAGGCAGGGACCGTGCACTCGGAGCGCCGAAGGCAGGGACCGTGGCGGGACACCCCGGCACGGTTCCCCGCTCGGGCCTCAGGAGCGACGGCGGCGCACGGCGTCGGCCAGCCGGTCGAGCTGGGCAGACGTGGTCGCCCAGTCGAGGCACGCATCGGTGATGGACTTGCCGTAGTCGAGCTCGTCCGCCCGGCCGAGCGTCAGGTCCTGCCGGCCTGCCTCGAGGAAGCTCTCCAGCATGACGCCGGCGATGCCCCGCTCGCCGGCCTCGAGGCGCTCGGCGATGTCGGTGACGACGTCGACCTGCTTCTCGTGGTTCTTGCTGCTGTTGCCGTGGCTGGCGTCGATCACGACGCGCTCGGGCAGACCGGCCTTGCGCAGGCGGGCCATCGTGTCCGCGACGGTCTCGGCATCGTAGTTCGGGCCCGCGGAGCCGCCACGCAGGATGACGTGGCAGTCCGGATTGCCGACCGTCTCGATGAGGGCGGCCTGCCCGTCGAGGTCGGTGCCGGGGAACACGTGGCTCGCGGCGGCGGCTCGGGTACCGTCGACGGCCACCTGCACGTCGCCCTCGGTGGAGTTCTTGATGCCCACCGGCATGGACAGGGCGCTGCACAGCTGCCGGTGCACCTGGCTGGCCGCGGTGCGGGCACCGATCGCGCCGTAGGTGACCAGGTCCGCGTAGTACTGCGGCAGGATCGGATCGAGGAACTCGCACCCGACGGGCAGACCGAGGCCGGAGACGTCGAGCAGCAGCTTGCGGCCGATGCGCAGTCCGGTGTTGATGTCGTAGGTGCCGTCGAGATGCGGGTCGTTGAGCAGGCCCTTCCACCCGAGGGTGGTGCGCGGCTTCTCGAAGTACACCCGCATCACCACGTGCAGGTCGTCACGCAGCTCTTCGGCCTTCGCGGCGAGACGTCGCGCGTAGTCCATCGCGGCGGCGGGGTCGTGCACCGAGCACGGCCCGACCACGACGAGCAGCCGGTCGTCGGTGCCGTCGAGGATCGCCACGGTGTCGGCGCGGCCCGAGCGCACGGTCGCGGCGGCGACCTCGTCGGGGGCGTGCTCGCCGCGGACGACGGCCGGAGCGACGAGCGGGCTGATCCGCACGGTCCGCTGTTCGTCGAGATTCGCGGTGGAGATGGAGGTGCTGATGGTCATCGGGGTTCGGTTCCTGTTCCCGGGCCGACCCTGGCTGAACCTTCGGTGATTCCAGCGAGCCGGTCCGTGTCCGGCTCGTAGGTGGAAGAGGTCAGCGCGCGGTTACGCCGACCGACCCACCCCGGGCCGGCCTGCTAAACCAGAAATATGCGCGCTGCATGCGGACCACCGTAACAGGCCGCCCTCTCCCCGCGCCACGGCACCCCCGTGCGCGGTTTCGGTAGCGGGGCCTACCAGAAACGCGCACGGCAATGGGGGCGGGTTCGCAGGCTGCCCCGGATTCCACGCATGACTTACTGTGCGACAACGTCTTTCACCGCATTTCCGGCGCACGCCGATCGGGTCCGGCGGCCGACCGCGGAACGTGGCCGGAATCCGGACGGGGGACGGCACCACGACAATGCTCGACCGTCGGGCCGCTTCGGGGTGTGGAAACCCGCGAACCGGGGCACCCTTGGAGAGTCTGTCCCGCGAAGCGACGAGCACGGAGGTGCCATGCCAGACCTGGACGGCGGAACTGCCGCCCCATCCCTGGGCGTCAACCCGCCCAGAGCGAGTTCACCCGACGAGCACGCCCGGGGGACAGGACCGGAACACACCGCCGACGGCCACCTGGTCGAGGCCCAGTCCGAGGACTTCTCCCACGCCAGAAATCTCGCGGTGGATCCGGACTGGTTCAAGACCGCGGTGTTCTACGAGGTCCTGGTGCGCGCGTTCAACGACTCGAACCACGACGGGACGGGTGATCTGCGCGGGCTGACGGAGAAGCTCGACTACATCGCGTGGCTGGGCGCCGACTGCATCTGGCTGCCCCCGTTCTACGACTCCCCGCTACGCGACGGCGGGTACGACATCCGGGACTTCCGGGCGGTGCTGCCGGAGTTCGGCACGGTCGACGACTTCGTCCTGTTCCTCGACGAGGCGCACAAGCGCGGCATCCGGGTCATCACCGATCTGGTCATGAACCACACGTCGGACACGCACGCGTGGTTCCAGGAGTCGCGGACGGACCCGGAGGGTCCGTACGGCGACTTCTACGTGTGGTCCGACACCGACGAGCGTTACCAGGATGCGCGCATCATCTTCGTCGACACCGAGTCGTCGAACTGGACGTGGGATCCGGTACGCAAGCAGTACTACTGGCACCGCTTCTTCTCGCATCAGCCGGACCTGAACTACGACAATCCCGAGGTGCAGGACGCGATGATCGACGTCCTGCGGTTCTGGCTCGATCTGGGAATCGACGGGTTCCGGCTCGATGCAGTGCCCTATCTGTTCGAGCGCGAAGGCACCAACTGCGAGAACCTGCCCGAGACGCACGCGTTCCTGAAGAAGTGCCGTGCGGTGATCGACGCGGAGTACCCGGGCCGCGTGCTGCTCGCCGAGGCGAACCAGTGGCCCAGCGACGTGGTGGAGTACTTCGGCGAACCGGAGGTCGGCGACGAGTGCCACATGGCCTTCCACTTCCCGCTCATGCCGCGCATCTTCATGGCGGTCCGTCGCCAGAACCGGTTCCCGATCTCCGAGATCCTCGCCCAGACACCGCCGATTCCGAGCAGTGCGCAGTGGGGCATCTTCCTGCGCAACCACGACGAGCTGACCCTCGAGATGGTCACGGACGAAGAGCGTGACTACATGTACGCCGAGTACGTGACCGACCCCCGGATGCGGGCCAACATCGGCATCCGCCGCCGGCTGGCGCCACTACTCGAGAACGACCGCAACCAGCTCGAACTGTTCACGGCTCTGCTGTTGAGCCTGCCCGGCTCACCGGTGCTCTACTACGGCGACGAGATCGGGATGGGCGACAACATCTGGCTCGGTGACCGCGACGCGGTGCGCACGCCGATGCAGTGGACCCCGGACCGCAACGCGGGCTTCTCGCGGGCGGATCCGGCCCGGTTGTACCTGCCGACGATCATGGACCCGACCTACGGCTACCAGTCCGTGAACGTCGAGCGGCAGATGAACTCGACGAACACCCTGCTGCACTGGACGCGGCGGATGATCCAGGTCCGCAAGCAGCATCCGGCGTTCGGCAAGGCCGCGTTCACCGAACTCGGCAGCGCCAACCCGGCCGTCCTGTCGTACCTGCGGGAGATGCCGCTCGGACCGGACCGCAACTACAGCGACGTCATCCTGTGCGTGAACAATCTGTCCCGGTATCCGCAGGCCGTCATCCTGGACCTGTCGCGCTTCGCGGGGTGGATTCCGGTGGAGCTCACCGGTTCCGTCCCGTTCCCACCGATCACGGAGGAGGGGTACATGGTCACCCTGCCCGGTCACGGCTTCTACTGGTTTGCGCTACAGCCGGATCCGACGAAGGAAGGCGTCGGCGAACATCCGGTGAGCAGCGAGGCCGAGGCGGCGGTTCAGCCATGACGGACCCACAGCTGCAGCACTACTCCGACGCGGAGCTCGAGACCCTGCTGGCCGAGTGGCTCCCCCACCAGCGCTGGTTCGCCGCCAAGGGCCGGACCGTCGCCGCGGTCCGGATCATGCTGCGAGAACACCTCACCGACACGCCCGCGTTCGGGGCGGACCACCTGCTGGTGACCGTCGAGTTCGAATCCGGCGACGAGCAGCTCTACCAGGTGCCGCTCGGCTACCGCACGCACCTGCCCGACGAGCTGGCGCACTGGGCGCTGCCGCGGCCCGACGGCAGCGGCGACGACCGCACCCACGCCTACGACGGTCTGCGCGACCAGGAGATCATCGACCTGTACGCGCACTCGATCGCCACCGGCCAGGTGTACGGCCCGGTCGAGCTGCACACCGTGCCCGGCACGGTCATCGAGGAGGGACTGCGGGGACGGGCGCTCAGCGCCGAGCAGTCCAACACTTCCGTCGTGCTCGGCGAGCAGCTGCTGCTCAAGCTGTTCCGCCGGATCACTCCGGGGGTCAACCCCGATGTGGAACTGCATCTCGCCCTCGGGGAGGCAGGCTGCCGGTCGGTGGCCCCGGTGCGGGCGTGGATCGACGCCGAGATCGGCGGGGTGCGCACGACCCTGGCGATGGTGCAGGACTTCGCGGCCAACTCCGCCGACGGCTGGTCGATGGCACTGGGCAGTGTGCGGGACCTGCTGCTCGAGGCGGACCTGCGGGCGGACGAGGTGGGCACGGATTTCGCGGGTGAATCGCAGCGGATGGGCGCGGCGGTGGCCGAGGTGCACGCGCTGCTGGCGCAGTCCCTCGGGACGTCCCAGCGGGACGTGGGCGACATCGTCGACGGGATGCTGCGCCGCCTGGAGGCCGCCGGCGCCGTCGTACCCGAACTGGCGGAGGTCGCCCCGGCGGTGCGGGCGCGGTTCGCGGAGGCTGCGGCCACCGGCACGACGACGGCCCAGCGGGTCCACGGCGACCTGCACCTCGGGCAGGTGCTCCGCACCCCGGAACACTGGCTGCTCATCGATTTCGAGGGCGAGCCCGCCAAGTCTCTCGACGAACGCCGGGAACCGGACAGCGCCCTGCGCGATGTCGCAGGGATGCTCCGCTCGTTCGACTATGCGGCCCACCACTCCCTGCACGATGCGGCGTCCGAGGCCGCTGCCGCGCAACGCGAGTTCCGGGCGCAGGAGTGGGCACAGCGCAACTCCGCGGCGTTCTGTGACGGTTACGCGAGCGAGTCCGGCGTGGATCCGCGCGAGTTCGCCGCGCTGCTGCGCGCGTACGAGCTGGACAAGGCCGTGTACGAGGTCGTGTACGAGGCTCGTCATCGTCCTCAGTGGATCCGTCTGCCCCTGAACGCGATTCGCCGGATGACCCAGGCCGACTGACGCGGCCCGGAAGCGTGGGGGGGGGGGGGGGGGGTGGGGGCGGGGGGCGGGGGGGGGGGG
>NZ_JAUIZP010000023.1:0-72279 GCF_041414735.1 Rhodococcus sp. GXMU-t2271
CGAGCTCGCGCTCTCGGTGGGATAGACACCGCCCGGAAGCGTGCGGGCGGTGACCGGATTCCGGTCACCGCCCGCACGTCGCGCGCCGGTGTCTAGCCCACCGAGAGCTCGAGCTCGTCGTCGCCCACATCGACGCGGACTTGACCGCCCTCGACGAGCACGTCGTCGAGCAGCAGATCGGCGATGCGGTCGTCCACCGCGCGCTGGATGGACCGGCGCAGCGGCCGCGCTCCGAACTCGGGCTGGTGCCCGTGCTCGGCGATCCAGTCGACGGCGGCCTCGGTGAACTCGACCTCGATGCCCTTGGCCTGCAGACGCTTACGGCTGTCGTTCAGCAGCAGATCGGTGATCCGGTGCAGCTGCTCGGTGTCGAGCTTGCGGAAGATCACGATCTCGTCGATGCGGTTGAGGAACTCGGGGCGCATCGACTCGCGCAGCCGGCCCATCACCCGGTCCCGCAGCGGCTTCTCGGCCGCCTCGGCATCCCCGGTGCTGAAGCCCAGCGCCCCGCCTCGGCTCGAGATGATGTCCGAGCCGAGGTTGCTGGTCATGATCACCACCGTGTTGGTGAAGTCGACCGTGCGTCCCTGACCGTCGGTGAGCCGGCCGTCGTCGAGCACCTGCAGCAGGGTGTTGAACACATCGGGGTGCGCCTTCTCGATCTCGTCGAGCAGCACCACCGAGTACGGGTTGCGCCGCACCTGCTCGGTGAGCTGGCCTGCCTCGCCGTAGCCGACGTAGCCGGGGGGCGCTCCGACGAGACGGCTGACGGTGTGCCGCTCGCCGAACTCGCTCATGTCCACCCGCAGCATCTTGCGCTCGTCGCCGAACAGCACCTCCGCGAGCGCCTTCGCCAGTTCGGTCTTCCCGACGCCGGTGGGTCCGAGGAACAGGAAGCTGCCGACCGGCCGGTGCGGGTCGCTCATGCCGGCGCGGCTGCGCCGCACGGCCCGGGCTACGGCCCGGACGGCCTCGTCCTGCCCGACGACCCGCCGGTGCAGTTCGTCCTCGAGGCCGCGCAGCCGCTCCTTCTCGGCCTGGGTCATCCGCGTCGCGGGGATGCCGGTGGCCCGGGAGACGACCTCGGCGATCAGTTCGGCGGTCACCTCGGGCACCTCGGTATCGGCGGGCGCCCCGGCGTCGAGACGGGCCTGCACTTCGGTGATCTGGTCGCGCAGTCGCGAGGCCTGCTCGTAGCGTTCCTCCGCGACGGCACGGTCCTTCTCGGCCTCGAGCCGGGACAGCTGCTCGCGCAGCGCCGTCTCGTCGACGCGCGGGCTGCGCAGCCGCAGCCGGGCACCGGCCTGGTCGATCAGGTCGATCGCCTTGTCCGGCAGGTTCCGGTCCGGCAGGTACCGCACCGACAGGTCGACGGCGGCGTCGAGCGCGTCGTCGGTGTACCGCACGCCGTGGTGTCCGGCGTAGCGGTCCCGGAGACCGCGCAGGATCGCGACCGCGTCGTCGTGGCCGGGTTCGCCGACGGTGACGGGCTGGAAGCGCCGCTCGAGCGCCGGATCCTTCTCGATGTGCTTGCGGTACTCGTCGAGCGTGGTGGCACCGACGATGTGCAGTTCCCCGCGGGCGAGCTTGGGCTTGAGGATGTTTCCGGCGTCCATCGCGCCTTCGTTGCCGCCGCCGGCACCGACGACGGTGTGGATCTCGTCGACGAAGACGATCAGCTCGTCCGAGTGCGCGGTGATCTCGTCGAGCACCTTGGTCAGGCGCTCCTCGAAGTCGCCGCGGTACCGGGTTCCGGCGACCATGCCGGTCAGGTCGAGCTGCACGATCCGCTTGCCGCGCAGGCTGTCCGGGACGTCGCCGTCGACGACGCGCTGGGCCAGGCCCTCGACGATCGCGGTCTTGCCGACCCCGGCCTCGCCGACCAGAACCGGGTTGTTCTTGGTGCGGCGGGAGAGGATCTCCACGGTCTGCTCGATTTCGTCGGCACGGCCGATGACGGGGTCGATGCCACCGCCACGGGCCCGCTCGGTCAGGTCGACACCGAACTTGTCCAGCGTGGGGGTGGCGGACTGTTCCTGCGCCGCCTCGGTCGCCGCACCGGGCTGCAGCGCGGCCTGGAGCGACTGCGCGGTGATCCCGGCCGAGACGAGCAGGCCCCCGACCCCGTGCTCCTGGTCGGCGGCGAGAGCCACGAACAGGTGCTGCGGTTCGATGTAGGTCGCGCCGAGGGCGCGGGTGAGCTGGTGCGCCTCGAGCAGCACCGTCTTGATCGCCCCGGTGAGGGCGGGAGCGGTGACTGCGCTGCGGCTCTGTTCCTGCGGGAGGCGCTGTTCCACCGCGGCCAGGACCTCGGCGGGGTCGGCTCCGGCGCGGGTCATGACGGACCGGACCGGGTCCTGCTCCGCCATCACGTGCAGGACGTGGAGGGCGTCGAGGTCCGTGTCACCGCGTTCGGCGGCGAATCGGGCCGCAGCGGCCATGAGTTCCTGGGTGCCACGGCTCAGGTAGCGGGTGATGTCGATACGCCCAGGGCCACCGGGCCCGAAGAATGCCGGCATTCCGAAGCCTTTCTCTCGGACTTGAGTCTTTCTCACTCAACTAACGTGGCGGGCCGTCTGTCAATTCCAACCGGGAAGTGATGTGCGCCACGGTAGGCTCCCGCCAATTTCGATTGTGCCCAACATAGCGGTGTGCTACTTTATTTCTCGTGTCCGATGATCTCGCGCTCGACCGGCAGGTCTGCTTCGCGCTCTACTCCGCCTCCCGGGCCACCACGGCCGCCTACCGCGGCATGCTCGACCGGCTCGGGGTCACCTATCCGCAGTACCTCGTCATGCTGGCGCTGTGGGAACGCGACGGTCGCGGGGTGCGCGAGCTGTGCGACGCCCTCCACCTCGACACCGGCACCCTCTCGCCGCTCCTCAAGCGGCTCGAGGCCGCCGGTCTCGTCGAACGCCGCCGGCAGAGCACGGACGAGCGCCGCGTGCGCATCCACCTCACCGACGCCGGGAGCGCGCTGCGCTCACAGGCGGAGGACATTCCGGCGCAGCTGGCCTGCGCCATCGGTCTCGACCCCGGCGAACTCGCCGGCCTGCGCGACACGCTCCACCGCCTGACCGCCGCCCTGCACGGCATCACCGACGACACACCCGACCGGGACAACTGACCCGCCCCACCGACAGGAGAAACACATGCACGTGCTCTACACCGCCGAAGCCCTCGCCACCGGGGAGGGCCGCAACGGCCGCGCCCGCACCTCCGACGGCAAGGTCGACGTGAACCTGTCGGTCCCCACCGAGATGGGTGGCGACGGCAAGGGCACCAACCCCGAGCAGCTCTTCGCCGCCGGGTACGCGGCCTGCTTCCACTCGGCGCTGCAGCTCGTCGCCCGGCAGGACGAGGCCGACGTCGCCGACTCGGCGGTCGGAGCACGCGTGGGCATCGGCCGCACCGACGGCGGCGGCTTCGGTCTGAAGGTCACCCTCGAGGTGTCCCTCCCCCACGTGCCGCGCGCACAGGCCCTCGAACTGACCGAGAAGGCCCATCAGGTGTGCCCGTACTCGAACGCCACCCGCGGCAACGTCGAGGTCGAGCTCGAGGTCACCGAGGACTGACACGAGCGCGGCCCGCCGGCGGGCACGCGTAGCGTGGAGTGCGTGTGCAGGCAGGACGGGCCGCGGCTCGCGCAGTTCACCGCGGGACTCGGATTCACCCTCGACGACTTCCAGGTCCGCGCCTGCCGCGCCCTCGACGAGGATCGGGACGTGCTCGTGTGCGCCCCCACCGGAGCCGGCAAGACGGTCGTCGGCGAGTTCGCCGTCCACCTCGCGCTCGCCGCGGGCGGCAAATGCTTCTACACCACCCCGATCAAGGCCCTGAGCAACCAGAAGTACGCCGATCTGGTCGCACGGCTCGGGGACGAGCAGGTGGGGCTGCTCACGGGCGACGTCTCCATCGACCCGCACGCACCCGTCGTGGTGATGACCACCGAGGTGCTGCGCAGCATGCTGCACGGCCGCTCGCCCCTGCTCGACGGGCTCACCCACGTCGTGATGGACGAGGTGCACTACCTCGCCGACCGCGAACGCGGGGCGGTGTGGGAGGAGGCCATCCTCTACCTCCCCGCCCCCGTGCGGCTGGTGAGCCTGTCGGCGACGGTCAGCAACGCCGAGGAGTTCGGCGCGTGGCTGGGCCTCGTCCGCGGGGCGACCACCGTCGTCGTCGAGGAGACCCGACCGGTACCGCTGCACCAGCACGTGCTCGCCGGCGGGCGGCTGTTCGACCTGTTCTCCCCCACCACCGGGGCGGTCGACGAGAATCTCGTGCGGTACGTCGCGCATCGCCAGCTCGTCGACGCCGCCCCCGCGGTGTCGTCCCGACGGCGGCGTCGCCGCTCGGCCACGCCCGGACCGGCCGGCGTCGACCGGCCCGAGCTCGTGGCGCGGCTCGAAGCCGAATCGCTGCTGCCGGCGATCTGGTTCCGCTTCAGCCGCAGCGGCTGCGACGAGGCCGTCGCCGAATGCCTGCGTTCGTCGCTGCGGCTCACCGAGGCCGCCGACGTCACCCGCATCCGCCGCATCGTCGACCGGCACACGGCCGGGGTCTCCCCCGCCGACCTCGATGCGCTCGGATTCGCCGACTGGCTCGACGGGCTCGAACGCGGCTTCGCCGCCCACCATGCGGGCATGGTGCCGGTCTTCCGGCATGCCGTGGAGGAACTGTTCGGCCTCGGCCTCGTCCGGATCGTCTTCGCCACGGAGACCCTCGCCGTGGGCGTCAACATGCCGGCCCGGACCGTCGTGCTCGAACGCCTCGTCAAGCACACTGCCGCGGGACCGGTCCGGCTCACCGCCGGGGAGTACACCCAATTGACGGGACGGGCCGGCCGTCGCGGCGTCGATCGGGAGGGGCACGCGGTCGTGTTGTGGAGCCCCGAGGTGCAGCCGGCCACCGTCGCGGGACTCGCCTCCACCCGCACCTATCCGCTCAACAGCTCCCTGCGGGTGGGTTACAACACCGCCGTCAACCTCGTCGACAGGCTCGGTGTCGCCGGAGCCCGGGACCTGCTGGGGCGATCCTTCGCCCAGTTCCAGGCGGAGCATTCGGTGGCCGCGCTCGCCTCCGCCGCGACGACGAACGCCGCGACGCTGCGTCTGCTCGACGACGAACTCGGGGACGCCGAGGGTTTCGCCGAGTACCAGCAGTTGCGGGAACGGTTGGCTGTCGCGCGCACCACCGGGACCGCCGACGCGGTGACCGCGCTTGCGCGGGCCGTGCGTTCGCACCCCGGTCACCGGTACCCCGATCGGGAACGCCTGATCGCCGTCGCCGAGCGCCGGCGGGCACTGGCCGCCGACACCGACGTGCTGCGCGGACAGGTCGCCGCCGCCACCGGCCGGCTGGTGGGCACGTTCGACCGGGTCCTCGGACTGCTCGACGAACGTGGATACCTGCTGTCCGATCCGTATTCCGGCGAGGCAGTGGTCACCGACCACGGCCGGATTCTGGGCCGGATCTATTGCGGCAGCGACCTTCTCGTAGCCGAGTGCCTGCGGACCGGCGTGTGGGCGGGCCTCGACCCGGCGGAGCTGGCCGCCGTCGTGTCGAGCGTGCTCGGCGAATCGCGCCGTCCGGCTCCCGGCGGTGGGGCCCTAACGGCCGGCGTCGACGCCGCCTACCGTGCGACGGTCCGGCTGTGGCGGGAGGTGTCGGACGCCGAGCGCCGGCACGGCCTGCCCGCGAGCCCCGAACCGGACCCGGTGGCAATGCGGGCGATCCAGCGGTGGGCCCGGGGCGACGGGGTGTCCACGGCGCTGCGCGAGGCAGCGGAGGCGGATCTGTCGGCCGGCGATCTCGTCCGTCGTTATCTGCGCACCCTGGACCTGCTCGGGCAGATCGGCAGGGGCGGGCACCCTGTCGAGCCGGCCGGCTTCACCGCGGCCGGGTACCCACAGCGCTCTCCAGTTCGCTGAGCGCACCCTCGAGGAGTCCGACCAGCCCGTCGAGGGCGGGCACGGCATGACGGTCGCCGACCACCCCGAGATCGAGCCGGCCGTCGTACCCCGTGAGGGTGATGCTCAGCGCCTGACCGTTCAGCACCGCAGGCACGGGGTAGATGCCGGTCATCCGGGCACCGTTCCAGTAGCGGATGCGCGAAGGGCCGGGCAGGTACGAGATCAGCACGTTGAACGGCGGCGGGATCTCGTCGACGAACCGCCGCACCGGCTCGAGCGCGAGCGGGCTCAGCGACAGCGCGCTGAGCATCAGGAACTGGGTGCCGCTGAGCGCGGTGACCACCCGGTCGGCGTGGACGAGCGCGTCGGCGATCCGGGCGAGCCGCACCGCAGGATCGGGTTCGACGGTGGCCAGGCCGATCACCATCGCTCCCACGCCGGGTTCACGACCGCCGGGGCCGACCGCGGCCCCACCGAGGTTCATCGGCACCGGAAGCATCGCGGTCAGCGGTGACTCCGGGAGCGCGTACCGCTCGGACAGATAGGCGCGCAAGCCGCCGGCGCACATCGTGAGCACGACGGCGTCGATCGTGGTGCCGGCCGCCGTCGCAACCGCGTGGAGCCGCTCGATGGGCCAGGAACGCGCCGCAAAGGTCCGGCCCCGGCCCACCGCGACGTTGAAGATCGTGGGCGGTGTCTGCCAGGGCAGCGCCACCCGGTGCCGGCGCACGCCGTCCGTGACGAGCCTGCCGATCTCCGGGGTCATCGCGAATACTTCCGTGCCCGCGCGCAATCCGGCGCGCAGCCACGACGTGGGCAGTGCAGACAGCCGAGCCCGGGGGGCGACCACCTCCGGACTCCACGGCGCGGGACAGTCGCGGGCCTCGGGGTCGGTGGACATGCTCCGGTGCAGCAGGCGCAGGCCGGCCGGACCGTCGGCGAGGGACAGGTGGATCTTCGCGTACATCGCGGTGCGCCCGTCGTCGAGTCCTTCGATGACGTACACCTCCCACATCGGGCGGAGCGGGTCGAGCGGGGACCCGTGGAGCCGGGAGACGAGGGCCAGCAGGTCGCTCATCGAACCCGAGCCGGGAACGGCGGTGTGGCGCACGTGGAATCCCAGGTCGACGTCCTCGGGACGCGACCACAACGGGTAGCCGGCCCCGCGCAGGGTCCGGACCGGGCGCCGCCGCAGCGGGTCCGCCACCTCGTCGTGGGTGAGCAGGTCCTCGTACATGCGGCGGGCATGATCGTCCCCGGCGTCCGGCGGGGGTTCGAACAAGACGAGAGCCCCGAGGTGCAGTGGACGCGACGGAGTTTCGAGCAGCACGAACAGCGCCTCGGGAAGGCTCATCACCTGCATGCCCCCATCGTGGTACCGAAACGTCGCGCGTGTGCGGTAACCCGGCCATCTCCGCGCGGAGGCACACGTGACGCACCGGAGGTGGGGACGTCTCCGCGTCGTCCCGGACTACCCCTCGTCCAATCCCGGACGACGCGGATACCCGAGGCCCGGGCTCTCCGCTGCCGGATCCCGGCCTGCGACGACCATACCAACAAACCGGTCGAACGGTATTTGTTTCGGTCAACTCCGGCCGAATTGCCGGCGACGGGCGGGTTTCGACTCGGGAGCGTGCGGCTATAGCCCTTGCACGCGCACCGCCCCAAGAGAGCCCTCCCCCGCGCGGCCGGCGGCACGCGAATTGTCGAACAACAGGCAAGGAGCGCGGATCATGACCATCCAATCCGGAGGCGGAGGCGGCGGCACGATGGCGAGGCCGAACTCGTCCGGCCTCGCCGACGTCATCGACACCATCCTCGACAAGGGCCTCGTCATCGACGCATTCGTCCGCGTCTCGCTCGTGGGCATCGAGATCATCACGATCGACGCCCGGGTGGTGGTGGCGAGCGTGGACACCTACCTGCGTTTCGCCGAGGCGGTCAACAGGCTCGAGATCTCCACCACCGAGCCGAAGGGCCTGACGGACATCGTCGGCGGCCCGGCCGGCAAACTCACGGAGAAGGCCGCCGCGCACAAGACGAGAGGTGCCCTGGACTCCGCGGGCGAACGGGTCCGTGGTCTGCTCGCCGGGGATCAGGACGAACGCGAGCCGGCGCCCCGCCGATCCCGGGACCGGTGACGTCCGTCGCCGGTCGGTGGCACGAGGAGACGGCGGGAGCCCGTATTCCGGTCATCGCCATCCGGTTCCCCGGCGGCCCGAGGCGGGGCTGGTCTCCTCCGGGTGAGAACACCCGCCGGCGCATATGCACCGTCCCTGCTGCTGCGGCGGCTGGCGACGCGGGCGACGCTGACCCCGGTGCGGGTCGTGGCGCTGAGCTTCGCCGCAGCGATCGCCGTCGGCACGGCCGTGCTCCTCACCCCCGCGGCGCGCCAGCCCGAAGCCGCGGCCTCCGTCGTCGACGCCCTGTTCACCGCGACCTCGGCGATGTGCCTGACCGGGCTGATCGTCGTCGACACACCCACCCACTGGTCCGGCTTCGGTCAGGGGGTCATCCTCGCCCTGATCCAGGCCGGCGGGTTCGGGATCATGACCATGGCCTCGCTCGTGGGCCTGCTGCTCGCGAACCGCATCGGCCTCAAGGCCCGGCTGAACACCGCCGCCGAGGTGCGTGCGTCCGGACTCGGCGACGTCCGCTCGGTCGTCGTCGGCGTCGTGCGGATGAGCGTGCTCATCGAAGCGGTCACCGCGGTGGCGCTGGCAGCGCGGTTCGCGCTCGGCTACGAGGAACCACCCCTGCGTGCGGTGTGGCTGGGGGTGTTCCACTCCGTCTCGGCGTTCAACAACGCCGGGTTCGCCCTCTACAGCGACAACATCATCGGCTTCGCCGACGATCCCTGGATCTGTGTGCCGCTCATGGTCGCGGTCGTCCTGGGCGGCATCGGGTTCCCGGTCCTGTTCGAAGTGACCCGGCACCTGCGCGGCCGCAGCCACCGCTGGAGCCTGCACACCCGGCTGACCCTGACCGTCACCGCGGTCCTGCTGGTGGTGGGACCGGTGCTGGTGCTGGTGCTCGAATGGACCCGCACCCTGCAGCACTACGACTTCGGCCAGAAGGTGCTCGTCGCCGCGTTCCAGGGCGTCATGCCCCGCACCGCGGGGTTCAACAGCGTCGACTACGGCCAGATGGACCCCGCCACCCTCCTGGTGACGGACGTGCTGATGTTCATCGGCGGCGGCAGCGGCGGCACCGCCGGCGGCATCAAGGTGACCACCTTCGTGCTGCTGTTGTTCGTCATCGCGGCCGAGGTCCGCGGTGAACGTTCGGTGACCGTGTTCGACCGGCGCATCGACACCCGGGTGCAGCGTCAGGCGCTGTCGGTGGCCCTGATCGGTGTCGCCCTGGTGATGGTGCCGACCATCGCCCTGTTGGCGGGGACCTCGTTCGACCTCGACGTCCTGCTGTTCGAGGTCACCTCCGCGTTCGCCACGGTCGGGCTGTCGACCGGGATCACGGCGCAACTGCCGGTCTGGGGTCAGCTCATCCTGGTGGGGTTGATGTATCTGGGCCGGATCGGCTCGATCACCCTCGTGAGCGCTCTCGCCGCCCGGGAACGCGGCCGGCGGTACGAACTTCCGGAAGAAAGGCCCTTCATTGGCTAGGAAAGCTACCTCCGACGTGGTGGTCGTGCTCGGGCTCGGGCGGTTCGGCAAGTCGCTCGCGCTCGAGCTGATGAGCCAGGGCACCGAGGTCCTCGGCATCGATGCCAGCGATACCGTGGTGCAGAAGGTCGCGCACCGCCTGACCCATGCCGTGGTCGCCGACACCACCGACGAGGAATCGCTGCGGCAACTGTCGGTGCACGAGTACGGGCGCGCCGTCGTGGGCATCGGCTCCGACCTCGAGGCCAGCCTGCTCACCGCCTCCGCCCTGATCAACCTGGGCGTGCCCAACATATGGGCCAAGGCGATCAGCAACGCGCACGCGAAGATCCTCACCCAGATCGGGGTGCACCACGTCGTCCGGCCCGAACACGACATGGGCAAGCGCGTGGCTCACCTGGTCCGCGGCCGGATGATGGACTACATCGAATTCGACGACGGTTTCGCGATGGTCAAGACCACCCCGCCCGCATTCGCGATCGGCCGGCGCCTCGGCGACACCGCCGTCCGCACCGACTTCGGTGTCACCGTCGTGGCGATCAAGCGCCCCGGCGAAGGCTTCACCTACGCCACCGCCGACACCGTGCTGGCACCGGACGACACCATCATCGTCTCCGGCCAGGTCCGCAACACCGAGCGCTTCAGCGAACTGACCTGACGGCATCGGAACGACGTAGGCTGCTGACGATGTCTCCGACAGCGCACCAGGCGATCCCGGACCCCGGCCGGGCCGCGGCACCGAACGGCGCCGGCCGTGCCCGGTAGCACACTCCGGGCGCGATTCAGCCGTTCCGACAACTTGACCGAGCGACCCGATTTCGCACTGGTGGGCATCCTGCGGGTGCCGCAGTTGCAGACCAGTCCGGGCCGCGCGATCGTACGCCGGATCGGATACGCCCTGATCGCCCTGGCGCTGGTGGTGCTCGTCGTCTACCTGGACCGCGACGGCTATTCCGACACCCAGGACAACGAGCTGTCGCTGCTGGACTGCATCTACTACGCGACGGTGTCGCTCTCGACCACCGGCTACGGCGACATCGCTCCCCTCACACCCCAGGCCCGCCTGGTCAACGTCCTGGTCATCACCCCGCTGCGGATCTTCTTCCTGATCGTCCTGGTCGGCACCACCCTCTCCGCCCTGACCGAAAGTTCCCGCCAGACCTTCCGCATCCAACGCTGGAGACACCGGGTGCGCAGCCACACTGTGGTCGTCGGTTACGGCACCAAGGGCCGCACCGCAGTCGATGCCATGCTCGGCGACGGCGCCGCGCCCTCGGACATCGTCGTCGTGGACACCGACCCGGTGGTGCTCGACGCCGCCAACGGCCGGGGCCTGGTCACCGTGCAGGGCTCGGCGACCAAGTCCGATGTGCTGCGCCTGGCCGGGGTGCCGCACTGCGACTCGATCGTCGTCGCCGCCAACCGCGACGACGCCGCGGTGCTCGTCACCCTCACCGCTCGCGAACTTGCCCCCACCGCCAAGATCGTCGTGGCCATCCGCGAGTCGGAGAACACGCACCTGCTCCGTCAGTCCGGCGCCGACACCGTGGTCATCTCCTCCGAAACCGCGGGCCGGCTGCTCGGAGCCGCCACGCTCACCCCGAATGTCGTGGAGATGATCGAGGATCTGCTCACTCCGGAGGAAGGCTTCGCAATCGCCGAACGCGAAGTCGAAGCCGACGAAGTCGGCGGCTCACCGCGGCACCTGCCGGATATCGTCCTGGGCGTCGAACGCAACGGCCGCCTGCTGCGGGTCGGGTCCCCCGAGGTGGAGACGGTCGTAACCGGCGACCGGCTGCTCTACATCCGGCGCGTCTCGGACTGACTCGCTGCCGCTATCCGGACGGCGCGCACAGCTTCGCCGACAACTCCCAGAGTCCGCGGGCTACGGCCTCGTCGTGCGAGCGCGAATTGGACTCGACACGCTCGGGACTCCCCCGCATCTCGAACAGTCCGCCCGGCCCGTAGTACCCGCCGGGCTCGACGCCGGGCGCGGTGGCGGCATACAGCAGCGGTAGCGCGCCGGTCTGGGCGGACTGCCCCACCAGCCTGTTCGCCACGCCCAGGAACAGGTCCTGGATCGACTCGGTGTGCGACTGCAGGTTCGTCGACGAGTACCCCGGGTGGGCGGCCACCGCCACGACCGGGGACTGCCGCTCGGCAAGCCTGCGCTGCAGCTCCTGGGTGAACAGCAGGTTGGCCAGTTTCGACTGCCCGTACGCCAGCCACCGGTCGTAGCGGCGGTACTCCCAGTTCAGGTCCTCGAGATCGATGCGACCGATCCGGTGCATGATGCTCGACATCGTCACCACCCGGTCGGTGACGCGTTCGAGGAGCAGGTCGGTGAGGGCGAAGTGGCCGAGATGGTTGGTTCCGATCTGCATCTCGAATCCGTCGGCAGTACGACGCAGCGGCACCGCCATCACACCGGCGTTGTTGACCAGCACATCGACCTCGTCGACACCCGCGGCGAATTCACGCACCGATGCCAGGTCGGCCAGATCGAGGCGCCGGACCTGCGCGGCGGGCCCGATCTCCCGGGCGACGGCTTCGCCTGCTGCCACGTTCCGGCACGCCAGCACCACCCGCGCTCCCGCCGCCCCGAGGGCGCGGGCGGCCACCGCGCCCAGCCCGCTGTTCGCCCCGGTCACCACGAAGGTGCGGCCGTCCTGCTTCGGGATGTCGCGTGTGGTCCAAGCCGTCATGTCGGCCACCCTACGGTGAGCGGAGCATGCGGGGGAAGAAACCGCGCCCCGGAGCGGTGCCCCGGCCGGCGCCGTTCGCTACAGGTCGAACCGCACGCCCGTGAGCTGCTCCGACAGCGCCCACAGCCGTCGGGCAGTCTCCGGATCCGCGGCTTGCCGGCTGTAGGCGGCCACGGTCGGTGGCCCGTACAACTCGAAGAAGCGGTCCGGGCCGATGTAACCGCCGGTCACGTCCAGATCGGTGGCGGCCACCACCACGGATTCGGCGCCCTCGGCCGGGGTGCGTTCGAGCACCTTCTTCCCGAGTCGGAACAACTGGTCGAACCACGTCCCGGTGTGCGTGCCGACCTCGGTGGCCGCGTAGCCCGGGTGCGCGGCCACGGCCCGCAGCGGCGAGCCGGCGGCCGCCAGCCGCCGGCCGAGTTCGAGGCTGAACATCAGATTCGCCAGCTTGGACTCCGCGTACGCCAGGGAACGGCTGTAGTGCCGCCGGCGCTCCCAGTTCAGGTCGTCGAGGTGGATGCGGCCGAACCGGTGACTCACGCTCGAGACCGTCACCACCCGATCGGTGAGCCGATCGAGCAGCAGTCCGGTCAGCGCGAAGTGCCCGAGGTGGTTGGTGCCCATCTGCATCTCGAAACCGTCCGCCGTGCGGCTCAGCGGCACGGCCATCACGCCCGCGTTGTTGACGAGCACGTCGACGGTTTCGATGCCCGCCGCGAACTCCCGCACCGACGCCAGGTCGGCGAGATCGAGCCGTCGCACCTGCGCGCGGGAACCGATCTCTGCCGCGACCGCCTCACCCCGGGCGACGTTCCGGCACGCGAGCACCACGTCGGCACCGGCGGCGCCGAGCGCCCGGGCGGTGGCCTCACCGAGGCCACTGTTCGCCCCGGTCACCACGAAGGTGCGGCCCTGCAGGGCGCCCGGTGCCGGCGGGGAGAACCGTTCAGGCACCGATGGAGGACTTCATCATGGGCAGCATCGCCCACAGCTGGTCCTGCCAGTAGCCCCACGTGTGGGTACCGGCGGCCGGGAAGTCGAAGTGGGCGGAGTTGATGCCCAACGTCGCCAACCGCACCTGGAACGCGCGGTTCTGTGCCAGGGCGAGCGCCTCGAGTCCCATCGCGTTGCCCGTGTTGAACACGCCGATCGCGGAGTTCGGCCGATCGTGCTGGCCGGGCAGGCCGCTGCCCGCGGAGATCCACATCGGCAGCCCCCGCATGCTGGGCGCGGCGACGAACGGATCGTTGCGCAGCCACGCCGAGTTCCACGGCGGGCCCCACATCGAGTCTGCGTTGTAACCACCGGAGTCGAGCATCGCCAGGCGGATCGCCTCACGCATGCCCGGCGCGGACAGGTTCAGGTAACCGGACATGGAGCCGGCGAACCGGAACTGGTCCCGGTGATAGGCCGCGAGGATCAGCGCCGCGTTGCCGCCCATCGACAGACCCACGACGGCGTTGCTGGACCGGTCGATGCCGTACGTGCCGGCAAGGAAGTCCGGCAGGTTCTCGGTGAGGAAGGACTCCCACTTGTAGGTGTAGCGCTGACCGTTGAGGTTGCTCGGCGCATACCAGTCCGTGTAGAAGCTGGACTGACCGCCCACCGGCATCACGACGTTGACGCCGTGGTCGGACAGCCACGCGGCGTTCGTCTCGTGCTCCCACCCGCTCACGTCGTTGGTGGCGCGCAGACCGTCGAGCAGGTACATGGCCTTGTTGCTGCCGTTGTTCGCCAGCCAGATGCGGACCTTGATCTGGCCGACACCGCCGGGCGCGGGCACCCAGTGCTCCCGCAGGCGGGAGTACGGGTCCGCCGACGCGGTTCCTGCGCCGGCGAAGGCCACGGCGAGCGGTAGCACCAGCGCCGCGATCAGGAATCGGACGAGGGTCCGAACCCCCCGAGGTCCGGCCTTGGTTCTGGAAGTATTAGTCACACCAGGCTCCATCAGCACATCTGTATCAACAACAACTGGGGCCCCGACAGTTACGCAACAACACGGTAGAGGTCCACGTCGGCCCGTACGAGGCTTGCACATAATCGTTATGGAGCAAAGCCGAACCGAAAGGCAGGCGCAATGAGCAGCGACCTCGGCAAGCCGCCCGTCACGGTCGGAATCGACGGCTCGGACGCCGCGAAACACGCCGCCACCTGGGCCGCGGCCGTCGCCGAGCGGCTGGGCACGAGCGTGCAGCTCGTCCATGCGCTGCCCGGCCCCCGGAATTATTTCAGTGACGCCGCGTTGCGGGCACGAGCCGAATACACCCAGCGCCTCGCCGAGTCGGGCCGCGAACTGCTCGACGACACCGCGGCCGGGCTGCGCCGGCAGCACCCGGATCTCGAGGTGGTCACAACCGTCCATCCCGGCCCGCCCGATCTGGCGCTGCTCGAACACGGCGACCGCAGCCGGATGCTGGTGCTCGGCGCCACCGGCACGGGTGCGCTCGGGTCGCTGCTCACCGGTTCCACCGCGCTGCGCGTCGCCAACCGGTCCACGTGTCCGGTCGTCCTCTGGCGGGGCGATCCGGCGCCCCGACCGGGCACGGACCGCCGGCCGGTGCTGGTCGGACTCGACGGCAGCGCGGACGCCGGCCCACTGGTCACCGCCGCGTTCGACATGGCGGCGGCGCTCGGGGTCGGCGTCCTCGCCGCCCACGCGTGGGGTGCCGGCGACGTCGCGGGCCGCACCGCGGCGCTGGAACTGATCGACTGGGCGGTCGTCGAGGCCGAGGAGACGGCGTTGCTGTCCGAGTGTCTCGCCGGGCAGCGCGAGCGGTACCCGGACGTGCCGGTCACCGAGATCGTCGAGCAGATCGGAGCCCGGCACCTGCTGCTGCGGCTGGCGAACCAGGCTCAGCTGAGCGTCGTCGGCAGTCACGGCCGGGGCCTGCTCGGCGGCCTGCTCCTTGGCTCGACCAGTCAGGCGCTGCTGCACCACGCGCCGTGCCCGACCATGATCTGCCGACCGGGGGTCTGACGATGCTGCGCGGATCGGTCCGGCTCGGCCGGGTCGCGGGGATAGAGATCCGAGCCCACTGGTCGCTGCTCGCGACCCTCGGGCTGCTGTCGTGGCTGCTGGCCGCGACGATCCTGCCCGCGCGGATCAGCGGTCCGAGCGCCACACAGTTCTGGATCGCGGGCGTCGCCGCGGCCCTGGGCCTGCTGGTATCGCTGCTCGCCCACGAGCTCGCGCACTCGGTGGTGGCCGGCCGCTACGGAGTCGGAGTGGACGGGATCACCCTGTGGCTGCTCGGCGGGGTGTCCGAACTGCGCGACGAACCGCCGAACCCGAAGGCCGATCTGCGGATCGCGCTGGCCGGACCGCTCACGAGCGTCGTGATCGGCGTCGTGGCGCTGGCGGCGGCCTCGTTCCTCGGTCCGCCCGTCCCGGCGCTGGTGACCGCGACGATCGGCTGGCTCGGCGCGACCAACCTGGTGCTCGCCGTGTTCAACCTGCTGCCCGGTGCGCCGCTGGACGGTGGGCGCGTCGTGCGGGCGGTGTTGTGGCGCCGCACCGGCGACCGGCTCGCCGCCGCGAGCGGCGCCGCACGCTCCGGCCGTGCGGTGGGGCTGGCGCTGATCCTGCTCGGCGCCGCCGAGACACTCGCCCTCGGCAGCGCGGGCGGCCTGTGGATGATGCTGCTCGGGTGGTTCCTGCGGACCGCAGCCAACGCCGAGCTGGCGAACGCCTCGCTGAGGCACCAGCTCGGCGACACCCGGGTCGGTGACGTCATGACGGCGTCGCCGGTGACCGCGCCGGGGCGTGCGAGCGTGGCGCAGCTCCTCGCCGTCGCGGCCCGCGGCACGCACCACCGGGTGTTCCCCGTGGTCGACGACGCGAACCGGCCGACCGGCGTGGTGTCGCTGTCCGACCTGACGCCCGTCCCCGAGGGCGAACGCACGGTGGTCACCGTCGCGGACCGGGCCCGGCCGCTGCCCGCCTCGGCGCGCGTACCGGCCGACGCCTCGCTCGCCGAGGTTGCGAGCCGGGTGCTGCTGCGGCCGGGGCTCGACCTCGTGGCCGTCGTGTCGGGAGACCGCCTCGTCGGCATCGTCACGGCGACCGACCTGGTGCGGGCCTGCGATCGCAGCGCTCTCGGCCTGCCCATCCGTCGCACTCCCCCGCCGGACGAGCAGACCCGGCCGGAGTAGTCGCTAACTGCGCCGGACGACGAGCAGCGGGCACGGCGTCGTGTGCAGCAGTGCCCGGCTGGTCGAGCCGAGCAGCATGCCCTCGAAGCCGCCGCGGCCGCGGCTGCCGACGACCAGCAATCGGGCGTTCTCCGCCCGCTCGAGCAGGTGGCGCACGGGCCGGTCCCGCACCACGACCCGTTCCACCTCGACGTTCGGATAGTCCTGCGCGCGCCCGGCGAGGGACTCGGCGAGCACGAGGCTCTCCTGCCGGCCGACGTCGTCCCACGTCGCTCCCGGCGTGCCGGCCACGACGTCGACGAGGTCACGATCCGACCAGGCGTGCACTGCCACCAGCGGCACCCCGTAGCGGTCGGCGGCCTCGAAAGCGACGTCGAGGGCGTGCAGGCTCGCCCGCGAACCGTCGACGCCGACCACGACGGGACCGTTCGCCCCGCGTCCGGCCTCGTCGGGGCCCGGGATCACCGCGACGGGGCAGCGCGCATGCGCGACCACCGCCGAGGTCACCGATCCGACCAGACCGCCGGTGAATTCGCCGAGCCCACGCCGGCCGAGGACGAGCATCCGCGCCCGGCCGGAGTGCCCGAGCAGCGCCTGCGCGGCCACCAGGCTCGACTGTTCGGTGCGGACGGACAGGTCCAGGTGCTCCCGCTGCACGGACTCGGTGGCGGAGGCCAGGTTCCGTCGCGCCGTGAAACGCAGTTCGTCGACGAACGGCGACGAGGCGCCGATCCCACCGGCGTTCGCGCTCGAGACGAGCAGCAGCGGCACGTCCGTGGCGGCGGCCTCGGCGGCCGCCCACTGCAGCGCGGCGCGCGCGGGCGCCGATCCGTCGATACCGACCACGATCGGCGCATCGTCCATTGCCCGCTCCTCGTCTCGTCCCACCCGGTTGTTCCGACACCAGTGTCGCCATACCCCGGCCGCTGCGCGGACGGTTGACGGAAACAGTTACCGTGCGGGGGTGCGCCGCGCTCCGCTACCCGTCCGCGACGGCCTGAATCCGACCCGCCTGCGCCTGCCCGACGGCGGCTCCTGGGCGACGGTGGCGGAGTTCCTGTCGGCGCGGTTCCCCGCGGACGCCACCCGCGTGCGAGAGAAGGTCGCAGCCGGTGAGGTCGTCGACGGCGCGGGCACGACGATCACCGAAGACACCCCGTACGCAGCGGGCCGATTCGTGTACCTGTACCGCGATCCGCCGGTCGAGGAGCGAGTGCCGTTCGAGATCGACGTGCTGCACCGTGACGAGCACCTCCTGGTGGTGGACAAGCCGCATTTCCTGGCCACGACGCCGCGCGGGTCGTGGGTGGCCGAGACCGCACTGGTGCGGTTGCGCCGCGAACTCGACCTGCCGGAACTGAGTCCGGCGCACCGGCTCGACAGGCTGACGGCGGGCGTGCTGGTGTTCACCGTCCACGCCGGCGCCCGCCGGGCCTACCAGTCGCTCTTCGACGCCCGGCGGGTGGACAAGGAGTACGAGGCCGTGGCCCGGCATGCGCCCGGTATGCGGTTTCCGCGGGAGGTGCGCAGCCGGATCGTCAAGGAACGGGGTGTGCTGCAGGCGCGCGAGGTGCCGGGCGAGATCAATGCTCTCAGCCGGGTCGAACTGCTCGGAACGGACGCCGGGCTGGGCCGTTACCGCCTGCTGCCACGCACCGGCAAGACGCACCAGCTGCGCGTCCACATGAATTCCCTCGGTCTGCCGATCCTCGGCGACAACCTCTATCCGACCGCATACGATGTTGCGCCCCAAGACTATTCGAGTCCACTGCAGCTGCTGGCCCGCGCGGTGGAGTTCGACGATCCGTACACAGGTCGACGGACCCGCTTCGTCAGCGCACGAAACCTGGCAGCATGGAGGCACAGCACACCAGGACCCCGTTGATCGCGCGGGCTCACGTCTTGGAGGACCCCATGGATAACGGCATCGTTTCGCGCACCTACGACGGCCGCGTCGCCCTGCGCTTCCAGCATGCCTTCGCCCATCCCCCGGACCGCGTATGGCGGGTCATCACCGACCCCGAGTACCTGCGCGCCTGGTTCCCGGCCCGAGTGGAGCTGGATCTGACCCCCGGTGCCCAACTCGTCTTCCATGCCACCGAGCAGCAGGCCGAGCGCCTCGGGCTGCCCGCCGACCACACCGCCACGGGCACCGTCATCGCCGTGCACCCCGGACGCATCCTCGAATACATGTGGGACGCCGAGGTGCTGCACTGGGAGCTGGTACCGGACGGTTCCGGCGGCTGCTGGCTGACGCTCACGCACACCGTCGAGGACGAGGACTCGGCCTACGCACACGGTGCCGACTGGCACGCCGGATTCGAGGTCCTCGAAGCCCAGCTGGAAGGTCGCGACGTGGACTGGTCGCCGGGAGATCGCGCCCGGGAACTCGCCGAGATGTACCGCAACCCGTCCGACTGACCCACCCGTCCGGCCGGGACTATCCGTCCCCTCCGCTCCGGTCGACGAAGACCTCGTCGACCGGACGCCGCGACGTGGTGGGCAGCCCGCGGGCGCTGCGCGCCCCCAGCCGGATCACCACCTGGGGGAATCCTGCGACCTCCCCGGTCCGTGCCGTCGCCGTGCGCACGATGCCCCGGCTGGCCTCGATTTCCGTCACGTGGGTGAGCGGGCACGTCGCCAGGTGTGCCGCGGTGGCTTCGAGCAGCACCGCAGACATCGCCTCCCCGGCTCGCAGCCAGTCGATCCGCTCGTCGCTCCGGGTGCTGAGCACCGCCAGCGCCGACGCGTCCACCTTCGGCTGCACCGTGTCCAAACTCCCTGCGCCCGTGGGGAATCGGCGCGCAACGTCGACGTCCCCGGCGGCCTCCTCGTCGAGCAGCGCGGATGCCGGAACGCCGGTGTCGCCGGGATCCGCGCGTCCGGTCCACCAGGCCAGCTCCTGCCGGTAGGCGTCGTCGCCTTCGCGGATCGCCGCACTCAGCTCCGACGCCCGGGCGAGGTCCGAACGAGCCCCGGCGTCGAGGATCGACAGCGATGCGCCCTCCCGGCGGGCGGCGTTCTCCAGGTCCACCAGACTTTCGCGCAGGGTCGTGGGCGCCGCGAACGGCCGCCGGTCGGTGTGCCGGGCCTCGATCGCGAGGGCGAGGGCCGCGTCACGGGCGTCGACCGTGTGCGGCCGGTCGAAGTCGAGCACGGCCAGCAGGTCCGGCCGCGACGGGTCCGGAAGCCGGGTCACCGTGGGGATCCACGACGCGGCGGACAGCGCCACGCGGGCGTGGTGCAGCGCCGCCCCGCAACCGAGGACCAGCTGCCGGCCACTGGGATCGGTGTGGCCGAGCATCCGCTCGGCCACGGCATACAATTCGAGTCGTCCGCCCGTCCACTCCCAGCGCCACGGCTGGCTGTTGTGCAGAGACGGCGCCCGGCACGCCGACTCGACCGCATCGCGGATCGTCGCGGCGTCCGGGCGGATCTCAGTAACCATCGCTGTCTCTCCCCCAGCCGCTCGATTCGACCGCCTGCCGCTCCACGGACTCGACGATCTGCGCAGCCCAGGTTCCGATCGCGTCCCAGTCCCGGAAGTCCCCTGTGCGCCCTCCGGTCATGCGGGCGACCACGCGTTCGCCGGCGCCGAGGACCTCCGGATCCAGCTTCCCGGCGAACATCCGGTGCTCCCGCGCGCCGGTGCGTTCCGACGCGTGGGAGGCATCGTACGGCCTGTTCACGGGCCGGTCCTGGTCGCCGATCGGGCCCGAGGAGAACAGGAAGACCGCGCGCTCGCGGAGGGCGTCGGCGTGCCGGTCGACGAAAGACTTCGCGGGGTGCAGCCAGTGCCCGAGGTAGACGGCACTGCCGAGGACCACCGCGTCGTAGCCGTCCACGACGTCGACCTGCTCGGGGGCGACGACGTCGACGCGCGCCCCCTTGTCGCGCAGGGCGGCCGCGAGAGCCGTGGCGATCTCCGTGGTCGAGCCGTGCCTGCTCGCCGCCGTGACCAAAATCCTCATCTGCGTCCTCCCCGGCCCAGGTTATTCGATGATCGCCCGCCGGGCACGCGGTCGGCCAGAGTCGAAGGACCCGCGCACACGTCCCGCAGCGGCGCACGACGGCGGGGGCGCGGCGGCAATCCTCGACGGCAGGCGCAGGTGGGCGACCGGGTGGCAGAGTGGTCTGACGGACGCCGCCGACGCGCGGAGTACACCCAGGGCACCTGCCGGAACAGGAGTCGGACGCATGACCATGCCGCCCAGGATCGACGCGGTTCAGGAATCGGAACGCAAGTACACGGCCGGGGACGGGCAGCAGCTGCCGGACCTGTCGGGTCTGCCCGGCGTCGGCGGTCGCCCCGAACCCGAACTGCAGCAGCTGTCCGCGCGGTACTACGACACCGGCGACCTGCGGTTGCTGCGCGCCGGGATCACCCTGCGCCGCCGTGAGGGAGGGCACGACGCCGGCTGGCACACGAAACTCCCCGCCGGCACGGACACCAGGACGGAGGTGCGCTTCCCGCTGGGCGACGACACCGACCGGCCTCCGGCCGAATTGCTCGCCCTGTTGCGCGGAGTGCGCCGTGCGCGTCCCGTCGTACTCGCGGCCGTGCTGGACACGCAGCGGTGGCGCCACCGCCTGATCGACGAGGAGGGCCGGGGCCTCGCGGAAATCGTCGTCGACGACGTCACCGCGACGCGGGAGGAGGGCAGCGAACCGCAGCGATGGCGCGAGATCGAGGTCGAGCTCGCGTCGGGCGGAACCGAGTTGCTCGACGCCGTCGAGGAGCGGCTGACCGCAGCCGGAATCGGGCGGGCCCCCAGTCCGTCCAAGTTGCATCGGGCGCTGGCCGATCTGCTGCCGGCCGAGGAGCAGGTTCCCGGTCCGGCCGGGCACCTGCGCGACTACCTGCGCGGCGAGCTGCGCACCCTCGAGCTCGCCGAGATCGGCGTACGACGGGACGCCCCGGACGCCGTCCACAGCATGCGCAAGGCCCTGCGCCGGATCCGCAGCGCCCTGCAGACGTATGCGGGAACGTTCGCGATCGACGACGGCCTGGTCGAAGAACTGCGTTGGACGGGAAGGAAACTCAGTCCTTCACGGGACCTGGAGGTGCAGTGGGAACGCATCGTGGGCCGGATCGAGGAGGTGCCGGTGGTGGCGCAGCGTGAGGCCATCCGCGCCCGAGTCGACGAGTACTTCTCCGCCCGGTCGGACGCGGCCCGGCTCGAGGCCGTCGCCGCCCTGGACTCGGACCGCTACGCGGCCCTGCTGGAGGCGCTCGACGCGCTGATCGACGGCCTCGCGGCGGGGACGGTCGGGTCCGGCCCCGGCCGAGAGCGACGGCAGGTCCGCCCTAAGGACCTCGACCGTGCGCTGGCGCGGCTCGCGAAGAAGGTCTCGCGCCGGGTGCGCCATGCCGGGGAGGCAGCCACGCACGCCGAACGGGACGAACTCGTCCACCGGGCCCGCAAGGGCGCCAAGCGGATGCGCTACGCCATCGAGGTGCTGCGGCCGCTGCACCGCAAGCGCGCCGAACGCGCCCTCGATCACTTCGACGACTTCCAGGACCTGCTCGGCGAGTTCCAGGACTCGGTGGTCGCGCGCGAGCACCTGCTCGACATGGTGTCCGAGCAGGACCACACCGCCGAGTCCAGCTTCGGCCTCGGGATCGTCTACCAGCGCGAGCTCGAAGCCGGGGAAGAGCAGGTCGCGCAGCTCGAACGCGCGTGGAAGCGGGCGCGGCGAGCAGCGAAGCCGCTGTGGAAGTGACCCCCTCCCGTCCGGGTCCTTCTCCCCTGGCCGGCCACCACCGGGAAGAGGCATGCTGAGCCCGGACGACGGAAGGAGACACCCGTGACCCCCGGACAGATGCGAGCGTGGCGTGTCGACCGGCCGCGGCCCGCGGCGGAACATCCGCTGCGGCCGGTCCGGGAACCGATACCCGAACCGGCGTCCGGGGAACTGCTGGTGCGTGTCCTCGCCTGCGGGGTGTGCCGGACCGACCTGCACGTGAGCGAGGGAGATCTGCCGGTGCACCGGCCGCACGTCGTCCCCGGCCACGAGGTCGTCGGCGAGGTCGTCGGCGGCGACGTCGGCACGCATCGGATCGGTGACCGGGTGGGCATTCCGTGGCTGCGCAGTACGTGCGGCCGGTGCCGGTACTGCCTGCGCGGGGACGAGAACCTGTGCCCGCACTCCACCTACACGGGCTGGGACGAGGACGGCGGATATGCCGAATATGCCACCGTCCCTGCAGCTTTCGCACTCCCTCTGCCGTCCGGCTACTCGGACGCGGAACTCGCCCCGCTGCTGTGCGCCGGGATCATCGGTTATCGGGCACTACTGCGTGCCGAGGTCCCGGACGGCGGGGTGCTCGGTCTGTACGGCTTCGGCGGCAGTGCCCACCTCGCCGCGCAGGTCGCCCTCGCCCGGGGCGCCCGCGTGCACGTCATGACCCGTGGCGAGACCGCCCGTCGGCTCGCTCTGGACCTCGGCGCGGCCTCGGCACAGGGCGCGTACGACGCGCCGCCCGAGCCGCTGAATTCGGCGATCCTGTTCGCCCCCGCCGGGGAACTGGTGCCCACCGCGCTCGCCGCGCTGGACGCCGGCGGCACGCTCGCCGTCGCCGGCATCCACCTCAGCGACGTGCCGCCGCTGAACTATCAGCAGCATCTGTTCCGCGAACGGCAGGTGCGCAGCGTCACGGCCAACACCCGCTCCGACGCTCACGAGTTCCTCGGCTTCGCGAACGAACACCACCTGCACGTCACCACCACCGCGTACGGGCTCGACCGGGCCGATCACGCGCTCGAGGACCTGTCCGCGGGCCGTTTCGGCGGCGCGGCGGTCCTGGTTCCGTGAAACACTCGACACGCGCCCCGAGCGCGGAGAACGCACCGAGAAGGAGAACGAATGAGCACAACTGCCAACCGGAATGCCGTCGTAGCGGGCGTGGACGGTTCCGCCGTCGCCACGAGTGCGGCCCGGTGGGCGGCCGCCCTCGCCGCGCGTCTGCGAGCGCCCCTGCACCTGGTGCACTCACTGCCCAGTGAAGGGATCTTCTACAGCGAGGCCGCGGTGCTCATCCAGTCGCAGATGGTCGACCAGCTCCGCGAGGACGGCGAGGCGATCCTGTCGAACGTCACCGACGTGATCCGCTCCGACCATCCGGATCTCGAGGTGAAGGGCTTCATGGGGCCGGGCCCCGCCGCCAACTCCCTGCTCGAGGCCGCCGAGGACGCCCGGCTCGTGGTGATGGGCGCCACCGGCGCCAACGCCGTGGAGAACTTCCTGCTCGGCTCGACCGTGCTGCGCGTGGCCAACCACGCCCCGTGCCCGGTGGTGGTGTGGCGCGGCGACAACGAACGTCCGCTGCCGGACTCCCGCCCCATCGTCGTCGGCGTCGACGGCAGTGAGCTGTCGACGGCGGCGGTCGGGCACGCCTTCGAGTACGCCGCCCTGTTCGGTGTACCGCTGGTCGCGGTGCACTCGTGGATCGGCGACGCGGCACTCGGCGTCGGCACGGTCGCGACGCTGGTGGACTGGGAGGCGGTGGGCGAGTCCGAATCCGCGGTCCTCGCCGAGACTCTCGCCGGCTGGCACGAGAAGTTCCCCGACGTCGAGATCCGCCGCGTCGTGGATCGGGGTCCCGTCGCCAAGGTGATCCTGCGGCAGCTCGAGGACGCGCAGCTCGTTGTGGTGGGCAGCCACGGTCGCAGCCAGTTCACCGGGGCGCTGCTCGGGTCGGTGAGCCAGAATCTGCTGCACAACGCACCCTGCCCGATCATGATCAGCCGCAAGAAGTGACGACCGTCCGGTGCCGCGCTTCGCGAGGCGGCACCGGCTCAGGCCGTCGCGGTCCCGAACGCCAGACCCACCGCGTACGTCACGATCATCGCGAGCGCACCACCGATCACCACGCGGGACATCGCCCGCCCGCGCCGGGCCCCACCGAGCCACGCACTGACCGAACCCGTCAGGGCCAGCGCCACGAGCACCGACACGAAGGTGACCGGAACCCGCAGATCCGCCGGCGGCAGCACGATCACGAGCAGCGGCACGAGTGCACCGACAGTGAACGCGACCGCCGACGAGAACGCCGCGGCCCACGGATTCGCCAGCGCCCCGGGGTCGATGCCGAGTTCGACCTCGGCGTGCGCGGACAGCGCGTCGCGCTCGGTCATCTCCTTCGCCGCGGTGCGTGCCGTCGGCCGCGACATCCCCTTGCCTTCGAGCAGTGCGGTCAGCTCCTCGAGCTCGGCGTCCGGCATCTCCTCGAGCTCGCGACGTTCCTTGTGCAGCAGCGCCCGCTCGGTGTCCCGCTGCGCGCTGACCGACACGTACTCCCCCAGGGCCATCGACACCGCACCCGCCGCGAGCCCGGCCAACCCCGCTGTGAGAATGGTCGATTCGTCGGTGGTGGCGGCAGCCACACCGACGACGAGACCGGCCGTGGAGACGATGCCGTCGTTCGCGCCCATCACACCGGCGCGCAACCAGTTCAGTTTCGCCGAGATGCCGCCGGAATGCGGTTCGACGTCGGCGTGACTGAGCGAGGGATCGGTCGACATGCCCTCAGGCTAGGGCGATTCCACCCGTCGCGGTAGCAATGCGAGCCTGTCCTCACCACGGCGCCGGGCCGAGGTCCCGTTCGAGCCACGCCTGGTCGGGGAGGACGTCCCCGCTCGTGTCCACGACGCGGGCCGTGGGCCATTCGTCGCGCACGTGGAGCTGGTCGTCCAGGACCGCGGGTGTGGCATCCGACGCGTCGCCGCCCCGCTCCCGCCGGGCCACGATGCGGCGGACCAGCACCGCGGGATCCGCCCGGCACTCGATCTCGACGAGGTCGGCGGTCGTCGCGGCCGCGACCGCCCGCGCCGCCTCCCGCCGGGCCTCGGTGAGCCATGTCGCGTCCAGCACGACCGACTCGCCGTGACCGAGTGCGACGGCGGCGCGGCGCAGCAGCTCGTCGTAGGTCTCGTCGGTGTGGGCGGCGCTGTAGAGGCCGGCGCCGACGGCGGCGGTGGCGTCGGCGGTCGGGGCGAGGCCGGCCAGTTCCTTGCGGATCACATCGCTGCGCAGCACGGTCGCGCCCAGGTGCTGTCCCGCGAGGTGCGCCACGGTCGTCTTGCCGGTGGCGGACAGACCGCCGACGACGACGAGCCGGACGCGGCCCCGGTCGAGGTTGCGCCGGGTCTGGTCCAGCAGCGCGAGGGCGCTGCCGCGGGAGTGCTCGTCGCCCTGCTCGTGCCGCAGCGCGGCGACCTTCGCCCGGACCACGGCACGGTACGCGATGTAGTGGTGCATCAGCGACGAGGGGAACGCGTCGGCGGAGAACTCGGCGTAGGCGGGCAGCAGTTGCCGCGCCGCCGCCTCGCCGCCGAGCCGTTCGAGATCCATCGCGAGGAAGGCGATGTCGAGGGCGGCGTCGCCGTAGCGCAACCGGTCGTCGAACTCGAGACAGTCGATGATCCGCGGGCCGTCGTCGAGGCAGAAGATGTCGTCGGCGAGCAGATCCCCGTGCCCGTCGACGGCGCGCCCGGCGGCGATCCGCTCGTCGAGCAGCCGCTCGCGGCCGGCGAGATAGCGGCCGGCCATGTCCCGGATGGCGGTGAGCAGGTCCTCCGCCTCCGCCCCGACGGGCAGCCGGTCGAGGTGATCCAGGCTCTCCCGCCACAGTCCGTCGAGGAACTGCGCCGTGGCACACCGGTCGATCGCCGGATCGCGCGGCGACGCGGCGTGCAGGGCGGCGACCTGCCGCGCGACGGCGGTGACGACCGCGGCGACGGGTTCGCCGCGCTGCACCAGGGCGGCGAGGCGACGGTCGTCGGGCAACCGGCGCATCTCGACGAGGTGCTCACACACCAGTCCGTCGGGCCCGTGCACGTCGGCGACGCCGAGGTAGACGTCGGGGGCGAGACGCCGGTTGAGTTCGACCTCACGGTGGCAGGCCCGCTCCCGCGCCTGCCGGGTCCGGTTGTCGAGGAACCCGAGATCGAGCGGCTTCTTGAGCTTGTGCACGCGGCCCCCGACGAAGAACACCACGGAGGTGTGAGTCTCCCGGATCGCCGCGTACGCCGGTTCGGATCGGTCGGTGCCGGTCACGGAGTTCCTCCCCGATGAAGCCTGTCGAACTTCGGTACGTTGCCCACCTTGCCTCAGGGTGGACCGGATCGCGCGCCGGCAGAAGTGCCGAAGGTCTCTCGGTGCCGAGGTCTCTCCTGTGGTTGCGCCGGAACGCGCGGCGGATACGCGGTACGTTTCACTCGGGCGATCCGGAGATGGGGTGACATGGGCACGAACGGGCGGGGCTCGGAATCCGGGAGACGATCGACGGTGGTCGTCGCCGAGACGACGACGCCGATCGAGCGCAGGCTGATCTCGAACTGGTTGCGGTCGGCCGAGGTGCCGGCGGAGTACCGAGCCGACGGACCGGTCGAGGAGATGGAACTCGACCCGGGTCGCCTCGCGCAGGATCTCGTCGGCCGGGACGACGATCCCCTGGTGCTGCCCGTGGGAGTGGTGTGGTTGCCGGAGGCCCGCGACGGCGAGCGACGGGTCCGGCTCTCCGACATCGTGGCGCTCACCAACCCGCGCAATCCGAACCGGTTCCTGCAGAAGTGGCTGGTCGGGCGTTCCCCCGATCGGTTCCGGATCGTCCTCGCCGAGCCGGCGCGGCTGAGCGAGTTGCGGGCCCGGCACCTCGCCGAGGACGGCGATCCGGCACCCGAGTCGTTCGCTCGGTTCGTGACCCACCGCGCGGTGGTCGGTCTCGATCGCGCCGAGCGGGCCGTCATCGGCGACCGGTACAAGGTGCCGAAGCTGGTGGCCGAGCAGATCATGGACTCGGCGTCGTTCCGGCGCCGGCTCGACGCGATCAGCACCGAGCACAACATCGCGCCCGAGGAGGTCCGTATCCGCGCGACCTCCGCCCTCGGAGAACTCGTCGCGGTCCAGTCCCGGCTGGTGACGGACCTGTTCACCGAAATGATGCGCCCCCTGCACTCCGCCGCGTGGACGGTGCGCGCCGACGAGACCGGGCTGCGCAGCCTGCGCGAACTCAACCGGCGCTACCCGCTGGTGTTCCTGCCGTCGCACCGGTCCTACGCGGACGCCTTCGTGCTCGGCGACGTGCTGGCCCGGAACGACTTCCCGCGCAACCACCTGATGGGTGGCGCCAACCTGACGTTCTGGCCGATCGGTCCGATCGCCCGGCGGACCGGCACCGTCTTCATCCGTCGCAGCTTCGGTGACGACGCCGTCTACAAGGCGGCGCTGGAGGAGTACTTCGCGTATCTGCTGACGAAGCGGTTCAACCTGGAGTGGTACTTCGAGGGGGGCCGCACCCGCACCGGCAAACTCCGCTCGCCCCGCTACGGCCTGCTCAACTACGTCGCCAACGCGATCCGGGGCGGCCGAGTCGAGGACGCGATGCTCGTGCCGGTGTCCATCACCTACGAGGGGCTCGCCGAGGTCGCGGCCGTCGCCGCCGAACAGACCGGCGCCCAGAAGAAACCCGAGGGCCTGACCTGGCTGGCGAAGTACGCGCGCAACCAGCGCCGCCGCGCGGGCAACGTGTACGTGCGGTTCGGCGAACCGCTGTCGATTCGCTCACAGCTCACCGCGAGCGGGGACCCCGACCTGTCCGGGGAACCCGCCGCGGACGAGGCCGAGCACACCGAGCGCAGCCGCAAGGCGCTGCAGAAGGTTGCGTTCGAGGTGGCCGTGGGCATCAACTGCCACACCCCGGTCACCGTGAACTGCCTGGTCACTCTCGCTCTGCTCGGCGTCCGGGACCGGGCGCTGACCCTGGACGAGGTGCGCGCGGTGATCGCGCCGGTACGCCGGTACATCGACGCCCGCGGGATACCGCAGGGCGAACTCGGCGGCCTCGACATCGAGGGCGGCCTGGAGAGCGTCCTGTCCGCGCTGAGCGATGCCGGCGTGGTCACCACGTACGCCGGTGGGGACGAGCCGGTCTACTCGATCCAGCCCGGGCAACACCTGGTCGCCGCGTTCTACCGCAACAGCGGCGTGCACTGGTTCGTCAACCGCGCCCTGATGGAGCTGGCCGTCCTCCACGCGCATGCCAATCCGGGCCTCGACCCGGTGCGGGCGGCGTGGGAGGAGGCCAAGGCGGTGCGCGACCTGCTCAAGTTCGAGTTCTTCTTCCCCGACCGGGACAAGTTCGAGGCCGACATGCGCGACGAGCTCGCCCTGCTGATGCCCTCCTGGCGCGATGCCCTGCCGGACGTGGAGCTGGCGCTGGCCGCCCTGCTCGAAACCGGGTTCTTCATGGCGCACCGCGCGCTGCGGTCCTTCTTCGACGCGCAGCTCGTCGTCGCCGAACGGCTCGCCCGGCGCGACCCGGCCCTGCAGGTCGACCGCACGACGTTCCTGGACGAGTGCGTCGCGGTCGGCCGGCAGATGCTGCTGCAGGGCCGGCTGTTCGGGCCCGAATCGGTCTCGTCCGAACTGTTCACGACGGCGCTGCAGCTTGCCGCAAACCGCGGGCTGCTGGAACGTGGGGGCGACGAGATCCGGCAGGGACGGGAGGAGTTCGCGGCGCAGCTGCTGGCGGTCGGTGAGCGGGTTCGGCTCGCCGAGTCTCTCGACGTATCCAACAGAAAGGCGGAGCGGTGATCCTCGAGGAAGCGCTCGAGCGGGTGCGAACCGGGCCGAAGGGCCCGGAGATCGCGGCATTCTTCGATTTCGACGGCACGATCGTCCACGGCTTCTCCGGTCTGCACTTCTTCCGCGACCGGTTGCTCGCCGGGAAGGTCGGCGCCGCCGAACTCGCCGCCACCATGCTCAACGGTTTGCGCGGCCACGACACCGAGGCGGACTTCGAGCGGTTCGTCGCGGTGGCATTCAAGGCGTGGGGCGGGCACACCGAGGAGGAACTGTACGAGATCGGGCGCCGGTTGTTCGCGTCCACGATCGCCGGCCACATCTACCCCGAGGCGTGGCAGCTGATCCGGGCGCACCAGGCGGCGGGGCACACCATGGTGATCGCGTCCTCGGCGTCGCGCTACCAGATCCAGGCGACGGCGGATGCGCTCGGCGTCGAGCACGTCCTGTTCAGTCCGCTCGAGGTGCGCGACGGGGTACTCACGGGGCGGGTGGACGGGAAGTCGTTGTGGCGCAGCGGCAAGGCGCAGGCCGTCCTGGCCTTCGCGGAGGCGAACAGCATCGATCGCGAGCAGAGCTACACGTATTCCAACGGGGGCGAGGACGCCGACTTCCTCGCCACGATGGGCAATCCGACGCCGACCAACCCGGACCGGAATCTCGAGCGGACCGCCACCGAACTGGGGTGGCCGATCCTGCGATTCAAGCCGCGCGGAACTCCGGGTACCAAGGAGGTGGTCCGCACCCTCGCCGCGTACGGCGGACTGTTCGGCTCGGTGTGGACCGGTGTCGGCCTCGGCCTGCTCAACCGCAACAAGAAGGTGGCGCTGGACTCGATCGCCACCCTGGCGGGTGAGGTCCCGCTGGCCCTCGCCGGGATCGACGTGGACATCCGGAACGAGGCCAACGCCTGGGCCCAGCGTCCCGCGGTCTTCATCTTCAACCACCAGAGCCAGCTCGATCCGGTGATCATGGCGCGGGTGCTGCGGCACAGCTTCACCGGCGTGACGAAGAAGGAGATGGCCAGCGACCCGCTGTTCGGTCTGGTGCTCCGCTTCGTCGGGGCCGCGTTCGTGGACCGGGCCAACACCGAGCAGGCGAAGGCGGCACTCGGTCCGGTGGTCGACACACTGCGCGAGGGCACTTCGGTGATCATCGCGCCGGAGGGCACCCGGTCACTGACCCCGGAGATCGGCCGGTTCAAGAAGGGCGCGTTCCACATCGCCATGCAGGCGGGCGTACCGATCGTGCCGGTGGTGATCCGCAACGCCGGGGAGGTGCTGTGGAAGCACTCCACGGTGCTGCGGCCCGGAACCGTCGACGTGGTGGTTCTCGATCCCATCGACGTCAGCGACTGGACGCTCGACGAGCTCGGTGCCCGGGTCGCGGAGGTGGAGGACCTGTACCGGAAGACGCTGGCGAATTGGCCCGCATGACCGATGCGGGCGAGAACGGGGACGCGTCCGTGGGAGAGCACGACCGCCCCCCGGGCCACGGCAACGGCAACGGCAACGGCAACGGCAACGGCAACGGCAACGGCAACGGCGGAATGTCGCCGACCCGGCGGCGGCACCTCAAGTGGCTGCTCGGATTCGTGCTCGTCGTCGTCCTCACCGTCGAGGTCGTCCTCGTCTGGCCGGAGCTGAAGACCAGCGTCGGCAACCTCTCGGACCTGCGCTGGTGGTGGGTCGGTGCGGCCGTCCTGGCGGCACTGACCGAGATGTCCAGCTTCGCGCGGGTGCAGCGCACCCTGCTGTCCGCGGCCGGGGTCACGGTGACGCAGCGCCAGTCCCTGTCGGTGGCGTACGCCGCGAACTCGATGAGCGTGACCCTGCCGGGCGGCCCGGTGGTGGCCACCACCTTCACGTACCGGCAGATGCGCAAGTGGGGCGCCAGCCCCGTCGTCTCCACCTGGCAGCTCGTGATGGCCGGTCTGTTGCAGGCGGCGGGTCTGGCACTGCTCGGCCTCGTGGGCGCGCTGCTCGTGGGCGCCACCACCAACCCGTTCTCGCTCATCTTCTCCCTCGGGGGGTTCGCGGCGTTCGTCGTGCTCGTGCAGTACGCGGCCAGCCGGCCCGACGCGTTCGAGTCGATCGGCGTCATCGCGCTGCGCGGGGTGAACCGCCTACGCAAGAAACCCGCCCAGGCCGGCACCCGGGCGTGGAAGCGAATCGTGGCCCAGTTGCGGGCAGTGCAACTCGACCGCGCTCACGCCGCCCGGGCGTTCGGCTGGTCGCTGTTCAACTGGCTGTGCGACGGCGCGTGCCTCGCTTTCGCCGCATACGCGATCGGCGGCAAGCCCAGTTTGGCCGGCATCGCCGTCGCATACGCCGCGGGTACCGCCGCCAGCCGCGCGATCCCGCTCCTGCCGGCCGGGCTCGGCGTGATGGACGCCGTACTCGTGCCCGCGCTGACTGCCAGCGGAATGACCGGCGCGCAGGCCCTGTCCGCGGTCGTCGTGTACCGGCTCGTGAGCTTCCTGATGATCGCCGCCATCGGCTGGGTGATCTTCGCCCTGCGCTACCGCGGCGCCCCGCCGGACGAGGAACCGGGCCCGGAACTCGACAAACTGTGGCAGGACTGAGCCCGCTCCGACACGCCGCGGCCGTCCGCCCGGATCACCCACGGAGCAGGCCCGCGGGCGCTAGCGTCGACAGTCTGAAACCGAGGAAAGGTACGTCAGTGACTGAGGACGCAGCGGTGCGCAAGAGAGAGGTCTGGTCCGGCCGGTCGGTGTTCATCCTCGCCGCCATCGGCTCGGCGGTCGGACTGGGCAACATCTGGCGCTTTCCGTACATCGCGTACGAGAACGGCGGCGGCGCATTCATCGTGCCGTATCTGGTGGCCCTGCTGACCGCAGGTATTCCATTGCTGTTCGTCGACTACGCGATCGGGCACAAGTTCCGCGGGTCGCCGCCGCTGGCGTTCCACCGCCTCAAGCGCGCGACCGAGAGCCTGGGCTGGTGGCAGGTGGGCATCTGCTTCGTCATCGGCGTGTACTACGCGGTGATCATCGCGTGGGCGCTGCGCTACACGTTCTTCTCGGCGACCCGGGCGTGGGGTGACGACGCCGAGGCCTTCTTCCTGCAGGACTTCCTGCAGATGGACGCCGACGCCACGTTCGGCCTCGACTTCGTCCCGGGCGTGGCGTGGCCGCTGCTCGGGATCTGGCTCGTGGTGCTCGTCATCCTGGCGCTGGGGGTGCAGCGCGGCATCGGTGCGGCAAACCGGTTCTTCGTACCGCTGCTGCTGGTGCTGTTCGCCGGCATGGTGGTGCGGGCCCTGACCCTTGACGGCGCCGCCACCGGTCTCGACGCGTTCTTCCGGCCGGACTGGTCGGCACTCACGGACACCGGGGTGTGGATCGCCGCGTACGCGCAGATCTTCTTCTCGCTGTCCGTCGCCTTCGGCATCATGGTCACCTACTCGTCGTACCTCAAGCACCGGACCAACCTCACGGGCTCCGGTCTCGTCGTCGGCTTCTCCAACTCGAGCTTCGAGATCCTCGCCGGCATCGGGGTGTTCTCGGCGCTGGGCTTCATGGCGCAGGCGCAGGGTGTGGCGGTGGACGAGGTGGTGAGCGGCGGGATCGGGCTGGCCTTCATCGCGTTCCCCACGATCGTCTCGCAGATGCCCGGCGGTTCGTTGTTCGGCCTGCTGTTCTTCGGCTCGCTCGTCTTCGCGGGCTTCACGTCGCTGATCAGCATCATCCAGGTGTGCGTGTCGGCGGTCGAGGACAAGACCGGCCTCACCCGCGTGCCGGCGGTCCTGCTCGTCGGTGGCGTCGCGAGCATCACGTCGCTGCTGCTGTTCCCGACCACCACCGGTCTGAACACCCTCGACGTGGTCGACCGCTTCGCCAACCAGTTCGGCATCGTCGGCGTCGCGCTCGCCACGCTCGTCGTGCTCGCATGGGGCCTGCGCCGGCTGCCCGAGCTGCAGGATCACCTGAACTCGGTGTCGTCGTTCAAGGTCGGCCTGCTCTGGCGGATCTTCGCCGGCGTCCTCACCCCGGTCGTGCTCGGGTACATGCTGATCAGCGAGATCGTGGACCGGATCGACGAGGGCTACAACGACCTGCCCGACGCGCTCGTCACCACCTTCGGGTGGGGTGTGCAGATCCTCGTGATCGTGATCGCGGTGGGGCTGTCGTTCGCCCCGTGGGGCTTGACGGACGCCGAGCTGGCGCACACCGAATCGACAGAAGCGGGAGAAAGACTGTGAGTGGACCTGCGATCGCGATGATGGTCGTCGCACTGGGGTTGGTGTGGGGCGGTCTCGCCGCCAGCCTGATGCATCTGCGCCGGAATCCGGACGAGACCTCGGGGCTGGCGGCGGCCGAACGCCCTCACGACTGAAATGTCCGGTCTCGAACCGGACACGACTCGTTTCGTTTGCATAACACCACGCCGCGCCGGACTGGCCGGTCTGTTCTTCCTGTGGTCTGCTTGATCCCACCAACACCATGAGTCACACACGTAACACGTGACTCGCGGGTCTCCGCCCCGGAGCCGTCGCACGACTCCGGGGCGGTCGGTGTTCCGGTTCCGACCACGTACAGGAGCGAAGCATGACCACCAGGACCACCCGGCGCGGGCTGCGCCGGCTCACCGCCGCAGCCTCCCTCACCGTGGCCGCTGCTCTGGCGCTGCCCGCCGTCGCGGCCGCCGAACCCCCCGCGGACCCCGTCGTCGCTGCTGCGCCGGCACCCGATCCGCTCGCCGGCGCCCTCGAGACGCTCCGGGCCCAGCCGGGCGCCGACACCCTCGCCGTCGCCGCGGCCGAGGCCATCGGCTCCGCACGCGGGGGCGCCACCGACGTCGCCGAGGGCTCGCCGCTCTCCGCCTACGAGGACGCGGTGGAGTTCCTGCGCGGCCTGGGCATCGAACCGTTCCTCTACCCCACCGGCGCGCCCTTCTGCACCGAGGGCGGCAGCCTGCCGCTCGGCATCGCCCCCGCCGTCGCCGGGGCCGCTCCCGGCCCGTGGCCGAACCTGAACATCCCGATGGTCGGGCCTGTCAACGCCGTCGACCCCGGGGAGACCCTGTTCGCCTTCGTGCCCATGGGCGTGGAGAAGGACGGCGAGAACACCACCGGGATGCAGGTCGCGTGGTTCAACGTCAACACCTTCCAGGGCGGGTTCGTGCCCATGGGCACCATCGCGGAGGCCGCGGCGCTCGCCGTCCCCGGCGGCGTGCCCGAGTTCGCCAAGCCCCTCGTCGCCACCGCGGTGCAGAACTTCTTCGCCGGCGCGATCCCGCTCGGTGGGGTCCGCGCGGCACCGGTCGCCACCGGCTCCGGAACCGTCCTGGCCGCGGTGTTCGGCACGGTGCAGAACGGCGAGACGTCGTGCTTCTTCCTGCCGACCGTGGGCATCGTGGAGGTCCCGGCCTGATCCGTCGCGTCCGGGGCGTGCGTGCACGCCCCGGACGCGGGCGATCGCGTCAGCCGATCGCCTGCAGCTTCTCCAGCCGGTCGAACACGAGCCGGACCACGCTGTCCATGTGTGCCATCACCTGGTCCGCGGTGGCTCGCCCGGCCGCCCAGCTCACCAGGTTCGACATCCACACGTCGGCGATCACGTGCACCGCGTTGAGCAGCTGCTCGCTGACCACCTCGACCCCCGCCGCGCGGGCGTACATCCCGGTGATGATCGCTCCGAGCCGGTCGAGTTCGGCCGAGGACGACGCGTCCGCGAACATTGCCGCCCGCACGAGCGCGTCGTAGAGGTTGTGGTCGCTCTCGAGCCGGCCGATGTAACCGTGCAGGACGGACATGATCCGCTCGTGAGCCGAGTCGCCGGGGATCTCGGTCTCGCCGAACCTGTTGCTCAGGTCCTCGAACAGCAGCACCATCGCCACCACCAGCAGGTGGTTCTTGGACGGGAAGTAGCGGTACACGGTGCCCAGCGCCACGCCCGACCGCTCTGCGACAGCGCGCATCTGGACCGCGTCGTAACCGCCCTCCGAGGCCAGCTCCTTCGCCGTCTCGATGATCCTCAGGTAGCGGGCACGCTGGGCCGGCTTCAGGTCCGCGCCCAGAAACGACGCGGACCGCACCTTCGACCGCGATCCTGCGCTCGCCTCCGCCATCGCCTTCACCTTTCGTACGCTTGTCCGCCAGCGTAGTGCGCTCCCCTTCACGTGGCGCCCGGACCCGTCCGGAAAGAATGGACAGCTGTCTGGAACGAGTTCCACCAAGCACTAGAACGCGTTACAGTTGCCTGGACTCGACCAGTAGGGAGGCAGCGTCCGTGCGTCACGGCATCACCCTGTTCACGAGCGATCGCGGCATCCGGCCGGAGCGGGCCGCCCGAGCGGCCGAGGAACGCGGCTTCGACGCGTTCTACGTCCCCGAGCACACCCACATCCCCGTGCGCCGTGAATCCGCGCATCCCGGCACCGGCAACGAGACGCTGCCCGACGACCGGTATCGCCGGACCCTGGACCCGTGGGTCGCGCTCGGGCTGGCCGCAGCCGTCACCTCGACGATCCGGCTCGGCACCTCGGTCGCCCTGCCCCTCGAGCACGACCCCATCACGCTGGCCAAGACCGTCGCGACGCTCGATCACCTGTCCGGCGGACGCGTCGTCCTCGGGGCCGGATTCGGCTGGAACGCCGAGGAACTCGCCGACCACGGTGTACCGCCCGGGAAGCGGCGCACCGCGCTGCGCGAGTACCTCGAGGCGATGCAGGCCCTGTGGAACGAGGACGAAGCAGCCTACGACGGCCGGTTCGTCTCGTTCGGTCCGAGCTGGGCCTGGCCCAAGCCGATCCAGCAGCCCCGCCCACCGGTGCTGATCGGCGCGGGCGGCACCGACCGCACCTTCGCGTGGATCGCGCGCTCCGCCGACGGCTGGATCACGACCCCGATCGAGCGCGACATCGACGACAGCGTCGAACGGTTGCGAACCACCTGGGCCGAAGCCGGCCGCGACGGCGCCCCGGAGATCGTCGTGCTGGCCGGCCGGCCCGACCCCGCCAGGCTCCAGCAGTGGCGCGACCTCGGCGTGACCGAAGTGATGTTCGGCCTGCCCGACCGCTCCGAGGACGAGATCCTCGCCTACCTCGACAAGCTCGCCGCCACGCTGGAATCGACCCGCTGACGGTCCACGACAGAGAAGGAACACTTCCATGACCACTGCCGCCTTCCGCCCACTGCGCGCCGCCGAGATCACCGCCTGGGACCACGAGGCCGACGTCGTCGTCGCCGGCTACGGCATCGCCGGGGTCTCGGCCGCCATCGAGGCCGCCCGCGCCGGCGCCGACGTGCTGATCCTCGAACGCACCGGCGGCTGGGGCGGTGCCGCGGCCCTGTCCGGCGGCATCGTCTACCTGGGCGGCGGGACACCGCTCCAGCGCGAGCTCGGATTCGAGGACACCCCCGAGAACATGAAGACGTTCATGCTCGCCGCCCTCGGTCCCGGCGCCGACGAGGCCAAGATCTCGGATTACTGCGACGGCAGCGTCGAGCACTACCGCTGGCTCACCGACAACGGAGTGGTGTTCAAGTCGGCGTTCTGGGGCGAGCCCGGCTGGGAGATCCCCGGCGACGAGGGCCTGATGTACTCGGGCGGTGAGAACTCCGCTCCCTTCAACGAGATCGCCACGCCCGCTCCGCGCGGCCACGTGCCGCAGATGAGCAACAAGCGCACCGGTGAGCAGGGCGGCGGGTACATGCTGATGAAACCCCTGGCGGAGACGGCCGAATCACTCGGGGTGACACCAGTGTTCGACATCCGGGTGCAGCGATTGATCGTCGACGACGCGGATCGGGTCGTCGGGATCGCCGCGAAGAAGTTCGGCGACGAGGTCTTCGTGCGGGCACGTCGCGGCGTCGTGCTCACCACCGGCAGCTTCGCGTACAACGACGCCATGGTCACCTCGTTCGCCCCGCAGCTGATCGGCCGGCCGGCCGCCGCGATCGAGGAGCACGACGGCTGCTCCATTCGGATGGCTCAGGCCCTCGGCGCCGACCTCGCGCACATGGGTGCCACCGAGGTGGCGTTCTTCGCCGATCCGCAACTGATGGCGCGCGGCATCCTCGTCAACGGCCGCGGCCAGCGGTACGTCCCCGAGGACACCTACCCTGGACGCGTCGGACAGCTCACCCTGCTGCGCAACGACAATCAGGCGTACCTCGTCATAGACGAGGCATCCTACGAGGAAGGCTGTGCCACAACGAGTTCCACCCCGTACTTCCGGTTCCCGCCCAAGTGGGCGGCGGAGACGGTCGCCGAACTCGAATCCGACATGGGCCTGCCGGAGGGCACTCTGCAGGCCACCGTCGAGGTGTACAACCGGCACGCCGCGGCCGGCACCGACCCCGTCCTCGGGAAGAAGCCCGAGTGGGTCAGACCGATCGGGACCCCCGTCGCAGCACTGGACCTGCGCAACTGCACCGCGGGCTTCACCCTCGGCGGCCTGCACACCACCGTGAACTCGGAGGTCCTGCACGTCTCCGGCGAACCGATCCCGGGCCTGTACGCCGCGGGCCGCTGCACCTCCGGCGTCTGCGCGGGGGGCTACGCGAGCGGCACGTCGCTCGGGGACAGCAGCTTCTTCGGCCGCCGCGCCGGCATCGCAGCCGCCGCGAACTGACCGTCCCCACACCCGGTTGTGTGGCCGAATGTCACATCGGTTCGATTCGATCGAACCGATGTGACATTCGGCCGGGGCGGGCCGGGGCGGGGCGGGACAGGACGGGGCGGAAAGGGACGGGCAAGACGTTCAGACGACGGTGAGCGGCAGAGGGATTCCCCGGTCGGCGAACGCGAAGGTCGCGCCGGTGCTGAAACGGGTGATCGCGACCTCGCCGCACTCGTTCGCGGGTTCGGCGTCGCGGACCACCTCGACGACGAGTGCGTGGGCGTCCTCGGACACCACGCGCGCGGTGAAGTGCGGGTCGACGCCACGCACCAGCGCCTGCAGGGGCCCGAGGTGGTGTCCGTCGATCAGGGTCGGCCACGATCCGTCCGTGTGGGCACCCCCGGACCGCGCGAGGCGCAGGTGCAGCCTGCCGGGCTCCCACCGGATGTCGCGCTCGACGTACTGCCTCGGCGCGAACACCGGATGGATCGAGAGCACCGTCGCCAGTCCTTCGAAGTCGCGCGGCAGCCCGAGGGCGTCGCGTAGCCGCTCGGCGGCCAGTCCGGCGATGCCGGTCAACTGTTTGCGGGCGAGGGACAGCGCGGTGTCCTCGTCGGTGCGTTTGCGCACGCCGAGAAGGAATCCCAGCGTGAGCAGATGCTGTTGCAGGCACACCTCCTCCGCGATCCGCACGAGCGCCGAGTGCGAGAAGTCCGCGAACCGCAGGTCGGAGAGCAGGGGTCCGGAGTAGTCGCCGAGTCCCTCGTCCGCAGGGTCGATCGTGCTCAGTTCCACCGCAGCGGCTGCGGTACTGCCGATCGCCTCGGTGTGCGGTGCGGTCTCCGGCGGCACGTGCGACGGGTCGATCGTCACCGTCCACGCGCAGTGCGGGTGGCGGTCGGCCGGCCGGCGCGGGGGCCGGTGGATGGGCCGCACCTGCGCGTGCGGATTGGTGGCGAGAGCGGTCGCGTCGAAGGTGGGGTCCTCGATGTCGTGGCACATGGCCGTCACGTACGCCTCGCCCAGGGGTTCGACGTCCATGAGCGCGCCGCAGTGGTCGAGCCGGAACTCGCCGTGGTCGTGGTCGTCGACGCGGAACCGGAAGTCCATGAACTGCGGCGGCGCACCGATGTCGAGTTGCAGCCCCTTGAAGATCGTCTCGACGCCGTCGCCCTCGTACTGCAGGGCGCGCTGCATGCGCCGGGTGTACCACGGGCTCGACGCCTGCCACTCCTCGACGGCCACCTCGGCCATCCCCTGCCGTCCGAACGCCGAGATCACATGCGCCATCCCGGACCGGTCGACGAGCTGGCCGCACAGCAGCAGTTCGGGGACGAGGACGGCGAGGTCCGACCGGGTGAGCGCGGCGAACGAGTCGCGGACGTTCACCGGGCTCACCACAGCGGCACCGGCGCCTGCCCGGCCGGATACCAGCCGGGCAGGCGCTTCGTCGACGCCGACCGTTCGATCCGCTCGTTCATGCCGTCCGACAGGGTGCCGGCGGTGATCATCTCCAGGAACAGGTGGGAGACGTTGCCGAAGTCGAAGAAATCCCGCTGCCAGGACCACCGGAAGTCCCCGCCGTAGCGGAACCAGCTGCCGCCGAAGCCGTACACCTCGTAGTGCGACCCGTCGTCGCGGGTAGCGTCGGCGACCTGCTTCCAGAAGCCGATGACGTCGCCGGTCCGCTCGTCCACGACGAACCGCTGGTAGGGGTACTGCCATCCCTCGAGGCCTGCCATCTCCTGGCCGAGGGCGAGTTCGCGGATCTCCTCCCTCCCGACGGCCATGAAGTCGTTCTCGGGACCGTAGTTCCACCCGTAGGTCGCGTCCTCGGTGTACATCTCGGCCAGGGGCTTCCAGTCGCCGGCCGCCTCGGCCCTCTTGTTGGCTCCGATCCAGCGTTCGATCATCTCGTCGAGTTCTGCTCGGTCGAACGGTGCCATGACGTGTCTCCTCGGGATCGGTCCTCGACGATGCGGAGGGCTCGGGTGGGGCAGTACCGTACGGCGGATTCGACGTCGCCGCGCCGGTTTTCGGGTATGTCGTCCATCAGGATCCGGACCGTGCCGTGCCTGGGAACGCCGAAGACGTCCGGTGCTTCCAGCGAGCACATCGCATGCCCCTGGCACAGGTCGAGGTCTGCTTCCACTTTCACGGCGCGTGTCCTCACATCCGGCGGCGGTAGCGCACCGCACACGGCTGCGCGAGCTGCACCACCATCTTGGAATGGTCGTTGCGGTAGGTTCCGGACGGCTGGGACATTTCGAATTCGTAGTCCCGCAGCAGGACCGAGAAGATCGCCTTGAGCTGCATGAGGGCGAACGCCGCTCCCACGCATCGGTGCCGGCCCGCCCCGAACGGGATCCAGGTCCAGCGGTTGACGATGTCTTCCTGCCGTGGATCGATGTAGCGGCCCGGATCGAACGAATCGGGCTCCGGAAAATCTTCCGGGATGCGGTTGGAGATCGCCGGGGTGGCGCCGACGAGATCGCCCGCCCCGATCCGATACCCCTCGACCTCGAAGTCGCCGCGCGCGACGCGCAGCAGCAGGATCAGCGGCGGGTGCAGCCGCAACGTCTCCTTCAGGACCGCCTCGAGCAGCGGGATCTGCCGCAGGGCATGGAAACTCACGCCCTCACCGTCGGCATAGAGGACGTCGAGTTCGTCGGTGACCCCGCGCAGGTACTGCGGGTTGCGCAGCAACTCGATCAGTGCCCAGGCCGCCGTTCCCGACGTGGTGTGGTGACCGGCGAACATCATCGAGATGAAGATGCCGGTGATCTCGTCCGCGCTGAACCGCTTGACACCGTCCTCGTCCTCGATCGAGACGAGGACGTCGAGCATGTCGCGATCCTCCTTGCCCCTGGGCGGGTTCGCGATGCGGTCGACCATGATCTCCTCGACGAGGGCGACCAGCCCGCGCCGCGCCTCGTCGCGGCGACGGAAGCTCTCGATGGGCGCGTAGGGGTCGACGAAGGCGAGCGCGTCGGTGCCCTTCTCCAGGTCGTGGTACAGGCGCGCGAACCGGCTGTCGAGCCGGTCGCGGAACTTCTTGCCGATCAGGCAGGCCGAGGACGTGTAGATCGTCAGCTCCGCGAAGAACTCCAGCAGGTCGATCTCCCCCTCGTCGCCCCATCCCGCGACGATGTCCCGGACCTCGCGCTCGATCGTGGCCGCGTGGCCCTTCATCTGTTCGCCGCGCAGTGCGGAGTTGTGCAGCATCTCCTTGCGGCGCTCGGGACTGGCGTCGAAGACCACACCCTGGCCGAAGACGGGCTTCATGAACGGGTATGCGGCCTGCTGGTCGAGGTCCTCGTCGGCGGAGCGGAAGAAGAACTCGTTGGCTCGCGCCCCGGAGAGCAGCACGACGTTGCGGTCGGCGAGCCGGAAGACGCCGACGTCGCCGCACTCCTCGCGGACGCGCTTCAGCAGACCGATGGGGTCGGTGCGCAGCTCCTCGAGGTGGCCGTGTTCGTGCTCGCCCCCCGAGACGCGCGTGGGTGTGATGATCGTGGTCATGCGGGGTCCTTTCCCCGGGAGTCCTCCTGCAGAGGCGCTTCCGGCTGTACCTCGGTGAGCACCAGGTGGGTGCCGCGCGGGGCCGAGACGACGGCGACGACGGCGTTCGCGATCTCGGAGGCGCGAAGGAAGTACGAGTGCCGCGCGAAGCCCCACCTGGTCCAGTCGGCGATCAGCGGTTCGATGACCTCGGCGGGGGCGTCGAGCCCCATCCCGGTCTGCGTCGGGCCCGGACGCACCACCGAGGCGCGCACCCCGGTGCCCTCGAGTTCCATCCGCATCTGGCGCACGAGCGCCTCGAGACCGGTCTTGGCGGCGACGTAGGCACCCATGCGGGGCCGCGCGACGTCGGCGCAGTCCGACCCGATGACGACGAAGTCGCCGCGGCGCCGTTCGATCATTCCCGGGAGCACGCGATGGACGAGACGTTGCGTGCCCACGAGATGGACGTTCACCTGGGACTCGAACCGGTCCGGACTCATCTCGTGCACGAGCCGGAAGTCCATGTCGCCGGCGCCGGACAGGACGATCTCGGCGGGGCCCAGGGCGTCCTCGGCGGCGGTGACGAACTCGTCGACCGAGTCGGTGGACGACACGTCGAGGACGTGTGCGAAGGCCTCGCCGCCTTCGCCGCGGATCTTCTCCGCGAGGGCCTCGCACTGTTCGACGCGCCGGGCGCCGAGGGCGACGGGGTGACCGAGCGCGGCCAGCGCGAACGCGGTGGCCGCGCCGATGCCGGAGGAGGCGCCGCTGACGATCGAGGGCCGGCGCGGCGGGTTGGGCTCGAATCTAGGCATGTCGTCGGGCCACCTCTACGGGAAGGGCCGCGAAGCCTCGGACGTTGGTGGAGTGGACGCGCTCGCATCGGTCGAAGTCGACGTCGTAGTCGGCGACGCGCGCGGCGAACTGTGCGAGCGCGATGTTCGCCTCGAGACGCGCGAGGTGGGCACCGAGGCAGAAGTGCACGCCGCGACCGAAACTGGCGATCTTGGAGGCGCTGTCGCGGCCGATGCGGAACGTGTCGGGATCGGCGAACACCTCGGCGTCGCGATTGGCGGAACCGATGAGGAGCAGCACCTTGTCGCCCGCACGGATGGTGCCGTCGTGGAGGCCGATGTCGGTGGTGGCGGTGCGCGCGACGATCTGACTGGAGGTGTCGTAGCGCAGGGTCTCCTCCACCCAGCCGGGGACGGCGTCCGGGTTGCCGAGGACGCCGGCCAGCTCGGTCTTGTTCTTCGCACCCCAGTACAGCGCGTTGCCGAGGAGTTTGGTGGTGGTCTCGTTGCCCGCGACGACCATCAGGAACATGAAGCCGATGATCTCGTCGTCGGCGAGGCGGTCGCCGTCGATCTCGGCGTCGAGGAGGGCCGAGGTGAGATCCTCGGCTCGGTGAATGCGGCGGTGCGCCAGCAGGTCCGCGTAGTAGCCGACGAGTTCGAGCGATGCCTCCATCGCCGCGACGGGGACGTCGAGCACGCCCTGCTCCCGGTGCACCACCAGATCCGCCAGCCGGCGCAGTTCGGCCCGGTCGGCCTCGGGCACACCCATCAGTTCGGAGACGACATCCATCGGGAGTTTGCCGGCGAGGTCCGCGATCCAATCGAATTCGGCCTTCTCCAGCGATGTTTCGAGGTATCCGAGAGTCAGTTCGAGGATGCGGCCGCGCAGCTCGGCGACCTGGCGGGGGGTGAATCCCTCGGAGACGAGCCGGCGCATACGCATGTGGCGCGGGTCGTCCATCGCGAGGAACGACATCACCTTGTGGGCGTGAGGTCCGTAGGCCGACGGATCGAGGGAGACGCCGTTGGCGCTGGAGAGTCGGGTGTGGTCGCGGAAGGCCGCGACGACGTCGGAGTGGCGGGACAGGGCCCAGAAGCCGAGGTCGTCGTTGCGGTAGAGCGGCGCTTCCTCGCGCAGACGCCGGTAGAGCGGGTACGGGTCCTCGTGGAAGCCGTAGTCGTAGGGATCGAACAGGAGCGGTTCGAGCGAAGCCTGAGTCATGCGCTACTCCAATAGCAGTGCGGCGGAGGTCTCCAGCCGATCGGCAATCTTCTCGTAGGTTTCGTATCCCATTCCCGCGCGGACGAGGGCGCCGGCGTAGAGCATTTCCAGCGCCTCGATCTCGTCGGGATCGGCGTCGGGGCCGAGGGCCGTCGCGAGCCGCGCCCGGATGTCGAGGCCGATGCGGGTGCGCAGGTGTTCGACGTCCGGATCGCGGCCGAGCAGTGCGCTGGTGACCGCACCGGCGAGTTCGGGCTCGTCGGCCATCATCAGCGCGACGTTGCGCAATACCGCGACCACCCGGGCGACACGGTCGGTCGTGGCCGCCTCGGGTTCGGGCGAGGCGGCGAGCCGACGCCAGAACACTTCTGCGACAAGGTGTTCCTTGGACGAGAAGTAGGTGTATGCGGTCGCGGGTGCGACACCGGCCCGGGCGGCGACGTTGCGGACGGTCAGTCCTGCGAACCCCTCTTCCCGCAGGACCTCGACGGCAGCGCGCGTCAGGCGATCCACGGTGTCGGCCTGCTTCTCGGTGAGACGGCGGCGAGTGGATTCGAGATTCACATTTCTGGACACGTGTCTGGACATTACTACGGTCGCCTGTCCGAGGCAACGGTCTCGGGATACCGGTCAACCCCTCGGATACACCCGCACGGGCATGGATTTGATGCCGTTGACGAAGTTCGAGCGCAACCGCCGGACCGGCCCCGCGGGCTCGACGCGCTCGATCCGGCGCGCCAGGGTCTCGAACAGGATGCGCAACTCCAGTCGTGCCAGGTGGGCACCGAGGCAGAAGTGCACGCCGGTGCCCCCGAACGCCACGTGCGGATTGTGGCTGCGCCCGATGTCGAAGACGTGCGGGTCGTCGAAGACGTCCTCGTCCCGGTTCGCGCTCGGGTAGTACACGACCACCTTGTCCCCCGCTCCCACGGGCTGGTCACCGATCCTCGCCGGGCACGTCGGGGTGCGCCGGAATCCCAGCACGGGAGTGACCCAGCGGAGAATCTCCTCGACCGCGCCGGCGGCGAGTTCCGGTTCGGCCTGCAGGCGGCGCCACTGCTCCGGATGGTCGACGAACGCCTGCATGCCGCCGGCGGTGGCGTTGCGCGTCGTCTCGTTCCCGGCCACCACCAGCAGCACGAAGAACATGTCGAACTCCATCGCGGACAGCGTGTCGCCGTTCTCGTCCGGCTGGACGAGCCTGGTGACGATGTCGTCGCGCGGCTCCATCCTGCGCGCCGCGGCGATCTCGTCGGCGTACAGGAAGATCTCTGCCGCGGCGAGTTCGCCGTCGGCCCGGGTGTTGCCGTACTCCGGGTCGTCGAACCCGATCATCCGGTCGGACCAGTCGCAGAGCCTGCCGACGTCCTCCCGGGGTGCACCGAGCAGGGCGGCGATCACCTCGAGCGGAAGCGGAGCGGCGGCCACCGGTACGAAGTCGACGACCGCACCGTCGCGGCCCCGCTCGATCAGATCGTCGACGACGCGGTTGCAGATCTCGCGGATGTGCCCCTCGAGCGTCCGGACCATCCGGGGCGTGAATCCGCGGCTGACAAGCCGGCGCAATCGGGTGTGCTCGGGCGGATCGAGGTTGACGAGCATCGCCGCCTGTTTGAGGCGGGTCTCCTCGTCGAACTCGTCGATCTGCGTCGTGCCGAGCGCCGACGAGAACGTGGCACTGTCGCGCGAGACCGCGATGACGTCCGCATGCCGCGTCACTGCCCAGTAGCCGGGTCCGTCCTCCTCGTCCTGCCGGTAGACCGGACAGCTGCGCCGCAGCTCGTCGAAGAAGGAGTGCGGGACGCCTTCGGTGTAGAGGTCGGGGTTCTTCAGGTCGATACGTGATGCCGTCACGGGACCACCTCGCACGTGTTTACGAATGACCGTCGTTCAGAAACTACACACATTCGTCAGAAATGGAAGACCCGTAGGATGTGCGCATGGGGACCGAAGGGAAGAGGCCGGTTCGCCGCCGAAATCTCAGCCGCGAAAAGGTGATCGACGCGGCTCTGGCGGTGGTGGACGAGTCCGGCTGGGAGCAGCTGACTATGAGCACGCTCGCCGGCCGTCTCGGCATCGTCACCGCCTCGCTCTACAACCACGTCCGCGGACTCGACGACGTCCGCGGTGAGATCCAGGTGCGGACGATGACCGATCTCGGTGCCCGGCTCCGCGAGGTGGCAATGGGCCGCAGCGGACCCGAGGGCCTGCGCGCCCTCATCGATGCGCACCGGGCGTGGGCCGCCGAGCATCCGCACCGTTACCAGGCGCTGACGGCGGAGCCGAGCAACCGCAGCGCCCTGCTCGCGGCGGCTCTCGACGCGAATTCGGCCCTCCGCTCGATGCTCGCCTCGTGCGGGGTGCCGGAAGAGGACACCCTCGAGGCCGCGGTGAGCCTGTTCACCGCGATGCACGGGTTCGCCGTGATCGTGCGCAGCGGCTTCCTCGGCGACGAACTCGACCTCGACCGCATCTACGAAAACGTGGTCGCGGGCGCGCTGGCCGCCGCTCGCGCCGCCTCCGCGCGATCCTGAGTCCGCCGTCGTCGGGGAATCCGCAGACCTTCCCGGGGCCCGTTCACGCGTGCCGTCGCCGCCGCGCCGGTCGGCAGCATTGCGCCACCCCACGGGCCGAACTATAGTCCAGACAGCTGTCCAGAAAATGAGGGGCATCACATCGTGCCGCCGCCGGCACCCGGCGCTCCTCCGGACCCGTTCCGATACCGCCCAGCCACGCCGCCCCGACGAACGGAAGCACCGATGTCCCTGATTCCGACCGGCAGCTCGGCCCTGCTCGTCGACGGCAAACTCGTTCCCGGTTCGGGAGGCACGTTCGACGTCGTGAACCCGGCGACGGAGGAGGTGCTCGGCACCGCCGCCGACGGCACCGCCGCCGACACGGACGCCGCGCTCGAGGCAGCCCGTCGCGCCTTCGACACCACCGGCTGGTCCCGCGACCACCCCTTCCGCGCCCGCTGCCTGCGTCAGCTCCGCGATGCTCTGCGCGGTCACCTCGAGGAACTGCGGGCGATCACCATCGCCGAGGCCGGCGCCCCCCGGTTCCTCACCACCGGGGCCCATCTCGAGGGACCTGTCGGCGACCTCGGGTACTTCGCCGATCTGGCCGAGAACTACGCGTGGCGCCAGGATCTCGGCAACGCTGCGCCGATGGGCATCCCCACCCACCGCTACGTGCTCCGTGAGGCGGCCGGTGTCGTCGGGGCGATCACCCCGTGGAACTTCCCGCACCAGATCAACTTCGCCAAGCTCGGGCCTGCGCTCGCCGCCGGCAACACCGTGGTGCTCAAACCCGCGCCCGACACCCCGTGGTGCGCCGCGGTCGTGGGCCGGATCCTCGCCGAAGAGACCGACATTCCACCGGGGGTCGTGAACATCGTGACCTCGAGCGACCATGCCCTCGGCGCCCTGCTCGCCACCGACCCGCGGGTGGATCTCGTGTCGTTCACCGGATCCACCGCTACCGGCCGGTCGGTGATGCGCGCCGCCTCGAACACCGTGAAGAGGGTGTTCCTCGAACTCGGCGGCAAGTCGGCATTCATCGTGCTCGACGACGCCGATCTCGGCGCCGCATGCTCGATGGCCGCCTTCACCGTGTGCACCCATGCCGGACAGGGCTGCGCCATCACGACCCGTCTGCTCGTCCCCCGTGACCGCTACGAGGAGGCGATCCGCGTCACCGCCGACGCGCTGCGCGGCATCCGGCCCGGCGACCCGGACGACCCCGGCACGGTGTGCGGTCCGCTGATCTCCGAGCGCCAGCGTGCACGGGTCGAGGGCTATCTGAGGCTCGCCGTCGAGGAGGGCGGGACGATCGTCGCCGGCGGCGGCCGTCCCGCCGAGCACGAACGTGGCTTCTTCGTCGAACCGACACTGATCGCCGGGGTGGGCAACGACGCACGGGTCGCCCGGGAGGAGATCTTCGGGCCGGTCCTCGTGATCCTCCCCTACGACGGCGACGACGAAGCGATCCGCATCGCGAACGACTCCCCCTACGGCCTGTCCGGAGCCGTCTGGGGCACCGACGAGGACCGGATCCGCAGAGTCGTCGAGCGGGTCCGCACCGGCACCCTGAGCGTCGACGGCGGGATCTGGTACGCCGCCGACGCCCCGTTCGGCGGCTACAAGCAGTCCGGAACCGGCCGTGAGATGGGTGTGGCCGGCTTCGAGGAGTACCTGGAGACCAAGCTCGTCGCCGAACCGGCGGCGCGGTAGGGAGGCTACCGACATGACGCGCAACGCAGGACGTTTCGTCGACCGCACCGCGATCGTCACCGGATCGGCCCAGGGCATCGGTGAGGCGTACGCCAAGGCTCTTGCCGCCGAAGGCGCTTCGGTCGTCGTGGCGGACATCGACACCGAGCGCGGCGAGCACGTGGCCGAGCAGATCGTCGCCGACGGCGGGACCGCCGCCTTCTCGCGCGTCGACGTGTCCGATCCCGGTTCGGCCGTCGATCTCGCCGAGTTCACGGTCGAGACGTTCGGCGGCATCGACCACGTCGTCAACAATGCCGCCATCTACGGTGGCATGAAACTCGATCTGCTGCTGACGGTTCCGTGGGACTACTACAAGAAGTTCATGAGCGTGAACATGGACGGCGTGCTGAACGTCACCCGCGCGGTGTGGCCGCACATGACGGAGAGGGGCGGCTCGATCGTCAACCAGTCGTCGACCGCCGCCTGGGTGTATTCGGGCTTCTACGGCCTGGCCAAGGTCGGCGTCAACGGCCTCACCCAGCAACTGGCCGCCGAACTCGGCGGGTCGAGCATCCGTGTCAACGCGATCGCCCCGGGACCGATCGACACCGAGGCCACCCGCACTGTCACTCCGAAAAGCATGGTGACGGACATGGTTTCCAGGCTGCCGCTGAAACGTATGGGCACGCCCGAGGACCTGGTGGGCATGTGCCTGTTCCTGCTCTCCGACGAGGCGGACTGGATCACCGGACAGATCTTCAATGTCGACGGCGGCCAGGTGATCCGCTCGTGACCCGGCTCGGCTGCATCGGCCTCGGCAACATGGGGGCGCCGATGGCGAAGCGACTGCTGGACCGGCCGGGTGGGCTCACCGTTCTCGACACTCGACCCGAGGCCGTCGCGCCGTTCACCGCGGCCGGCGCGCGAGCCGCCGACGACCCCGCCGATCTCGCGCGCGAATGCGACATCGTCTGCATCACCGTCGTCGACGACGCCCAGGTCCGCACAGTCGTGGCGGGGCTGCTCGGCGCCGCGCGGCCCGGCACGGTCGTCGCGGTCCACTCGACCGTCGCCGACACCACCGCCGTGGACCTCGCCGCCGAATGCGCCGAGCACGGAATCGAACTCGTCGATGCTCCCGTCAGCGGCGGGGCACCGGGCGCCGAGCAGGGCCGGCTCGCGGTGATGGCCGGCGCCTCCGACGCGGCGTTCCACACGGTGCGCGAGCCGTTCTCGTGGTTCTCCGACCTCGTCGTGCACGCCGGTCCGGTCGGCGCGGGCACCCGGATGAAGCTGGCCCGGAACCTGCTGCACTTCGTGTCGTTCACCGCGGCCGCGGAGGCGCAGCGCCTCGCCGAGGCGGCCGGACTGGACATCACCGCGCTCGGGAAGGTGGTCCGCCACACCGACGCGATCAGCGGGGGCGCCGGGGCGATCATGCTCCGGGACACCACGGCACCGATCCCGCCGGACGACTTCTGGTTCCCGATCCTCGACCACGTGCGCGCCCTCGGTGAGAAGGACCTGTCGCTGGCCCTGGGGCTCGGCGCCCGGCTCGGCGTCGACCTGCCCCTCGCGGCGCGCGCGCTGGGCGACCTCGGTCCGGGTCTCGGGGTGGGTCGAGGCGAGGACGCAGGACGGAAGGAGCCCGCATGACCGACGACCGCCGCCGCCGTGGCCTGGACATGATGTCGCAGGTGTACGGCTGGGAGATGCAGGACGGACCCGGCGACCATTTCGCCGTCACCGCAGACCACCTCTTCGCCGACATCTGGTCCCGGCCCGGACTCAGCATCCGCGACCGGCGGCTGCTGCTGCTCGGCGCGCTCACCGCGCAGGGGCTGATCGACGTGGCCGAGATCCAGGTCGGGGCGGCACTCCACAACGAGGAACTCGACGAACGGCAACTGCAGGAGATCGCCCTGTTCCTGTGCCATTACGTCGGGTGGCCGCTCGGCACCAAGCTCGACTCGATGATCGGCGGCGTGCTCGCCCGGCGCCGCAAGGCGGCGAAATGAGCTGCCGTCGGTGCGGCGCGAGGGAGTGAGCAGTGCAGGACTTCGCGGACCGGCCGGGCGCGGCCCTCGTGGCAGGCGGCACCGGCGGGATCGGCCGGGCGGTGTGCCGGATGCTGGCCGAGCGCGGCAGCGACGTCGCCTTCACGTTCCACCGCAACGACGCGGCCGCTGCAGATCTGGAGACGGAACTGCGTGCACTCGGCGCGACGGTGCTGGCACTGCAGGTGGAGCTGAGCGACAGCGCAGCGGCCGCCGGGGTCGTGGACGCGGCCGTCGCAACCTTCGGTGCGCTGCACACTCTCGTCCACGCGGCGGGACCGCACGTGCCGATGGTGCACCTGAGCCGGGTGACCCCCGCACAGTTCCGGGACCAGCTCGTGGGCGACGCGGGCGCGTTCTTCAACCTCGTCCACGCGGCACTGCCCCGGCTGCGGGAGTCGCGGGGCAACATCGTCGCCGTGACGACGGCGGCGACCCGCAGGTTCCCGGTCCGGGACGGCCTGTCGGCCGGACCGAAGGGTGCGGTCGAGGCCCTCGTGCGGGCGCTGGCGGTCGAGGAGGGCCGATTCGGGGTGCGGGTCAACGCGGTGGGACCCGGCATGCTCACCGACGGCACGGCCGCCCGGCTGATCGGGTCCGGGGACCTCGACGAGCACGCACTGTCGGTCGCGCGGAACAACATTCCGCTGCGATGCTTCGGCGACGCCCACGACGTCGCCGAGGCCGTCGCCTTCCTCGCCTCGGACCGGGCGGACTTCGTGTCCGGGCAGATGCTCGCCGTCGACGGCGGTTACGGCGCCTGACCTGCCTCGGCGGCTCGTCGGGTGTCGCGCCGGAACCGGTGGTGGGTACTGTGTTTCCAATACGTACCGCTTCCGAGCACACCGTGGACCGCAGCGAACGGAGACAGATCATCATGCCCCGCACCACCCTGCCCCGGGAGACGATCGAGCTGGCCGAGGCGACACCGGGTTTCATGCCGATCGACGAGGGCACGGCCCTGCACGACGCCGCAGTGCGGTACCTCGGTGACGGGGTCGGCGTCGAGATCGGCACCTACTGCGGACGCTCGACCGTCTATCTCGGTGCCGCCGCGAAGGCCACCGGGGGAACCATCGTCACGATCGACCATCATCACGGGTCCGAGGAGCACCAGCCCGGGTGGGAGTACCACGATCCGGCCCTCGTCGACCCGCACACCGGGCGTCTCGACACGGTGGGACGGTTCCGCCACACCCTGGCCGACGCGGACCTCGAATCCCACGTCGTGGCGGTGCTGGGACGATCCGGCCAGGTCGCGGAGTTCTGGCGGACGCCCGTGTCGTTCGTGTTCGTCGACGGTGGTCACAGCAGCGAGGCGGCGCAGGCGGACTACGCGGGCTGGGCGCCGTGGGTGCGTGTCGGTGGCGCCCTGATCATCCACGACGTGTTCCCCGACCCGAAGGACGGCGGTCGCCCCCCGTACGAGGTCTACCTGCGCGCACTCGGGAGCGGCGAGTTCACCGAGGTGTCGGTGACCGGTTCGCTGCGCGTGCTCGAACGCACGTCCGGCACCGCCGGAGTGCTGCCGGGCTGACGGCTCAGACCGTCACCCGGCAGTCCTCGTGACAGCTCTCCGCCGCGACCCAACCGGCGGGTGCGGTGGCGTCGCGGAACACGCCGTTGCCCGCGGTGCTGCGGGAGAGCGCGTCGGCGGCGAGGACGACCGCGGCGCTGGTCCAGGAGCTCTTCTCCACGGGCCAGCGCTTGCCGTCCGTGAAGACCATTCCGGTCCAGTACGATCCGTCCGGGTCGCGGAGGTGCTGCATGGCGGCCAGCAGATTCCGGGCCGTCGTGGTCTCCCCGATCGCGTCCAGAGCGAGCACGAGTTCGCACGTCTCGGCACCCGTCACCCACGGCCGGTGGTCGACACAGCGGATGCCGATGTCGCCGACCACGAAATCGTCCCAGCGCTCCCTGATCCGTTGCCGGGCCGGCGCACCGCGCACCGCCCCGCCGAGGATCGGGTAGTACCAGTCCATCGAGTACTCCGGCTTGGGCGTGAACGCCTCCGGATGCCGTCGCAGCACGTGGCCGAGCCGGTACCACGCGACCTCCCAGTCCGGATGCGGGTCCCCGACCACCTCCGACAGACGCAGCCCGCACTGCAGACTGTGGTGGATGCTCGAACACCCCGTCAGCAGGGCTTCGTCGGCCGTGCCGTGTTCACCGCGCGCCCAGTAGATCTCGCCGCCGGGCGTCTGCAGCTCGAGCACATGGTCGAGGGCTGCCCGCACCGTCGGCCACAAGCGCACCACATGGTCGGTGTCGCCCGTGACGAGGTAGTGGTGCCACACCCCCACAGCGATGTACGCGGTGAAGTTCGTGTCGGCGTCATGGTTCTCGACGACGTCCCCGCGGAACCGCATGGGCCACGAGCCGTCCGGGCGCTGGGTCCGACGGGACCAGTCGAAGGCTGCCTCCGCCTCCTCGAGCAGCCCCGCGGCGGTGAGCGCCATCGCGGACTCGATGTGGTCCCAGGGGTCGGTGTGACCGCCGGGGAACCACGGGACAGCTCCGGAGGGCTCCTGCATGTCGGCGATCGCACGGGCGGTCTGCAGGCACTGTTCCTCCGACAGCACCCCGGGCACGGCCGGAACCACCGGCCGTGCCCCGCCGGGGCGGAAGTCAGCGGCCGACAACGGGAACCGTCGGCTTCTCGAGGTAGAACACGACGCTCTTGCCGAGCACCGGGTTCAGCAACGACTCTGCGGTGCGGGTCAGCCACGGCCCCTGCATCAGGTCCCACACGAGGAGCCGGTGATATGCCTTCGTCAGGGGGTTGTCGTCGTTGTCGACGCCGACGGCACACTTGAGCCACCAGTACGGCGAGTGCAGGGCGTGGGCGTGGTCCCGGCCGCGCACCGTCAGGCCGGCGGCGGTCAGTTTCGCTGCCAGCTCGTCGGCCTTGTAGATCCGGACATGGCCGCCCTCGACCTCGTGATACGCGTCGGACAGCGCCCAGCAGATCTTCTCCGGCAACCACCGCGGGACGGTGACGGCCGCGACGCCGCCGGGCTTGAGTATCCGCACGAATTCGGCGATGGCGCGGTCGTCCTCGGGCACGTGCTCGAGCACCTCGGAGATCAGCACCACGTCGAAGGTCTCGTCGTCGTAGGGCAGGGCGAGGGCGTCGCCCACCTCGGCCCGGGCCAGTGCTCCCTCGGGTACCTGTCCCTCGAGTTCCATCGCCGCGAACATGTCGCCGACGGCCTTCATGTCCTCCGCGCTGCGGTCGAACGCCACCACGTCGAGGCCCCGGCGGTAGAGCTCGAACGAGTGCCGTCCGGCGCCCGCGCCGATATCGATGGCACGGTCGCCGGGTTCGATCCCCAGCCGGTCGAAATCGACTGTCAGCATCAGACTTCGGTCCTTCCTGCCTGGGCTGCAACGGTATCCCGGTAGGCCTGGGCGGTCCGGGCTGCCACGGCCGCCCAGCTGAATCGCTCGAGCACCCGGGCCCGCGCCACCGACCCCAGCCGGGCCCGTTCGGCGGGATCGTCGAGAACCCGTGCCAGCGCCGCAGCCAGCTGTTCGCTGTCGCCCGGTGGCACGAGGATGCCCGCATCGCCGACCACCTCCGGAATCGCGCCTGCCCGGCTCGCCACCAGCGGCGTGGCACAGGCCATGGCCTCGACTGCGGGCAGCGAGAACCCTTCGTAGAGCGACGGAACCGCAGCCACCTGCGCCGAACCGAGCAGTTCGGCCAGTTCGCCGTCGTCGATCCCGGAGACGGTGCGCACCGAGTCCCCGATGGCGAGTTGCTCGATCAGCTTCTCGGTGACGCCGCCCGCGGCGAGCTTGGTGACGAGCACCAGCTCGACCTGCCGCTCGGTACGGAGCTTCGCCACCGCCTCGAGCAGATTGGCGACGCCCTTGAGCGGTGCGTCCGCGCTGGCCACGCACACGATGCGGCCGGCCACGCGTTCGGTCGCCGGCGGGGCGAAGACCTCCGTGTCCACCCCCAGCGGGATCGTGCGCAAGCGCCCGTCGGGGATGTCGAACGCGGTACGGATGTCGTCCTCGGAGGATTTCGAGACGGTGAGCAGGGTCGGGATGCGTCGCGCCACCCGGGCCTGCATGCGCAGGAATCCGTACCACCGGCGCAACGTGATCTTGCGGCGCAACGTCGGGGCGCTCGCGAGGTCCAGCTCCCGATCGCGGGTGATCGGATGGTGGATGGTCGCGACGAGCGGCAGGCCCGCGTCCGCGATCCGGAGCAAGCCGTAGCCGAGACACTGGTTGTCGTGCACGACGTCGAATTCCCCGGCCCGGTCGCGCAGCAGCCGGGCCACGCGCAGGCTGAAGGTCAACGGCTCCGGAAACCCCGCCGTCCACATCGTGCCCAGTTCGAGAAGGTCGATCGTGTCGCGGATCTCCCGCGGGTGCGGAATGCGGAACGGGTCGTCGTCGCGATAGAGGTCGAGGCTCGGGACCTTCACCAGGGTGACCCCGTCGTCGAGCTCGGGGTACGGCTGACCGGAGAACACCTCGACGTCGTGACCGAGTGCCGCGAGTTCGCGGCTGAGATGTCGAACGTACACGCCCTGACCACCGCAGTGCGGCTTGCTGCGGTACGACAGCAGAGCTACTCGCACAGATCACCTCGTTCGTCGTGTCACCGGAGTGCGTCCGTCCGGAAGATCGAACTCACTCTAGAACATGTTCTCGCCCGACACCCGACCCGGCTCTGCCCTGCGGATCAGCGCCGGAACCGCACCGGGTCCGGTGCAAACTGAACGTACAGCGTGGGGACATGTTCCGCCGTCGAAGACCCGCCGGAAGGCGAGACGGCGGGAACCGATCCGCGCCGATGGGCGCGGCTGCAGCAGACAACACGAAGGCCCGGTCCGTTTCGGGACCGGGCCTTCGCCGTGAAGCGACCCTGACGGGACTCGAACCCGCGACCTCCGCCGTGACAGGGCGGCGCGCTAACCAACTGCGCCACAGGGCCGTGTGCATCCCCGGAAGGGGATTTCCACAGAAAACCCACCGCCGGGCGGTGGGCCTACCGTATGAAGTTGTGTGGTGGCCAGGGCCGGGATCGAACCGGCGACCTTCCGCTTTTCAGGCGGACGCTCGTACCAACTGAGCTACCTGGCCGGACGGCACCCGAACCGAATGCCAATTGCCAACTCTGCGACCCTGACGGGACTCGAACCCGCGACCTCCGCCGTGACAGGGCGGCGCGCTAACCAACTGCGCCACAGGGCCATGCTCTTCACTTGTGGTCGAACAGTACTGCATGCGGTGATACTGCTTCCGCAAGCGTACCCCCTACGGGATTCGAACCCGCGCTACCGCCTTGAAAGGGCGGCGTCCTAGGCCGCTAGACGAAGGGGGCCCGCCGGATTACTCCGACCCGCACCCTCAACGGGTTCGCGTTCCGTTGGGAGCTTGGATAGCTTAGGACACCGGTTTCCGGATTCACAAATCAGCAGGTCATGCCGATTGTTCGCCTTCCACGCGCGACTCCGGCCCACCACGCCGCCGCTCGAGCCACTCCGGCGCGGCCGTCGCCTCGAGGCACACGTCCAGGCATTCCGCGAACCGGGCCCGCACATCGACGTCCTCGGCGGTGAGATCGTGGAAGTAGCGCTGGCCGGCCAGGCACGCCCCGAGCACACCCAGGAACCGTTCGAGGTCGACTCCGGCGCGGAACAGCCCCGCGTCCCGCGCCTCGACGGCCAGCCGGCGGCCGGCGGCTCCCCACACCGAGCTGCCGCGCAGCTTGGCCTCGGCGTCGAACTCGGGTTCGGTCACGAGTTTGAACTCCGCCCGGATGATGACGTCGCTCTGCAGTGCGTCGGCGAGATCTCCGACGAGGCCGTGCAACCGCTCGAAGGGATCGAGCCCCGGCGCGTTCAACCACCGCTCGGTGATCACCCGATAACGTTCGAGGCCCTCCGCGAGCACCGCCCGGGCGAGCTCCTCCTTCGAATCGAAGTGGAAGTACATCGCGCCCTTGGTGGCCCCGGAGTGCTCGAGGATCGCATTGACCGAGGCGGCGCCGTATCCGCGCCGGGCGAATTCGATCGCCGCGGATTCGACAATGGCCGCGCGGGTGCGCCGCGCCCGCTCTTGCTGACGTGACATTGGGGGTTCGTGCCTCCGAACGTGACCGGCGGTCCCCCCCGATCGCCACTGTAGCCGCCGCCCAACCGGCACGCGCGCAGCCAGGCATTTCCCGTCTTCGCACGGAACACACCAAGTGGTATGCTTTTACCCGGCTCGGGTGCGCCGCAGGGGGTGCGCACCCGAGCCTTCGAGCGGCACGCCCGTCCGATACTGTTGACCGGCGCAATGCAGTTAGACTGTGCGCCCACGCCCCTATAGCTCAGTTGGTAGAGCTACGGACTTTTAATCCGCAGGTCCCAGGTTCGAGCCCTGGTGGGGGCACTGCGACACTCCCGGGCCACCGGCAGGAACGGACACTCCCGGCCACCGGCCGGCGTCTCGCCGCACCTCGTCGTCGCCGGCTAGTCCGGCGCGCCGGCCACCCTGCCCGGACGGTCGCTTCGCAACTCCGACTCGTCCCGGGCCCGCTCGCGCTCGAGATCGCGGCCGCGTTTGCGGTACATGAAGCTCAGTGCGGCGAACACGAGGAACAGGACCACTCCGACGACGGCGCCGACGAGCGTCGCGCCCCGGAATCCGGGGGCATCGACGTCGAGGATCCGCTCCCCCGCATGGGCCGCGTTCCCGTTGCCCAGCACGATGCTCAACGTCATCAAGTTGGGGATCGCCACCACCACGGCGGCGACGACGAACACCACCTGCAGGACGCGATGACGTCGCCACGTCCGGATCCGCCACACCGCGGCGAACAGGGCCAACGGCACGAAGGTGCACACCATGCCGAACAGCAGGCCCCAGGCCGTCCCGCGGGCGAAGCCCGCGTCGGCCAGCCCGGCGACCCGCTGCGCCCACCATCGAGGGACGAACGCCGCCAGCGCGAAGTACGCGACCACCAGTGCGAGCACGGCGGCGACGCTCCACAAGGCCTTCTTCGCCCACGGCGGAAGTCCCGACCGCTGTGCCGTCTCGTTGCCCGCCATCACGTAGTTCCCCTTCCGGGTCCGGGTGTGCCGTCACCTCAGATTACGGACCCGCGCACCCGACACGGCGTCCGAATCGCCGGTTCCGCGCTGCTACCGCACCCGAACTGTGGTTAGGGTGTCATCGCTCACGAAACCGATCCGACGATCGATGGGAGTGGCGTGCGCAGCTTCGTGGACCTCGGCCTGTTCCTGTCTGCCGTCGCCCTGGGGATCGGCTCGTTCCTACCGGTGCTGGCCGGGGCCCGGCCCACCGAGATCCCGTTGACCGACCTGCGCGACGGGATCGCGGCCGGCGACGTCTCCGCTCTCGGCGCAGCCGACCTTCCGGTCCATCAGACATTCGCGGCACCGCTCGTCCTCGCCGCCGTCCTGCTGCTCCTGGCCGCCCTGTTCGATTCGGCGGTCGCGGGCTGGGCCGGGGTGGTACTCGGTCTCGTCGCGACCGGCGCCTTCGCGGTGCGGGTCCACCAACGGTTCGACGACTACGTGCGGGTGAACCACGCGACCGCACTGACGAACCAGACCGGGTTCGTGCTGCTCGTCAGCGGGTTGGGGGTCGCGCTGCTGTGTGCGGTGATCGCGGGGCGGCGGACGTCCGCGTAGCCGAAACGCCGACGTGGAACCGCGACCGGGGCGACGACGGTGACTACCCTCGGTGCCCATGTCCTCACTCGACGAACTCCTCTCGCAGATCCCGGTCGACCAGATCGCTCGTCGACTCGGCGTGGACGAGCAGACGGCGGCCACCGCGGTGCGGGCCGCACTGCCCACGCTCGTCGGCGGCCTCGAGGCGAATACCCGGGATCCGGACGGCGCCACGTCCCTGCTGTCGGCGCTCGACCAGCACCGCGACTCGCCCCTGCTCGAGGGCGGGGTGAACGTGACCGATGTGGACACCGCGGACGGCGACCGGATCGTGTCGAACGTGTTCGGCGACAACAGGGACCGGGTCGTGCAGACGCTGGGCCGCGCCGACGGTGCGGGCGGCAGCGACCTGGTCGCGCGACTGCTGCCCATCCTCGCTCCGATCGTGCTGACGTACCTGGCCCGGCAGGCCGGGAAGTCCGGCGAGCCGGGTGGCCTGAGTGATCTGCTCGGCGGGCTCCTGCGCAGCGCGTCGGGCGGCACGGGAAGCGGGGGTGCTTCCGGCGGCCTCGGCGGAGTTCTCGGCAGCGTCCTGGGCGGCAACGGCGGCGGCCTGGGCGATCTGCTCGGCGGACTCCTCGGTGGCGGCAAGCGCTGAGGTTCCGGAGGAGACACGGGCTCATTCCCGCGCGTCGCGCCGGGGTGCCGAGTCCACCCGGTAGGATAACGACGTCACCGCCTGTGAAGGGTCCCATCGGCGGTCAGGCCCTGGTCGGCCGAATTTGGAGTACGTCACAGACATGCAGGCACCGAACCTACGGTGCCGTAGCCTGTAATTCGTTCGTGATACGCAGAGTTGTAGAGAGGTATACGGAATGACGCGAGTTCTGACTCAGCTGGAGCTTCTGCGCGAGCTGGAGCCCGTCGCCGAGGCGAACGTCAACCGCCACCTTTCGATGGCCAAGGACTGGCACCCCCACGACTACGTGCCCTGGGACGAGGGACGCAACTTCGCCGCGATGGGCGGGGTGGACTGGGAGCCCGAGCAGTCGAAGCTCGACGAGGTCGCCAAGGCCGCGATGATCACCAATCTGCTCACCGAGGACAACCTGCCGTCCTACCACCGCGAGATCGCCGAGAGCTTCTCCCGCGACGGCGCGTGGGGCACGTGGGTGGGCCGCTGGACCGCCGAGGAGAACCGCCACGGCATCGTGATGCGCGACTACCTCGTCGTCACCCGCGGCGTCGACCCCGTCGCTCTCGAGAATGCCCGCATGGAGCACATGACCAACGGGTTCGCCTCGCCCAACGAGGTCGGGATGCTGCACTCGGTGTCGTACGTCACCTTCCAGGAGCTGGCCACCCGCGTTTCACACCGCAACACCGGCCGGGCGTGCCACGACTCGATCGCCGACAAGATGCTCCAGCGCATCGCCGCCGACGAGAACCTGCACATGATCTTCTACCGCAACATCTGCGAGGCGGCTCTCGATGTGGCTCCGGATCAGACCCTCGCGGCGATCACCGACGTGCTGAAGAACTTCCAGATGCCGGGCGCCGGCATGCCCAACTTCCGCCGCAACGGCGTGCTGATGGCCAAGCACGGCATCTACGACCTGCGTCAGCACCTCGACGAGGTGGTCATGCCGGTGCTCCGCAAGTGGCGCATCTTCGAGCGTGAGGACTTCGGCGCCGAGGGCGCCCGCATCCTCGACGAGCTCGGCACCTTCCTCGAGGAGCTCGAGAAGCAGGCGGTCAAGTTCGAGGAGATGCGCGATCGGTCCCTCGCCCGCGAGGCCGCCCGTCGCGAGCGCACCGAAGCCGCATCCTGATCCTCACCGCTGCGTGATTCGGGGGCAGCGTCCCCGAACAGCTATCCTGTGCCCGGTGCCGGATCCGGCGCCGGGCACAGTTGTACGCACTTCTTCTTCACGCCGTCTTCGAGGTTCTTCATGTCATCCCTTCGCATCGGCTCGCTCGAGTTGAACAGCCCGGTCGTGCTCGCGCCGATGGCGGGAATCACCAACGTCGCCTTCCGCACCCTGTGCCGCGAGCTCGAACTCGAACGCTCGGGAAGCACGTCGGGGCTGTACGTGTGCGAAATGGTCACCGCCCGGGCACTCGTCGAACGTCATCCCGTCACCATGCACATGACGACGTTCGGCCCCACCGAGACACCCCGGTCGTTGCAGCTGTACACAGTCGACCCGGACGTCACCTACCAGGCCGCGAAGATGATCGTCGACGAGAACCTCGCCGACCACATCGACATGAACTTCGGCTGTCCCGTGCCGAAGGTCACCCGCAAGGGCGGCGGCTCCGCCCTGCCGTACAAGCGACGGCTGTTCGGCAACATCGTCGCGGCCGCCGTCCGCGCGACGGAGGGCACCGACATCCCGGTGACCGTGAAGTTCCGCATCGGCATCGACGCCGACCACCACACCCACCTCGACGCCGGCCGGATCGCCGCCGGCGAGGGTGCCGCCGCCGTCGCGTTGCACGCCCGCACCGCCGCCCAGCGGTATTCGGGTGAGGCGGACTGGAACGAGATCGCGCGGCTCAAGGAGCACGTCACCGACGTACCGGTCCTGGGCAACGGCGACATCTTCGCAGCCGAGGACGCCCAGAAGATGATGGAGCAGACCGGCTGCGACGGCGTCGTCGTCGGCCGCGGATGCCTCGGCCGACCCTGGCTGTTCGCCGAGCTCAGCGCCGCCCTGAACGGCACCCCCATGCCCACCCCGCCGAACCTCGGCGAGGTGGCGCGCATCATGCGCCGGCACGCCGAACTGCTCGCCGACCACCACGGCGAGGACCGCGGCATGCGCGAGATCCGCAAGCACATCGCCTGGTATCTGCGCGGCTTCCCGGCCGGCTCCGACGTGCGCAACGCCCTGGCGCGCGTGTCCGGCCTCGCCGAACTCGACGAGTTGCTCGGCCGCCTCGACCCGACGGTGCCCTTCCCCAAGGACGCGGAGGGCCCTCGCGGCCGCCAGGGCTCCCCCGGTACCGTCGCACTGCCGGACGGCTGGCTCGACGACCCCGAGGACTGCATGGTGCCGGCAGGTGCCGACGTCATGCACTCGGGCGGCTGACGTCGACCCGGCAGTGCGAACCGGACGAACCGGACCGTACCGGACTGTCGCTCGGCGGACACGTCGATCCGGATCGAGGCCGCCAGTATCATGACGGGATCGCCGTGGTGGCGGGTGCGTACGAAAGCGGGACATCCGCGGAGAGGCGAGGGAATCGGTGGGTGAGGAGCACGATTCGGGCCTGCCCGACAGTCGCGCTCCGTGGGAACGTCCTATCGCCGACTCCGGGTATCGCAGCTCACGAACCGGCCGCGCACGCCGGCGCCCGGTGGATCTGCCCGGCGACGCCGGACCACCGCCGACGGTCCGCGGTGCCGAAACCGGCCGTCCCCGCCGCTCGGCCACGCCGGGCGAGAACCCCGACCAGGTCACCGTCGCGGCGCTGATGAACAAGGTGGGGCGCGACGGCAACCCCGTCCGCCGCCCCGAACCCGAACCGGCCGCGCCGAACCCGCAACCCGTCCGTCCGCCGCAGCCACCGCCCGTCGACGACGACCCCACCGAGAAGATCCCGGCCGTCGGCTCCGCCCCGCCGGACAGCCCGCCGCCCGAGCCCCCGCGCGACGACCGCGCCGACGGACGGAACGACGAGCCCGACCAACCGGTCGCGCTGCCCCAGGCGGTCGGGGACAACGGCCCGAGCAGACTGGCTCTGAGCAAACGACGCAAACGCCGACGCCTCGCGACGGCGGGCCGCACCGTCCTGGCCCTGCTGTCCGTGCTGACCTTCGTCGGCAGCGGCCTGGTGTGGGGCTACGTGCGGTCCACCGAGGCAGGGTTCGCCCAGATCGCGGCGCTGGACACCGAATCCACCGACATCGTCGACCCCGGCGGACAGACCGGCGACGAGACCTACCTGATCATCGGCACCGACACCCGCGCCGGCGCGAGCGGCGAGATCGGTGCCGGCACCGAAGCCGAAGCCGAGGGCGCTCGCGCCGACACCGTCATCCTCGTCAACATCCCCGCCGACCGCAGTCGCGTCGTCGCCGTCTCCTTCCCGCGCGACCTGGACGTGACACGGCCCGTGTGCCGGGGCTGGGACAGCACCACCGGCGAGTACACGTCGGAGACGTTTCCCTCCGCCGAGGGCGACAAGCTCAACGCCACCTACGCGCTGGGCGGGCCCAAGTGCCTGGTGAAGGTGATCCAGAAGCTCTCCGGCCTGAAGATCGGACACTTCGTCGGAATCGACTTCGCCGGCTTCGAGAGCATGGTCGACGAGGTCGGGGGCGTCGAGGTGTGCACCCCCACCCCCCTGGTCGACGGGGAACTCGGCACCCTCATCGAGACCGCGGGCACCCACACCCTCGGCGGCCGGCAGGCGCTGGACTACGTGCGGGCACGAAAAGTCGAGTCGGAAGGAAACGGCGACTACGGACGTATCACCCGGCAGCAGAAGTTCCTGTCGTCGCTGCTGCGCTCGGCGATGTCGAACAAGGTCCTGTTCGACCCGGGCAAACTGAACGGGTTCATCAACGCGTTCACCCGAGCCACGTTCGTCGAGAACGTCGACACCGAGTCGCTCGTCCGGCTCGGTCGCTCGCTGCAACGGGTCGAAGCCGGCGCCGTCACCTTCCTCACCGTGCCCACGGCCGGAACCAACGAGTGGGGCAACGAGATCCCGCGTCTCGACGACATCGAGGCGATCTTCCGCGCGATCATCGACGACGACCCGCTCCCCGGGGAGAAGCGGAACGCTCCCGAGCCGGAATCGTCTGCGCCCCCGCCGGCGGCGGCCCTGCCCGCACAGACCGCAGTGGATCCGTCGACGGTGTCGGTGCAGGTATCCAACGCGTCCGGCGCGTCCGGCCTCGCGGCCCGAACCGCGGAAGAACTCGGCGCCTACGGTTTCCCGATCTACAGCGTCGGCAACTACTCCGGCACGAGCAAGGAGACCGTCGTGCGCTTCGCGCCCGGGCAGGAAGCCGAGGCGTTGACTCTGGCATCCGCGGTGCCGGGGGCTGTACTGCAGGAATCCGCGGACCCCGGCGGCATCGTGGAACTCGTCCTCGGCACCGGATTCGTCGGCAGCATCACCGCTCCGACCGAGGCGGGGTCGGTCCTGCCGACGGTGCCGATCCAGGCTGCCGAGGAGAACGAACTGCCGGTGGACCTGTCGATCACCAACGCGGGCGACGACTCCTGCGCGTGAGCAGCCCGGTCATTCACCCCTCGTTCACCCGCTGCTCGTGAACCGGCTTTGTGTGCGCCGTAGTCTGTGTCATTATGCGCGTCGTATACCACGAACAGATGACCGAGCTCGCCGATCTCCTCGGAGAGATGGCGGGCCTTGCGGGCCTTGCGATGGAGCGAGCCACCCAGGCCCTGCTCCAGGCGGATCTCGCGCTCGCCGAGACCGTGATCGGTGAGCACGACAAGATCACGGACCTGAGCACGCAGTGCGAGGAGAAGGCTTTCTCGCTGCTCGCCCTCCAGGCGCCGGTGGCCGGCGACCTGCGTTCCGTGGTCAGCGGCATCCAGATCGTCGCCGACATCGACCGGATGGGCGCGCTGGCCCTGCACGTCGCCAAGGCGACGCGGCGCCGGCACCCCAATCACGTTCTGCCCGAAGAGGTCAACGGCTACTTTGCCGAGATGGGCCGGATCGCGGTCTCGCTCGGGGCAGCGACCAAGGAGATCCTCGAGACGCGCGATCCCGAGCGGGCGGCCCGGCTGCACCAGGAGGACGAGGCGATGGACGATCTCCATCGTCACCTGTTCACGGTGCTGATGGACCGGGAGTGGAAGCACGGCGTGGCCGCGGCGGTGGACGTGACACTGCTGGGACGGTTCTACGAGCGGTTCGCCGACCACGCCGTCGAAGTGGGCCGTCGCGTGATCTTCCTGGTCACCGGAAAGCTCCCCACCGACGAGGACTTCCGGGCGATGCGCGAACGCGTCGACAAGCTCACGGTGTATCCGCAGGACCAGTGACGCATACGACGACAGGCCCCGCCCTCCGAGGGCGGGGCCTGTCGTCGTATGCGCGGTGCCGAGGTCGCGGTCGCACTCAGCCGAAGCGACCGGAGATGTAGTCCTCCGTGGCCTTCTGGGTGGGGTTGGAGAAGATCTTCTCGGTGTCGTCGATCTCGACGAGCCGGCCCGGCCTGCCGGTGGCCTCGAGGTTGAAGAACGCGGTCTGATCACTCACGCGCGCCGCCTGCTGCATGTTGTGCGTGACGATCACGATGGTGTAGTCCTGCTTCAGCTCGGCGATCAGATCCTCGATGGCGAGGGTGGAGATCGGGTCGAGAGCGGAGCACGGCTCGTCCATCAGCAACACCTCGGGCTGCACCGCAATGGCGCGGGCGATGCACAGGCGCTGCTGCTGACCACCGGACAGGCCGCCGCCGGGCTTGTCGAGACGGTCCTTGACCTCGTTCCACAGGTTCGCGCCGCGCAGCGATCGCTCGGCGATCTCGTCGAGCTTGTTCTTGTCGCGCACGCCCTGCAGTTTGAGGCCGGCGACGACGTTGTCGCGGATCGACATGGTGGGGAACGGGTTGGGGCGCTGGAACACCATGCCGATCGTCTTGCGGACGCCGACCGGGTCGACGGACGAGTCGTAGATGTCCTCGCCGTCGAGCAGCACGGAGCCCTCGACGCGGGCACCGGGGGTCACCTCGTGCATGCGGTTGAGCGAGCGCAACACGGTGGACTTGCCGCAGCCCGACGGTCCGATGAACGCGGTGACGTTGCGCGGCGGCACGGCCAGCGTCACGTCGGCGACGGCGTGGAACTTGCCGTAGAAGATGTTGACGTCCTTGAGGTCCAGACGCTTGGCCATTACCGGCTCCCTACTGGTGTATCGAAATCGGAGGGTGTGTGCATGAGGAGGCCTACTTGGTCCGCACCTGGGAGTAGTGGCCGATCACCTTGGCGACGATGTTGAGGATCGCGATGACGAGGATGAGCGTGAGGGCAGCGCCCCAGATCCGCATCGTGCCCGCGTCGGTCGGGTTGTTCATCTCCGCCACCATGACGCCGGGCAGGCTGCCCATCTCGCCGCCGAACAGGTTGAAGTTGATGAACGGCGCGTAGCCCACGAGGATCAGCAACGGCGCGGTCTCGCCCATGACGCGTGCCAGGGCCAGCATGACGCCGGTGATGATGCCCGGCAGCGCGGTCGGGATCACGATGCGCGCGATGGTCTTCCACTTGGGCACGCCGAGGGCGTAGGAGGCCTCGCGCAGGTCCTGCGGCACGATCCGCAGCATCTCCTCGGTGCTGCGCACCACCACGGGAACCATGAGCAGGACCAGCGCCAGGGACACCGCGAAGGCGGACTTCGGGAATCCGAACGTGGCGATCCACAGGGCGTAGATGAACAGTGCGGCGACGATGGAGGGGACGCCGCTGAGGATGTCCACCATGAAGGTGGTGATCCTGCCCAGTCGCGTGCCGGCGCCGTACTCCACGAGGTAGATCGCCACGAAGATGCCGATCGGGATGGAGATGACCGCGCACACCAGGCCCTGCAGCAGGGTTCCGACGAGGGCGTGGTAGATGCCGCCGCCCATCGCGGACGCGGACAACCCGCTCAGGGAGTTCGTGAACCAGGTGGCGCTCGTCAGGGCGGGAATACCCTTGGCGATCACGGTGATCAGCACCCATGCCAGCGGCACGAGCGCGACCAGCACCGACACGGTGACCAGAACGGTGGCGGTGAGATCCGAGGCGCGCCGGCGGGCGCCGACGCCCCGGAAGGTGGGGCCCTTGACCGGCGTCTCGAGGAGTGTGGTCGTCATGGCTTCAGTCCTTCTTTCCTGCGACGACCGCACGCGCCGCGGCGTTGACCACGAAGGTCAGCACGAAGAGCACCAGACCCGCGGCGATGTAGGCACCGGCCTGGATGTCGTTGTTGAACTCGGCGTATCCCAGGGCGATCTTCGAGGCGATGGTGGCGCCGCCGTCGAACAGCGACCACGAGAACGGCTGCGACGTGGTCCGCAGGATCAGGTACAGCGCCATGGTCTCACCGAGGGCGCGACCGAGACCGAGCATCGAACCGCTGATGTAGCCCGACTTGCCGAACGGGATGACCGTGGTCCTGACGACCTCCCAGCGGGTGGCGCCGAGGGCGAGCGCCGCCTCGATGTGGGGAGTCGGCGTCTGCACGAACACCTCCCGGCTCACCGCGGCGATGGTCGGCAGGATCATCACGGCGAGCACGATGCCCGCGGTGAAGATCGTGCCGCCACCGAGAATCGAGCCCGAACCGGAGGCGAACAGCGGGAACCAGCCCAGACTTTCGTTGAGCCACGTCGCCAGCGGGCGGATCGCCGGGGCCAGGACGAGCAGGCCCCACAGGCCGTAGACGATGGACGGCACGGCGGCGAGCAGATCGATGACGTAGGCCAGGGGCTTCTTCAGGCGCGCGGGACAGTACGAGGTGAGGAAGATCGCGATGCCGAGGGCGACCGGCATCGCGAGGACCAGCGCGAAGAACGACACCAGCACGGTCACCTGGAACAGGTCGAGGACACCGAACGACATCTCGGCGATGTCCTGAGTGACCCATTCGCGGCTGGTGAGGAAGTTGACGGTGTTGCGCTGCAGCGCCGGCACCGCGCGCCAGACGAGGAACACCCCGATGGCCGCGATGATCAGCGAGATGAGGACAGCGGACCCGGAGGCCAGCGAACTGAAGATCCGGTCGCCCGGTCTGGTCAGCGGTTTGCTGTCGCCGCGCGCTGGGGTGGTAATCGTGGCCTCCGGGATGTTGCCGTGCGGACCGCCCGCCCCGGGTCCGGCGTCGTCGCCGGACCCGGGAGTGCGAGGTGCGGATTTGGTGGGCGCGTCACTCATCTGCGCTCGCGATCTCTCTCTGCTCGTGATTGACGGTACGGTCCGCGGCGCTCATCGGCTAGGCGATGGCGTTGATCGACTCGGTGAGCCTCGCCTTGAAGGACTCGGGCAGCGGCACGTAGCCCTGCTCGGCGAGACCCTCCTGGCCTTCGTTGGCGGCGCTGACGAGGAACGACTTCACGGCAGCCGAGGTGTCGGCGTCGTAGCCGGCCGAGCACACGATCTCGTAGGTGGCGAGCATGATCGGGTAGGCACCCTCCTGCGTCGTCCCGAAGATCGAGCTCAGGTCGAGCGTCAGATCGCCTTCACCGGTGGGCGCGAAGGTCGCGGCCTCGATGGCCTTGCCGGCGGACTCGTCGGTCAGCTCCACCGCGCCGGATCCGTTGTCGATCCGAGCCATGGTCAGGCCGTTCTGGTCGGCGAAGGACTTCTCGACGTAGGTGATCGAGCCGGGCGCGCTGGCGACGGCCTGGGCGACACCGGCGGATCCCTTGGCGCCTTCGCCGATACCGCCGGTGAAGTCGGAGCCGGCTCCGGTGGTCCAGGCACCGTTCGAGGCGGCCTCGAGGTACTTCTGGAAGTTGTCGGTGGTGCCCGACGAGTCGGAGCGCACGATCGGGGTGATGGCCGAATCCGGAAGGCTCACACCCTCGTTGAGGGCGGCGATGGCCGGATCGTTCCACTGCTTGATGGTGCCGTTGAAGATCTTGGCGACGGTCTCGCCGTTCAGCACGAGATTGTCGACGCCGTCGACGTTGTACGCGATGGCGACCGGACCGAAGACCAGCGGCAGGTTCCATGCGGGGTTGCCGGCGCACCGCTCGGCGGCCTGGGCGGCCTGCTCGGCCTTGATGGCGGAGTCGGAGCCGGCGAAGTCGATCTGGTTCGCGATGAACTGGGTGCGTCCGTCACCGGAACCCGACGGGTTGTAGGCGACGTTGACGTTCTTGCCCTTCTCCTGGCAGACCGCGATGTAGGTGGACACGAACTGGTCCATCGCGTTCTTCTGCGCGGACGACCCGGCGGCGGACAGCGTCTCCTTGCCCTCACACGTCGCAGCCGAGGCGGACGCGTCCACGTCCGTCGAGGCGGCGTTGTTGTCACTGCCGCATGCGGCCAGGGTGAGGGCACCTGCAGCCACCACACCGAGCAGGGCGCCATTGCGCTTGAGGTTCACTCGTTCTCCTCCGGAACTCGCACGCCCGCGACACGGGCGGCGGCATCAGGCGCGGGGCGATCCCGGCGCCGGACCGGCATGCTGCGGCCCGTAATGGAAAGTTAATGAGGACGGGTTGACGGTTGGACGCCCGAAGATGAACGCGGCGTGAACGCGAAAAGTACACCTGCAGTCCGTATGGTCGACGTCACACGACGACGGGACGGGCGCGCGCGGTACGTGCTGCGTTCACGCGCCGACGTAGGCGAGGTCGACGTGGAATCGCTCGAACCCGAGCCGGCCGTAGGTGTGCAGGGCGGCGGTGTTGTCACCTTCGACGTACAGCAGCACCGCACCGAGGTCGCGCTCCTGCAGGTACCGCAACCCGGCGAGGGTGAGCAGCCGGCCGAGACCGCGCCCCTGAGCTCCGGGATCGATACCGACCACGTACACCTCGCCGATCGCCGGCTGGTCCGCCGTGGCGGCGTGCACCTTCGTCCAGTGGAAGCCGAGGAGCCGGTCCGGATCCTGCTCGTCGAAGGCGAGGAACACCCCCTCCGGGTCGAACCAGGACTCGCTGCGGCGCTGCGCGACGTCGCGCTCCGTCCACCGGCCCTGCTCGGGATGCCAGGCGAACGCAGCCGCGTTGACCCGCAGCAGTTCCGCATCGTCCTCGGGTCCCCGGTACGTCCGCAGGAGCAGACCGTCAGGGACCTGCAGGGCCGGCAGTTCGGGCTCCCCGAGGGGGCGCCGCAGCTGCAGGAGTTCGCGGACCGGCGTCAGACCGAGCCGCGCCGCGAGCGCCCGGGCGGCCTCGAGGTTGCCGTGCGCCCACACCCGGGTGCCGGCACCTCCGGTCTCGAGTGCGGCGGCGACGAGCCGCGACCCCACACCGTGCCGGCGGTGCGGCGGATCGACGACCACCTCGGCCATCGCCGGGTGCTCCCCGTGGCCGGGGACCAGGTTGGCGTAGCCGACGATCGCGGTGTCCTCGGTGGCCACCAGGTGCTGCTCGTCACCGTCGCCGGTGAGAGAGTGCAGCACCTGCTCGGACACCGGGGCCGTTCCGTCGGCGGCGTGCGCGCGGGCGACGAGCGCTCGCACCTCGGCGGCCTGCTCGGCGGACAGTCGACTGACGAATTCCACGACGGCGAGCCTAGTCGGCGAACTCGACGTCCTCGAATTCGACGCTGGCGGAGCCGCCCTTCCCGGTCTTGGTGGTGGGACGCACCGCCTTGTAGCCGACGTTGCGGACCGTCCCGATCAGGGACTCGTATTCGGGGCCGAGCTTGGCGCGCAGGCGCCGCACGTGCACGTCGACGGTGCGGGTACCACCGAAGAAGTCGTAACCCCACACTTCCTGCAGCAGCTGCGCGCGGGTGAAGACCCGGCCGGCGTGCTGTGCGAGGTACTTGAGGAGCTCGAACTCCTTGTACGTCAAGTCGAGGGGACGGCCGCGCAGCCGGGCGGTGTAGGTGCCCTCGTCGATCGAGAGCTCCCCGAGTGTGATCTTGCCGCTGTTCTCGGGGCCGGCAGCACCGCCGGACCGGCCGACCAGCAGTCGCAGGCGCGCGTCCAGCTCGGCCGGTCCGGTGGTGGTGAGCAGGATGTCGTCCAGTCCCCACTCCGGGTTCACTGCCACCAGGCCCCCCTCGGTGAGCACGGCGACGACCGGGATCGCCGATCCGGTGCTGCCCAGCAACCGGCACAGGCCGCGGGCCGCAGCCAGGTCGGTGCGAGCATCGACGATCGCGATGTCCGCGGAGCCCGCCTCGAGGAGCGACGACACCTCGGTCGGCGCCGGACGCACCGAGTGCGCGAGCAGCGACAGCGAAGGCAGGACCGCTTCCGGGTCGGGATCGGAGGTCAGCAGCAACAGCTCCACCGTGCCTCCATTCTTCGCGCGCTGCGCGAAACTCGTGTGAACGACGCGCTACAGATTAGCGCCACGAGGGCGTTCACCGGGCAACCGCGCTCGGGAAGCGGTGCGAGCCGTCCGTCACAATGGTGCGGTGCGCAAACTCATCCTCGCTCTCGTGACGCTCGTCGGAGTCGCGCTCCTGATCGATTTCGGCGCCGCGGCGTGGTCCGAGTACCGGGTCTCACGGGCGCTGCGGGAGGGCGGTGCGCTGACGGCGGATCCGGCGGTGACCATCCACGGGTTCCCGTTCCTGACCCAGGCCCGGTCCGGCCACTACGAGAACGTCGAGATCCGGGCGCAGGGTGTGCCCAGTGGGACTCTCGGTGACATCACGATCGAGGCCAACCTGATCGGCGCCCACGCGGACGCGGGCGAACTGCTCGACGGCTCGATCCGCACGGTGCCGGTGGATCTGCTGTACGGGCGCGTGATGATCGACGCGACCGAGCTCGGTCAGCTCTACGGCATTCCCGACCTGCAGGTGTCCGCTCCCCCGGCCGACAAGTCGGACGGCACGGGCGGGTCCGGCGGCTCCGGTCGCACCACCGCGGGCGGGGTCGTCCTCACCGGCACGGTTCCGGTCGGCCCGGTCTCCGCGGAGGTCAGTGTGCAGGCGAACCTGCTGCTCGAGGGCGACACGGTGCGCATCGTGGCGTCGGACCTGTACTTCGGCCCGGAGGGACAGGCGGACTTCACCGTCCCGGATCTGCTGAAGCCGACGGTGCTGGGTCTGTTCACCACCACGATCGAACCCCAGAACCTGCCGTTCGGGGTGCGCCCGACCGCGGTCGAGGCCCGCGGCTCGACGATTGTGATCGAGGGTGAGGCGCACCAGACCACGATCGATCTCGAGGAGGTGCAGCGCCTGTGACCGCTGTCGTCGTCCTGCTGGTGGTGGTGGCTGCCGCCCTGATCATCGGGACCGTCCTGCGGGCCCGCGAGGGCAAGGTCCGCGTCGTCGATCCGGCCCCGGCCCCGGCGTCGGGGCCGGATCCCCTGCTGGCCGCGGTGGGCGTGGGCACCGGCGATGCGCCGGTGGTGCTGCACTTCTCCGCGGACTGGTGTGGACCGTGCGCCGCGGTGCGCCGGGTCGTCGCTCAGGTGGTCGCCGACCTCGCAGCCACCGGCGACGGGTTGCCCGCACCCCGCGACCTCGAACTGGACATCGACGAGAACCCGCAGCTGGCAAGGGAACTCGGTGTGCTGTCGTTGCCGACGACGTTCCTGTTCGACGCCGCCGGCACCGAGAGGTACCGGGTGTCGGGGGTGCCGGCCGCGGCCGACCTGCGGGCCGCGCTGGTGCCACTGCGCACCCCCGCGGGCCCGATCCGCCGAGACGTCGACTAAGCTGCCTGCCGTGTCGACCCGCCGAGAGCTCATGCTCACCCGACGCCGCACAGTCGATCTGTGCCGCCTCGGCGGCTTCTGCTGTACCTGCTGCTGATCACCCCGGCCGAGACGTCCGACCGTCTCCGCGGCATCCGCCGCTCTCCCCGGTGTGGTCCCCGCGGTTGTCACCGCGCCGGTCCGCCCTCACGCGTCCCCTCCCAGCAGGAGTACCACCCATGTCCACCACCACCACCGCCACCACCCGCCGGAGCCCGCAGGTAGACGTCCGCGGCCCCCGGTTCGCGGCGTGGATCACCACCGCCGTTCTCGTCGTCGTCCTGGTCGTCGCGTCGGTCTCGACCACGGTGGCCGGCGTACTGCTCGCCGTCCAGACCGTGGTGTTCGCGGCCGGCGCGGCCCTGGGGCCGCGCCGCAGCCCCTACGGCCTGCTCTTCGCGCGGTTCGTCGCGCCCCGGTCGGGCGCTCCCACCGAGACCGAACCCGTCGCCCCGTTGCGGTTCGCGCAGCTCGTGGGGTTCGTGTTCGCCGCCGTGGGGACCTTCGGTTTCCTCCTCGGCGCCGACCTGACCGGGCTGGTCGCCACCGGCTTCGCGCTGTTCGCCGCGCTGCTCAACGCCGCGTTCGGGGTGTGCCTCGGTTGCCGGATCTATCCGCTCGTGGCCCGGTTCCGGACCGTCGCCGCCTGACCATTTCCCTCCGCACCGTTCCACTCGACGCGAGAGTGTCACAGCACCGAAAGGAAACTCCATGGCTCGCTCCGACGTCCTGGTCTCAGCAGACTGGGCAGAGCAGAACCTCCACGCACCGAAGACCGTGTTCATCGAGGTCGACGAGGACACCGCCGCCTACGACGGTGGGCACATCGAAGGTGCGATCAAGCTCGACTGGCGCAAGGACCTGCAGGACGGGGTCCGTCGCGACTTCCTGAACCGGGAGCAGTTCTCCGCCCTGTTGTCCGCGAAGGGCGTCGCCGACGACGACACCGTCGTGCTCTACGGCGGCAACAACAACTGGTTCGCCGCCTACGCGTACTGGTACTTCAAGTTCTACGGACACCGGGACGTCAAGCTCCTCGACGGCGGCCGCAAGAAGTGGGAGCTCGACGGGCGCCCGCTGTCCAAGGACGAGGTCACCCGCCCGGCCACCGAGTACAAGGCGCAGGAGCCGGACTACTCGATCCGCGCCTTCCGCGACGAGGTGATCGACGCGATCGGCACCAAGAACATCATCGACGTCCGCTCCCCCGACGAGTTCTCCGGCAGGATCCTCGCCCCGGCGCACCTGCCGCAGGAGCAGGCCCAGCAGCGCGGCCACGTCCCGGGTGCGATCAACATCCCGTGGAGCACCACCGCCAACGAGGACGGCACCTTCAAGGCGGACGACGACCTCGAGGCCCTCTACCGGGCCAAGGGGTTCGACGACAGCCGCGAGACCATCGCCTACTGCCGGATCGGTGAGCGCTCGAGCCACACCTGGTTCGTCCTGCAGGAAATCCTCGGCAAGAAGAACGTCAAGAACTACGACGGCAGCTGGGTCGAATACGGCTCGCTCGTCGGAGCCCCGATCGAGTTGGAGGTTCGCTGACCATGTGTGGTGCACCCGTTCAGTCCCAGACCCTGCCCGCCGGCGTGGACGTCGAGAAGGAGACGGTTCTGACCGGCCGTGTCGTCGACACCGACGGCCAGCCGGTCGGCGGCGCCTTCGTGCGCCTGCTCGACGGCACCGGTGAGTTCACCGCCGAGGTCGTCGCCTCCGGCACCGGTGACTTCCGGTTCTTCGCCGCGCCCGGCGACTGGAAGGTCCGCGCGCTGTCCGGCCGCGGCAACGGTGACGTCGTCGTGAGCCCGACGGCCCCCGGCGTCCACCACGTCGAGGTCACGGTCGCGAAGTAGGACCGATCCGGCGGGGGGCCGTGCCCCTCGGGGGCCGGGGCCC